>NZ_JAJCNG010000015.1:0-88501 GCF_020561005.1 Mediterraneibacter sp. 210702-DFI.3.120 | reverse complement strand
GCGATTTAAAATGGCGAGATGCGTTGCTGGTCGCACATCGTGTGAACAGTAACAAGACAGGAGGAAAAAGATGCAGGATGAATTACATAATAAATTAGCACATTTAAAAGAGTACATAAAAGAACTGGACAGTGTTGCGATTGCATTTTCCAGTGGAGTTGATTCTACATTTTTATTAAAGGTGGCACATGAGATATTGGGAGATAATGTGATGGCGATCACAGTACAATCCGGTTCCTTTCCAAAGAGAGAACTAAATGAGGCAATTGCATTTTGCAAAAAAGAAGATATCCGTCATAAGGTCTGTCAGGTGGATGAAATGAAGATTGAAGGATTTTCTCAGAACCCACCGAACAGATGTTATTTATGCAAGCATGCACTGTTTGAAAAGATTGGAGCAATTGCAGAGAAAAATGAAATTGCTTATGTTGCAGAAGGTTCTAATATGGATGATCTTGGCGACTACAGACCGGGGCTTCAGGCTGTGGCGAAATTAGGAGTAAAAAGTCCACTGCGCGAAGCAGGACTTACAAAAGCGGAGATTCGTGAATTGTCAAAAGAGATGGGACTTTCAACCTGGGAAAAGCCATCTTTTGCCTGTCTGGCTTCAAGATTTGTATACGGAGAAACAATCAGCAAAGAGAAGTTGATCATGGTGGAAAACGCAGAACAGTTATTGCTTGAACATGGCTTCCGGCAATTTCGTGTCCGTATGCATGGAAGGATGGCGAGGATCGAAGTAATGCCGGAAGAGTTTTTGAAGTTGCTTCAGGAAGAAGTCCGTGAGGATATTGTAAAACAATTTAAGCAGTTCGGATTCACTTATGTTACAATGGATCTAACAGGGTACAGAATGGGAAGTATGAATGAAACCCTGGATAAGAAGAATTAGAATGAGGCGAAAAAGATGGAACAAAAGGAAATGATAGATCTTTTAAGACAGGTAGCATCCGGAACAATGGATGTAGAACAGGCAGCTTTGAAGTTAAAAGAAGAGCCTTTTGAAGATCTTGGTTTTGCCAAGATTGACCATCACAGAGCCATGCGCCAGGGTGTGGCAGAAGTGATTTATGGAGAAGGAAAGACACCGGAACAGATTTTCCGGATTGCAGAAGCAATGAAGGAAAAGGGACAGAAAGCAGTCCTGATCACAAGAATGAATAAGGAGTCAGCGATTTACGTGGGAGAACACCTGGAACTTCAATATGACGAAGTCAGCCGGATTGGGTTTATAGGCGAAGCTCCAATAAAGGATGGAGACGGGAAAATAGTTGTGGCAACAGGCGGGACAAGCGATATCCCTGTTGCAGAAGAGGCTGCAAGAACAGCAGAGACACTTGGAAATGAAGTGATCCGTTTATATGATGTAGGCGTCGCAGGAGTACATCGTCTGCTTGGACATCTCGACGAATTAATGGAAGCTCGTGTCATTATTGCTGTAGCTGGAATGGAAGGAGCACTCGCCAGTGTGATTGGAGGACTGGTGGATTGCCCGGTGATCGCAGTTCCGACAAGTGTTGGATATGGAGCATCTTTCGGTGGCGTATCAGCGCTTCTTTCTATGTTGAATTCTTGTGCAAGCGGAGTGAGTGTTGTAAATATCGATAATGGATTTGGCGCGGGATTTCTTGCAAGCCGGATCAATCACATAGAGAGGAGAACGAAGGAATGAGGATATTATATTTAGACTGTGGGATGGGAGCAGCAGGGGATATGCTGACGGCTTCATTATTGCAGTTGTTTTCAGAACCTGTAAAACAGGTGAAAAAGTTGAATGATCTGAAAATCCCGGGGGTAAAATATCAGTTGGTGGCGTGTACAAGAGGCGGAATCAGAGGATATCAGGTCCGCGTGTTTGTGAAAGGACAGGAAGAAGAGAATCCTCATATGCAGACGGAAGAGCAGATCGGACATAAATCAGAAGAACCAGAGAAGCATACACAAGAACACGGACATCACTCAATGTCTCAGATCGTTCGTCTGATCAATCGGTTAAAAATTGAAGATCAGGTAAAACAGGACGCAGTTGCAGTTTATAAATTGATTGCAAAGGCGGAAGGAAAGGCGCATGGTCAGCGCATGGATGAAATCCATTTCCATGAGGTTGGGACGATGGATGCAGTGGCTGATGTTGTGGCTGTCTGCTATTTGCTGAATGAACTTCAGGTGGATCAGATTCTTGCGTCACCGGTTCGTGTCGGATATGGTCATGTGAAATGTGCACATGGAATCCTTCCGGTGCCAGCACCGGCAACAGCGTATCTGATGAAAGAAATTCCAATGTATGCAGGAGACCTGGAGGGAGAATTCTGTACACCGACAGGAGCCGCACTTCTGAAGCATTTTGTTAAAAAGTATGAACAGATGCCGGTTCTGCAGATGGAAGAAATCGGTTATGGTTTTGGAAAAAGAGAGTATGAAAGACTGAACTGTGTGCGTGCGATTCTTGGAGAAACGCAAGACAAGGTAGAAGAAGAAATTTTGGAACTGTGCTGTAATCTGGATGATATGACTTCGGAGGAAATCGGGTATGCGACAGAGCTTCTGATCAAAGAAGGCGCATTGGATGTTTACACATCCTCCATTCAAATGAAGAAAAACCGGCCGGGGATTCTGCTTACATGTATGTGCAGGGCAGAGCAGAAAGAGTATTTTCTACAGCTGATATTCAAACACACTTCAACACTTGGTGTCAGAGAGTATTTTTGTAGAAGATATGGACTTAAGCGGAAAATAGACGAAGTGCAGACAGAATATGGAACCGTTCATGTGAAGAGAGCATCCGGATATGGAGTGGTGAAAGAAAAACTCGAGTATGATGATGTTTCCAAAATTGCAGAAGAACATAGCTGGTCTGTAGCAGAGGCAAGAAATAGGATCTATGGAAAATTATAATTTTAATATACAGGAAGAATTAAAAAAGCTTCCGGGAAGGCCGGGAGTCTATCTGATGCATGATGAGACGGATCAGATTATCTATGTCGGAAAAGCAATCAGCCTGAAAAACCGTGTGCGGCAGTATTTTCAAAGCAGCAGGAATAAAGGGGTTAAGATCGAACAGATGGTAACACATATCCGCCGCTTTGAATATATTGTGACAGATTCGGAACTGGAAGCACTTGTTCTGGAATGTAATCTGATCAAGGAACATCGGCCCAAATATAATACGATGCTTATGGATGACAAAGCGTATCCGTTTATAAAAGTAACAACCGGTGAAGCATATCCACGCATTATGCTGGCACGTCAGATGAAAAAAGATAAAGCACGTTATTTCGGCCCCTATACAAGCTCACAGGCAGTGCGTGACACAATTGATCTGATCCATAAGCTGTATCATATAAGAAGCTGTAATCGTTCACTTCCAAAAGACATTGGAAAAGAGCGTCCGTGTCTGAATTATCATATCAAGCAGTGTGAGGCGCCGTGTCAGGGATATATTTCTCAGGAAGAATACCGGAAATCCATTGATGAGGTGATCCGTTTTCTAAATGGAAATTTTGATATGATTTTAAAAGATCTGGAAGATAAGATGATGGCCGCTTCGGAGGCACTGGAATTTGAGAAAGCAATCGAATATAGAGAGTTATTAAATAGTGTAAAAAAGGTGGCTCAGAAACAGAAGATTACAGATTCCAGTGGGGAAGACAGAGATGTCATGGCAGTTGCATGCCAGGACGAGGATGCAGTTGTACAGGTCTTTTTTATCCGTGGCGGAAGATTGATCGGAAGAGACCATTTCTATCTGAGAATCAGCGAAGAGGATAAAAAATCTGAAATTCTGAACAGTTTTATCAAACAGTATTATGCAGGAACCCCTTTTCTTCCAGGTGAGCTGATGCTGCCGGAAGAAATCGAAGAGCAGGAACTTCTTGAATCCTGGCTGAGCGCGAAGAAGGGGCAGAAAGTAACGATCCGTGTGCCGAAGAAAGGTACAAAAGAAAAGCTGGTAGAACTGGCGGAAGAGAATGCGAGGATGGTTCTGTCTAAAGATAAAGAGCGGCTAAAGAGGGAAGAAGGACGTACGATTGGTGCAGTGAAGGAGATAGCATCTTTACTGGGGCTGGAAAAGATCGTCCGTATGGAAGCATATGATATTTCTAATACAAATGGTTTCGAATCGGTAGGCTCTATGGTTGTCTATGAGAAAGGAAAACCAAAGCGGAATGATTACAGGAAGTTCAAAATCAAGAGCGTGAAAGGACCAGATGATTATGCGAGCATGCGAGAAGTTCTTACGCGTCGTTTTACACATGGATTAAAAGAACGTGAGGAGAATGCGGAAGCTGGGAAATTTACAACATTTCCGGATTTAATTCTGATGGATGGAGGCCGTGGACAGGTAAATATTGCATTGCAGGTGCTTGATGAGTTGAAGCTGAATATTCCGGTCTGTGGTATGGTGAAAGATGACAATCATAGAACAAGAGGATTATATTATAATAATGTGGAAATCCCGATTGACCGCAATTCAGAAGCATTTAAACTGATCACAAGAATTCAGGATGAAGCCCATCGGTTTGCAATCGAGTTCCACAGGCAGCTGCGTGGCAAAGGGCAGGTACATTCCGTTTTGGATGATATTGAAGGAATCGGTCCGGCCAGAAGAAAGGCATTGATGCGGCATTATCTGAGCCTGGATGCAATCCGGAGCGCAACAGTAGAAGAACTGGCGCAGCTTCCGTCAATGAATGAGAAGGCAGCAGAATCGGTTTATCAATTCTTTCATGATTAAGGGTTTTATCGAAAAGAAAATCATGATATACTTATGTACAGGCGATGGGACATGTAGAGAAATGTTGGATTTATGCGAGCAGTAAGTATCATATATCTCTTGAGCTTATCAAGGCAGCATGTCTGAAACGAAAAGAGATACAGGAAAAGGAGATTACAAGATGAGTGGTGTGAAATTAACCGATATCGTTGAAAAGATGAATCTGAAAAATCTCACTCCGGAAGTAGATATCACAGAACGTGAAGTTCTTGTTCCGGATGTGAACAGACCGGCACTTCAGTTGGCAGGATTTTTCGATCATTTTGATCTGAATCGTGTACAGATTATAGGGAATGTAGAGTGTGCCTATCTGGAGACTTTGGAAGAAGAGAAAAGAGTTGAGATTTATCAGAAACTTCTGGAACATAAAGTACCATGTATTATTTTCAGCAATGAACTTCAGCCGGATGAAAGCTTCATTGAGATTGCTCAGAAAAATGATATTCCGGTATTCGGTACATGTAAGAAGACATCCTCCTTTATGGGAGAACTGATCCGTTGGCTGAATGTAAAACTTGCTCCGTGCATTTCCATTCATGGAGTGCTTGTTGACGTATATGGTGTCGGAGTTCTGATCATGGGAGAAAGTGGAATCGGTAAGAGCGAAGCAGCTCTTGAACTGATCAAGCGTGGACATCGTCTTGTGACGGATGATGTGGTTGAGATCCGCAAAGTCAGTGACGATACACTGGTTGGTTCTGCACCGGATATCACAAGACATTTTATCGAGCTGCGTGGTATCGGAATCGTGGATGTAAAGTCTATGTTCGGTGTACAGAGCGTAAGAGAAACACAGAATATCGATCTGGTCATTACTCTGGAAGACTGGAGCAGAGAGAAAGAATACGACAGACTTGGTCTGGAGGAGGAATATACAGAATTCCTTGGAAACCGAGTTGTCTGCCATAATATTCCGATCCGTCCGGGACGTAATCTGGCGATCATCGTAGAATCTGCTGCAGTTAACCACAGACAGAAGCAGATGGGATACAACGCCGCACAGGAATTGTACAAACGTGTGCAGGAGAATCTGGCAAAGAGAAGAAAATAAAACAAAAGAGAAACAGAGGATGCGGTACAAATGTTACAGAGTACCGCATTCTTATGTGAAATATAAAAAGAAACGGAGATAGATTTATGAAATATTGTTTTGGTGTTGATATCGGGGGAACAACGGTTAAACTTGGTCTGTTCAGTGAGGCAGGTGCTATTGTAGAGAAATGGGAGATCGTGACAAGAACTGAGAATGAAGGTGCGGCGATTCTTCCGGATGTTGCAGAAGCAATCAATGGTAAGTTAGAGCAGCACGGCATTGAGAAAGAACAGGTTCTTGGAATCGGTGTCGGTGTGCCGGCTCCTGTTACTGTAGATGGAATTGTCAACGGTTCTGCGAATCTTGGCTGGAAATATAAGAATGCAAAGAAAGAGCTGGAAGAACTGACAGGATTGACAGCAGAGTTTGGAAATGATGCGAATGTCGCAGCACTTGGCGAGATGTGGAAAGGCGGCGGTGTTGGTTACCGCAATATGATCATGGTCACACTTGGAACAGGTGTTGGAGGTGGCATTATCATCAATGGAAAGATCCTGACGGGAGAGAACGGAGCAGGTGGAGAGATTGGTCATATGTGTGTGAATCTGGAAGAGACAGATACTTGCGGATGTGGCGGACACGGATGTCTGGAGCAGTATGCATCAGCAACAGGTATCTCTCGTCTTGCAAGAAAGAAGATGGAGCATGAGACACGTGCAACAATTCTGACAAAAGAAGATCTTTCTGCAAAAGCTGTTTTCGATGCAGTCAAAGAAGGAGACGAAGTTGCGATTGAAGTTGCGACAGAGATGGGAAATTACTTAGGACATGCAATGGCAGATATGGCAGCAGTACTGGATCCGGCTGTATTTGTAATTGGTGGCGGAGTGTCCAAAGCAGGAGAAGTTCTGCTTTCATTTATCGAAAAACCATTTATGGAAAAAGCGTTCTTTGCAAATAAGAATGTGAAGTTCAAGCTTGCTACTCTTGGAAATGATGCAGGAATCTGCGGAGCAGCTAAGCTGGTACTTGAGGATTGATAAAAGTATAACAAGTGCAGAATAAATAGTAGAAAGAAAAAAGAGGAGATTTTTA
The DNA here is from genome assembly GCF_020561005.1 of Mediterraneibacter sp. 210702-DFI.3.120. Classification (NCBI taxonomy): domain Bacteria; kingdom Bacillati; phylum Bacillota; class Clostridia; order Lachnospirales; family Lachnospiraceae; genus Mediterraneibacter; species Mediterraneibacter sp. 210702-DFI.3.120. The sequence continues at coordinate 81,599 of NZ_JAJCNG010000015.1, read as the reverse complement.
CAGATGTTGGATATCTGTGAAAACCCCTCTTTTTTTGGAAAATCTATTATGCAAGCACTTTTTTGAAACTAACTTTAAAGTATATGGTTTCTGCAATCGCTGTGAGTCCCCAGGAGAAGATGTACAGCAGATACAGAGATGGAATTGTATGGAAGTAAGCAAATACCGTATAGATCCATATAATACGAAATACACAGGATCCCATGATTACAATAAATGTAGGAGCAATGCTCTTGCCGATTCCTCTGGAAGATGCAATCGCACAGTCCATAAAGGCGCTGAATGCATAGGAGAATCCCATAATCCTAATTCTATGCATACCAGCTGCGATAACGGCTGGTTCTGTGGCAAACAGAGACAAGAATGGGCGCCCAAAGAAGAAGAGTGCTCCTCCGAGAAGCAGGCCTGCACTGAAAGAATAAGTAAGTGTTACGAGATAGCATTTTTTCATTCTTTCTTTATTCCCGGCTCCCCAGTTCTGGCTCATGAAACTGGAACAGGCCACATAGAAGGCAAACATAACATTGTAAATCAGATTGTCTGCATTCGCAGCTGCAGCATTTCCGGAAACCATGATCGCATCAAAGGAGTTGACTCCGGATTGAACAAAAAGGTTTGCAATCGCGAAAATCGCATTCTGAAGACCGGATGGAACACCGAGATAAAGAACTCCTTTTCCATAAATGTTATGATAACGCAGATTGCGCAGACGAACTTTACATTCATCATCGCGTCGCATCAGATGGATCAGGATCAATCCTCCTGAAACGTACTGTGCGATTGCACTGGCAGTAGCAACTCCGACAGCAGCCATATGGAATACGATAACAAAGATCAGATTCAATAGGACATTAAGTATTCCGGCAAATGCAAGGTAATACATCGGACGCTTTGTATCCCCACGGGCGCTTAAGACACCGTTGCCGAAATTATAAACTGCCGTGGCAGGCATGCCAAGTGCAAAAACTTTCATGTAGAGAACAGCCTGATCGAGCAGTTCGGGCTTTGTATTCATCATGGAAAGCATTGGTCCTGCAAAAAGCAGACAGATCAGACAGACAAAAATACCTGCCGCTGCACAGATAATGAGTGCAGAGTGAATGGTTTCTTTTGTAGCTTTCTTATCACCGGCACCGAGTTTATTGGCAACCTGGACGTTGACACCACTTCCGAGCCCGATCAGAAGTCCCGTGAACAGTGTGACAAGTGTAGTTGTCGAGCCGACAGAACCAAGTGCTTTGTAATCTGCAAAATGTCCGACAACAGCGACATCACTTAAGTTGAACATCACTTCCAAAATCTGGGAAAACATAAGAGGAACACTGAAGAAAAACATGTTTTTCCAAAGAGATCCCTGAGTCATTTCAATTGTTCGATTTCGTCTTTTCGCTATTTCATTACTCATTCCCTAATACTCCTTTACCAGATAAAATAATGAAAGAAAACAGATAAAATCATAAAAAAAACATCACTTCCAAAAGAAAGCAATGAAAAATAACGTATTGTATTGTGCATTAATAAACCTTTTGGATGCCCCAAACACCCGTAGCTGTTGTTACTGTTCACACGGGAGTGAACAGTAACTATCTGTTTTCTGGTTAAAATCCGATGATTCTTATATACAGTGTAGCATGAAAAGTGCGGGGAAACAACAGGAAAAACAATAATTTTTTTTCAATGATTCTTTTATTTTTTCAGATGAATTTAAGCCTTGAAAATAAATTTTTACGACAAAAAGATTAAAATAAATCAAGAAAAAGATTAAAATAGACTCTTGATTTCTGATTTCAGAGGACTATAATGTCAGAGTAAACAAAATACAGTTCACCAAAATTCGTTGATGAGAACAAAACCGTATCCGTCATTATTTTCAGAGAGTCTGTGGCTGGTGTGAACAGACAATAACCGGGTAAGGATATCCTCTCTAAGAAGCGGGCTGAAAGCAGATGAACATGTTGCAAGTAAACCTCGCCGGGATCCACCGTTATATGGATAGCATATGTTGGTATGTGAAGTGTCGCAGAATTAATTTTTGCGGAATTAGGGTGGTAACGCGGATTATATTCGTCCCTTTTCAGATTGAGTTCTGGAAAGGGACTTTTTTCTTTGAATATATCTCAAGAAGAATACAAATTTTAGGTGAACAAGAATCCTAAGGAGGTATTGTAATGAAAGCATTACAAAAAGTCAGCAAATTTTTATCAGATTATACTTCAGTGGTTGTTATTGCCATTGCAGTAGTGACATTCTTTGTCCCGACAATGATGGGATGGGTTAACAACGCTTTGTTTGTCGATCCGGTATCCAATAAATTTACCTGTCAGTCTATTATTATCGGAGTGATCATGTTTAGTATGGGTCTGACATTAACAACAGAGGATTTTAAGATTCTGGCGCAGAGACCGTTTGACATCTGCATCGGAGCAATCGCTCAGTATCTGATTATGCCATTCCTTGCATTTGCACTGACAAAGGCATTGAATCTTCCGGATGGAATCGCTTTGGGACTGATCCTTGTCGGATGTTGTCCTGGTGGTGTGTCATCCAATATTATGTCTTATCTGTGTGGAGGAGACGTAGCATTTTCCGTAGGAATGACAACAGTTTCAACACTGCTCTCACCAGTTATGACACCACTTATGGTTTCACTGCTGGCAAGTGGTACACATATTTCAATCAAAGGATTACCTATGTTTGTATCCATTATTGAAACAGTTATCTTCCCGGTAGCAGTAGGATTCTTACTTAACTATCTGTTAGGAAAAAATAAAACATTCAAAGAACTTCAGAAAATTATGCCTGGTATTGCAGTACTTGGACTTGCATGCGTTGTCGGCGGTGTAGTATCTTCACAGGGAAGCAAATTCTTTGAGTCCGGTGTTGTAATCTTCGTAGCAGTATTTCTTCATAATGGACTTGGATATCTGCTTGGATACGGAGCTGGTAAACTCACAGGAATGAATACAGCGAAGAAGAGAACAATCTCGATCGAGGTAGGTATGCAGAATGCAGGACTTGCAACAAACCTTGCAACAACAACAGCACAGTTTGCATCCACACCGGAGTCAGCAATCATCTGTGCAGTATCTTGTACATGGCATTCTATTTCAGGAACACTCCTTGCAGGAATGTTTGCATATTATGATAAATTCAAAGAGGACAGAGAATCCAAGAGTGTGAATACAAAAGAAGAAGCAGTATGATGTGTTCGAGGATTGCGGGAATTGCATAGCAATGGAGCAATCCGGTTACATCAGTGAGTGGCAAAATTTACTTTTGACACTCATATCACCGTATAAGAAGAATAATTGATTTAGAGGATGGTTTGACACAACGAACAAGAAACGTTCGAATGTGAGAAAACCATCCTTTTTTCTGTGTTGCATGGTGAGGAAAATCATTTTATAATAAATAAGGCAAGGGATTCTATCTGAACATAAGAAAGTAATCAGAGTTCGGAATAAAAGAGAAATACAAGAGGGGAAATGTAAATGGAAGAAAAAGAAAATACAGAAAATGCGGAGATGGGAAAACGAAAACATTCTCATGATACAAAAATAGTAATAAAGTATTATTATGAAAGGATCCGACAGAACACGGGAAATTTTCTGAAATGGATGGGGCTTTCTGTTTTGACAGGTCTGGTTGTAGGCGGTGCGAGTGCAGTATTTGCAGGATGTATCAAGGCAGCAACGGAATACAGGGATACACATAATTGGATTTTTATGCTTTTGCCGGTTGCAGGAGTTCTGATTGTATTTATGTATGAGAAGATAGGAAGGCAGGATGGAGGAACGAATCAGGTACTTGCTACAATTAAATCAAAGGATGATGTTCCGTTTCTGTCAGCACCATTGATTTTTGTGTCAACATTATTGACGCATCTTACCGGCGGTTCGGCAGGAAGAGAAGGTGCGTCGATACAGTTTGGTGGAAGTATTGGAAATTGGCTTGGAAAACTGGCTCATTTAGATGAATTTGATCACCATGTGATGATTATGTGTGGAATGAGTGCAGCATTTGCAGCTGTGTTTGGAACACCGATGGCAGCAGCAGTTTTTGCGATGGAAGTTGTGAGCGTGGGGGTAATGTATTATGCAGCACTTCTTCCGTGCGTGATCGCATCTATTATTGCAGCAGAGTTTGCAACAGGAATGGGGATTGATCCGGAGACATTTCCGGTACATTCTATCCCGGGACTTACTGTGGAGACAGGACTTAAGATGGCACTGATCGCAGTGGGGTGTGGGATTTTAAGTATTCTATTCTGTATCTTGCTAAAAACAGTGGGGCAGTTGTATACAAAGTATCTGAAAAATCCGTATATTAGAATTGTTGTTGCAGCAGGAGTGATCATTCTGCTCACAATATGTCTGAATACAAAAGATTATATGGGAGCAGGTAGTGGATTGATTGCAAGAGCTATTGAAAAGGGTGAAGCAAGACCACTTGATTTTTTATGGAAAATGTTACTTACAGCACTTACGATGCGGGCAGGATATCGTGGTGGTGAGATTGTACCGGCATTCAGTATTGGTGCAACATTTGGATGTGTTGCCGGTGGAATACTTGGATTTTCACCGGAATTAGCAGCGGCAGCCAGCATGGTTGCACTTTTCTGCGGAGTGACGAACTGTCCGATTACGGCAATGCTGATTTCATTCGAACTGTTTGGATTTTCAGGAGCAGCATATTATCTGATCGCGATATCAATCAGCTATGCGGTTTCCGGATATTATAGTTTATATAAAGATCAGACGATTGTATATTCTAAATATAAAGCAAGATATATTAACCGTAAAACAAGATAGCAGAATATTGTATCAGAGAGATACGGACAGGATGACAAGAGCAATCAGTTATATAAGTATGCGAAAAGGAGAGGCGTTTTGTATAGCCTCTCCTTTTTAGGTGTGCCTTGCGGCGCATAACTTACTTATTGAGTGGTACTTCCACTTCCAGTGTCGCCACCAGTAGTGCTGCCGGAAGTATCACCTGTAGTTGTTCCGGTTGTTCCACCAGAGTCTCCGCCGGCAGTGGGGTCGGTTGTTGTTCCACCAGAGGAAGAATCCGGTGATGACGTTGTTCCGGAAGAATCGGTACCTGTAGCAGGTGTGGTTTCATCAGAACTCTCGGTATCATCTTCCTCAAAGTCTTCTGATGGCGCAACATAATGACCACTACAGCTCTTTGTCGGAGCATTGTCTTTTGAGAAATACTCTGTAATAGCAGGACAACTGCTTGCGGCAAGGAGTCCTGTCTCTGTACAAACCGTCTTTTCTTCGACAGAGGATGGAATTTCAAAGTCCTTGTACTCAAGGCCTTTTGTATCCTGGATACGTTCCATGATATTTCTCCAGAGTTTCTGATGCCAGTTCTGGCTTAATCTGTCCATTGTCTTATGCTCATCATATCCACCCCATACAGACGCTGTATAATAAGGCGTAAATGCTGAAATCCACAAGTCACGGCTTTCCTGGCTGGTACCTGTTTTAGCGGCAACAGGCATGTTGCTCAGTCTTGCAGAACCACCGGTTCCACCGGCACCGTTGACAACGTCTTCCATTGCACTTGTCAGAAGATAAGCAGTGGAGTCTTTTAAGACTTCATGTGTCTCAGGGGTTGTGTTATCGAGAAGAACATTTCCTTCATGATCCAGAACCTGTGTGTAAAGAATCGGTTTCATGTAAGTTCCACCATTGGCAATTGCTGCATAGGCAGCTGTCATCTCGATATTATATACACCGTTTGTGATACCACCAAGAGCTTTCGCCTGTGAATATTTATCATCTTCAGTCAGTGTTGTAAATCCAAAATCAAGAAGATAATCATAACTTTCCGTTTCACCAACATAGTCAGTTAATGTCTTAACGGCAAGGACGTTCATAGAATGTTCGATTCCATAACGGACACGTGTCGGACCGATATATTTTTTATCCCAGTTGTTTACGGACTGTCCGTTTTTATATTCATATTCTTCATCATCAATTGTTGTTGCAAGAGTGATCTTTCCCTCGTTAAGTGCCGGTGCATAAGCAGCAAGAATCTTGAAACAGGATCCAGGCTGTCTTGCAGAATCTGTGGCACGGTTTAGAGAAAGACTGGATTTCTTCTCGCCGCGTCCACCGACGATGGCTTTCACCTGTCCGGTATACTGATCCATCACAACAACAGAAGCCTGCGGCTGAGGTGAGAGCTCAATTCTCTCATCAACAGTGTCTCCGTCAGCCTCATTGATATTGAGCGTTGATTTAAATGCATCAATTGCTTCCTGTGCAGCTTCTTCAGAACCGTAGAGAAGAGGAGTGTCATATCCCCATTCAGTCTGAATATAAGAAGCAAGTTGTTCTTTGCTGTAGTTCTCAGAAGAACCATCTGCCCTGTGGATAGTAAGTGCGTAATCAAGCCCATATTCTGTATCACCATTGAGATAATCCCCTACATTAGCAACTTCGTCATCACAGATGGCCTGAATATCAGCATCCTGTGTAACGTTGATCGTAAGGCCGCCGCTATAGAGCAGATTATATGCCTGTGTTTCTGTATAACTCTTCTCAGTTACAAGATCATCTACAACCTGATTTATGACAGCATCGATGAAATAAGTGTAAGGTTTGGATGCAGTTGTATTTGACGCTGTTTCGGAAATGCGGTCATATACATTATCAGCCATAGCCTCATCGTATTCATCCTTTGTGATAGAGCCTTGTTCCTTCATGTTTTTCAGTACTTTTTCCCGTCTTTTTGCATTATTCTCCGGGTTGCTGACAGGATTCAGATTCGATGGACTCTGAGTGATCGCTGCGATAACTGCACATTCAGAAAGAGTCAGGTCTTTTGCATCTTTATTAAAGTAACGCTGTGCGGCTGTCTGAACTCCGAGGCATCCCTGACCTAAATTGATTGTGTTCATGTATGCTTCAAGAATCTCTTCCTTACTCATCTCTTTTTCAATCTTTAGTGCAAGGTACTGTTCCTGGATTTTACGTTCAATTCGCTGATACTTACTCTCATTGATGAAATTAGGGAATACATTATTTTTGATCAGCTGCTGGGTTAATGTGCTGGCTCCTTCTGTGAAATGGAAGCCATGTGCAACACCATTGACACCGGCACGGATAATTCCCTGGATATCAATACCATTATGCTTGAAGAAACGTTCGTCCTCGATCGCAACAAAAGCTTTTCCCATGTATGGTGAAATCTCGTCATATTTCTTGTAAACACGGTTAGAATCAGAGTCTTTGAGTTGCTCAAGCAAAGTTCCATTGGAATCGACAATATTCGTTGTATAGCCCTGTGGCATAATGTCCTTTGCTGTGACTTCCGGTGTATTGTCAATCACTTTTTTTACATATATGCCAACTCCGGCTGCCCCAATGACGATCAAAAGCAGAAAACAAATAATGAGGGCTTTGAAAAAACGTACGCCGACTCGCTTCTTTTTCCTTTTCTTTTTAGAAGAAATTCGCTTTTTTCTTCTAGAAAGATTCGATTTTCCGTAATTCACGTATAATATCCTCCTTTATTGACTTCTATGATTATATCAAATTTACCGATGTAAATAAAGGTAAATTTGAAAAGTTCAAATTTTCCTGAAAATCTTAAGAAAAAATACAGTTTTATATAGAAAAGCATGGTATATTAGATAAAGAAATATTTTCAAATATAGCAAAAATAAAAAAAGGAATGGGAGACTGAAAAATGGAAATCTACCATACAATATATAAGGGCGGAGACGGAGAAATTGTTGAAAAGAAATCCAGATTTATTGCAGAAGTGCATCCGGTCACATCAGAAGAAGAAGCCATGGAGATTTTAGAGAAGACAAGAAAGCAGTACTGGGATGCGAGACATCATTGCTGGGCTTACATTATAGGAAGGAATCCGGCGGCAGAAAGAATGAGTGATGATGGAGAACCGGCAGGGACAGCAGGAAAGCCTATTCTGGAGGTGATCCGTGGGAGAGAACTGACGAATGTACTTGTAATTGTTACAAGATATTTTGGAGGTACGCTTCTTGGAACGGGGGGACTGGTCAGGGCTTATACGGCAGCAACGATCGAAGGATTGAAGAACAGTGAGAGCATTGCAAGGATTCATGGGGTGAAACTCGGAATTGAGACGAATTATACGGATTTGGGAAAAATTCAATATCTGATTGCAAATCGAAATCTGGATCAATTAGAACCTGTTTACACAGATAAGGTTGAAATGACAGTGTTTGTTCCAACAGATGAGATGGGAAGCCTGCGGGCTGAACTGATGGAAGGGACAAACGGTCAGGTGGTTCTGGATGAAGAGACAACCTGTTGGTTTGCAAGGACAGAAGATGGAATTAAGATTTTTGATGAAGAATGATTCTCATAGAAGATGTTGTTTTGTGAGATAGAAAGGACCCCCTGCCGGAATATCTGGCAGGGGGTCCTTTCCTTTAAGTGTGTGTCATATAACATTCAATAAATCTACTTATACTGAATAGATATGTTCTATGAGAATTCTGGTTCGATCAAACCAAATGAACCATCTTTTCTTTTGTATACTACATTGACTTCATCAGTCTCGGCATTGGAGAATACGAAGAAGTTATGTCCGAGAAGTTCCATCTGAACACAGGCATCTTCTGGAAACATTGGTTTAATACCAAACTTCTTTGTACGAACGATACGAACTTCATCGTCTTCTGTTGTCTCTTCTTCTGAATCAAAGAATTCTTTTCTGAAGCTGTTACCTGATGGAGCATATGATGTAGGATGTCCCTGATTACGAGCAACCAGTTTGTTCTTATATTTGCGAAGCTGGCGTTCGATGATCTCTTCTACAAGATCAATGGAAACATACATATCATTGCTTGTCTGCTCAGAACGGATAATATTTCCTTTGACTGGGATTGTTACCTCAATTTTCTGACGTCCTTTTTCTACACTGAGCGTTACATTGATTTCTGTTTCAGGAGTGAAGTACCTTTCAAGTTTTCCTAATTTCTGTTCGATAGCATCCTTTAATCCCGGTGTTACCTCGATGTTTTTTCCGCTGATAATAAATTTCATGCTGCTCAACTCCTTTGTTCAAATTATACAGAAGAATGATTAGATTACTTCTGTATCATGGTTACATTATAACATGAAAAAGATTTTCTGTATACAATAAATCGTCCTAAAATTATGAAAATTTTCAAAACTTTAGGACGATTTTAAAATTATCAGATAATTAATGAATACTATTTTGATCGGCGAGCATAAGTTTCAAACACGAATATTATTTATTGATCGTGCTGCGTTTTCTCATTCTGGAATCCAGAATCTTTTTGCGGATACGCAGATTTTCCGGTGTTACTTCAAGAAGTTCATCGGTATCAATAAAGTCAAGTGCCTGTTCGAGGCTGAGAACACGCGGAGGTGTCAGACGAAGTGCTTCATCTGCGCTGGAAGAACGTGTGTTAGTAAGATGTTTTGTCTTACATACGTTCAGTTCGATATCTTCAGCTTTACCATTCTGTCCGATAACCATACCGGAATATACTTTCTCACCGGCTCCGATGAAGAGAGTACCACGCTCCTGGGCACTGTACAGACCATAAGTTACGGATTCACCAGTCTCAAATGCGATCAGAGATCCCTGCTTACGATACTGGATATCTCCTTTGTATGGTGCATATCCTTCAAAGCTTGTGTTGATGATACCATTTCCTTTTGTATCTGTCATGAACTCACCACGGTATCCGATCAGTCCACGTGCCGGGATAAGGAATTCGAGACGAGTATATCCACCATTTGACGGAGTCATATTGCGGAGTTCACCTTTTCTCTGACCGAGTTTTTCAATAACAATTCCAGTGAACTCATCAGGAACATCAATATAAGCAAGTTCCATAGGCTCAAGTTTTTTGCCATTTTCATCTGTGTGATACAGAACTTCAGCTTTACTTACTGCAAACTCGTATCCTTCACGACGCATGTTTTCAATAAGAACAGAAAGGTGAAGCTCACCACGACCGGATACTTTGAAGCTGTCTGCATTTTCTGTCTCTTCTACTCGAAGGCTGACATCTGTGTTCAGCTCACGGAAAAGACGGTCACGCAGATGACGGGATGTAACGAATTTACCTTCCTGTCCTGCAAACGGGCTGTCGTTTACGATAAACTGCATGGAGATTGTTGGCTCAGAAATCTTCTGAAACGGAATGGCTTCCGGATTCTCAGGAGAGCAGAGAGTATCTCCGATGGAAATATCTGTGATACCTGATACAGCAACAATAGATCCGATTGTAGCTTCTTTTACTTCTACACGGTTCAGTCCGTCGAATTCATAGAGTTTACCAATTTTTACACGCTGCTGTTTGTCAGGATCATGATGGTTTACAACAACCATATCCTGGTTCACGGAAATTGTACCGTTTTCTACTTTACCAACTCCGATACGACCAACATATTCATTGTAGTCGATCGTGCTGATCAGCATCTGGGTCGGAGCTTCCGGATCACCTTCCGGAGCAGGAATGTAGTCAAGGATTGTCTCGAACAGTGGTTTCATATCCTGTTTCTCGTCAGAGAGATCAAGGACAGCAACACCAGCTTTTGCAGAAGCATATACAAAAGGACACTCAAGCTGCTCATCTGAAGCACCGAGATCGATAAAGAGTTCAAGAACCTCATCAATTACGGCATCCGGTCTTGCTTCCGGACGGTCAATCTTATTGATACATACGATAACAGGAAGTTCCAGCTCAAGTGCTTTTCTCAGAACGAATTTTGTCTGAGGCATAGCACCTTCAAATGCATCAACAACAAGTACAACACCATTTACCATCTTAAGAACACGTTCTACTTCTCCACCGAAGTCAGCATGTCCAGGTGTGTCAATGATATTGATCTTAACACCATTATAATGAACGGCAGTATTCTTAGAAAGGATTGTAATTCCACGTTCACGCTCAATGTCATTAGAGTCCATGACACGTTCTTCTACTTCCTGATTCTCACGGAATACACCGCTCTGTTTTAAAAGCTCGTCAACCAGAGTTGTCTTACCATGGTCAACATGGGCGATAATTGCAACATTTCTCACATCTTCACGTTTTGTTTTCATAATCTAAACACTCTTCCTTAATTATACAAAAAATATTTATCTGTAACATAACTTCATTATTTTATCACAAAAAATGAAATTTACAAGAAAAAGTTTGAATTCGATTTCAAGTACGAAAAAGGTCGAATACTTTTTCTGTAAAAAATAGTTCTATTTCATTACAATAAGACATACATTAGGTAATGACTTAAAATACCAGCCAGAGGAAGGGAGAATTATAAATTATGTCAGATAAGATTATTGAAAACAACCAGGTGACAGTTATTGGAGAGGTGGTATCAGAGTTTACATACAGCCATGAGGTCTTTGGAGAAGGTTTCTATATGGTAGAACTTCTTGTAAAGCGGTTAAGTAACTCTTGTGACCGGATTCCGGTCATGATATCAGAACGTCTCATTGACGTAACACAGGATTGCCGTGGAGAATATTTAATGGTGTCTGGTCAGTTCAGATCCTATAATCGTCATGAGGAGACAAAAAACAGACTGGTTCTTTCTGTGTTTGCGAGAGAAATAGAATTTATCGAGGAAGAACCGGATGGAGCAAGAACAAATCATATACTTCTCGAAGGATATATGTGTAAGCGTCCGGTCTACAGAAAAACACCTCTTGGAAGAGAAATTGCAGATATTCTGCTGGCAGTGAACAGACCGTATGGAAAATCTGATTATATTCCATGTATCTGCTGGGGGAGAAATGCAAGATATGCTTCAAACTTTGATGTAGGGGAACATGTCAGAATATTCGGAAGAATCCAAAGCAGAGAGTATGTGAAGAAATTGTCAGAGACACAAACAGAGACAAGAATCGCATATGAGGTCTCCGTCAGTAAACTGGAGTGTGTGGAAGAATTCTAAGGGTGGATTGTTTCATTATTTAAAACTTTGTGAAAAGGATATCATATATTGAGATAACAACTCAAATGTGATATTCTTTTTTATATGATATTTCGGAAAATAAGAGTGTAATGAAAGAAAAAACAGGTAATGCTGATAGACAGTAGTTCTGAAAAATCATGGAATACTTGAGGTTTCATACAGGAGGAAGATACAGATGGTTAAGATATTAATGCACGGATGCAACGGAAAAATGGGACGCATGATCACAGAAATTGTGAAGAATGAAGAAGATGCAGTGATTGCGGCAGGCGTCGACAAGTTCACAGGAATTCCAAATGATTATCCGGTATTTGAGAAGATCACACAGTGTGATGTGGGTGTAGATGTAGTGATTGATTTTTCCAATGCGGGAGCAGTAGATGAATTGTTAGATTACTGTGTGAAGAAGAGTCTTCCGGTTGTTCTTTGTACAACAGGGCTTTCAGACGAACAGTTAAAGAAGGTAGATGAGTGTTCTGAGAAGATTGCAGTTCTTAAGTCTGCGAATATGTCAATGGGAATCAACCTGTTACTGAAACTTTTGAAAGATGCTGCCAAAGTACTTGCACCGGCAGGCTATGATATTGAACTTGTTGAGAAACACCATAATCAGAAGCTGGATGCGCCAAGCGGAACGGCACTTGCATTGGCAGATTCTATTAATGAAGCAATGGGAAATGAATACGAGTATGTGTATGACAGAAGTCAGGTGAGAAAGAAGCGAGACGCAAAGGAAATTGGTATTTCAGCAGTTCGTGCAGGAACAATCGTAGGAGAACACGAGGTGATTTTTGCAGGAACAGATGAAGTGATTGAATTTAAACATACTGCATATTCAAGAAGCGTATTTGCCAAAGGTGCAGTCGAGGCAGGAAAGTTCCTTGCGGGACAGCCAGCTGGCATGTATGACATGGGGGATGTTATTCAGTTTTAGTACTGGATGAATAATAGCCGGTAAACCGGCGGGAACAAGATCCGGTAAATAGATCCCTGTAAGGGGAAGATTTCGGGTCTGGAGGAGATTGTATATGGAAAATATGGAAAACCGTTATTTAGACAGGTTGTCGGATCTTTATCCGACAATTGCAGCTGCATCTACGGAGATTATTAATCTGCAGGCAATTTTAAACCTTCCGAAGGGGACAGAACATTTTCTGACGGATGTACATGGAGAAGATGAAGCTTTTTCTCATGTTCTGAGGAATGGGTCTGGTGCCGTGAGAAGCAAGATTGAAGATGTTTTTGGTAATACAATGAGTGTAAAGGACAAAAAAGCACTGGCAACATTGATTTACTATCCGAAAGCGAAGATGGAACAGGTGAAGCGGACGGAGTCGAATATGGATGACTGGTATCGAGTGAATCTGTATCGTCTGATAGAAGTAAGTAAGCGTGCAGCAAGTAAATATACAAGATCTAAAGTGAGAAAATCACTGCCGAAGGATTTCTCTTATGTGATCGAAGAATTGATTACCGAGAAAGCGGAAGTCAGTGACAAAGAGTCCTATTATAATGAAATTATTTCTACAATCATTAGAATCGGACGGGCAGAAGAATTTATTGCAGCAATTTCAGAACTGATCCAGCGTCTGGTTGTGGATCATCTGCATATTGTCGGTGATATTTATGACAGAGGACCGGGACCGCATCTTATTATGGATAAGCTGCTGAAATATCATTCTGTTGATATCCAGTGGGGAAACCATGATGTTGTATGGATGGGAGCAGCGGCCGGACAGTTGGGCTGCATTGCAAATGTGATCCGTATCTGCGCCAGATATGGAAACCTGGATATTATAGAAGATGGTTATGGTATCAATTTGCTTCCACTGGCTACATTTGCTATGAGGATGTACAAGGATGATCCATGTACCTGTTTTAAATTGAAAGGCACTGACAGACCGGAATCTGATGAGATGCAGATGAATCTGAGAATACATAAAGCGATTTCAATTATTCAGTTTAAAGTAGAAGGCCAGATTATAGAGAGGCAGAAAGGATTCCATTTGGAGAATCGTGCGTTACTGCATAAGATTGATTATCAGAAAGGTACGATTAATCTGGAAGGAAAAGAATATAAGCTCCTGGATACAAATTTCCCGACAATAGATCCAAAGAACCCATATAAACTGACTTCTGAAGAGGAAGAAATTATGGATCGTCTGGTGCATGCTTTTGTGGGATGTGAAAAATTGCAGGAACATATGCGTTTCCTTCTTGCGAAAGGTGGTTTGTATAAGGTATATAACAATAATCTGTTGTATCATGGATGTGTACCGTTAGATGCGAAGGGGAACCTGAAAGAAGTAGAAATTTTCGGAAAGAAATATCGTGGAAAGGCCTTGTATGATGTGTTGGAAAGTTATGTGAGAAAAGGATTTTTTGCATTGGATCCAAAGGAGCGGGAAGATGGAAAAGATACAATGTGGTATATCTGGCTACATCCGGACTCACCGTTATTTGGAAAGAACAAGATGGCGACCTTTGAAAGATATTTCCTTGCTGAGAAGGAAACACATATAGAAAAGAAAAATCCATACTATGCTCTGCTTGAAAATGAGACAGTTGTGGATAATATCATGATAGAATTTGGATTGGATCCAAAAGAGGATACACACATTGTAAATGGTCATGTGCCGGTTAAGAGAAAAGATGGCGAGAGTCCGATCAAGTGTAATGGTAAAGTAATGGTTATTGATGGGGGATTTTCAAGAGCATATCAGAAAGAAACCGGAATTGCAGGATACACGCTGGTTTATAATTCGTATGGATTACTTTTGGTAGCACATGAACCATTTGAGTCTACAGAAGCAGCAATTAAGAAGGAAAATGACATTCATTCAGAGACAGTGGTAGTGACCAGAGTGAACGAGAGACGTCTTGTTGGTGACACCGACGCTGGAAGGAAATTAAAAGAACAGATTAAAGATCTTGAATGGCTGCTGGCGTCGTACAGAAATGGTCAGATTATAGAAAAACTGTAAATAATTGTTTATGCTGATTATAGCCTCCGGCAGGATTGCAGAGGTGCGCAGTAGAAGTATGTCATGCAATTGCATGACGCGCACCTCGCAGCAAGAATGCCGAGGCATTCTTGAATTAGGACTGAAGATAGAAAGGATTACTAGAATGGAAAAAGACTTAAATCTTCCGGAAGGAACAGAAGTAACAGAACCGCTGAAAATCTATCTGAATGAGATTGGACAGATCCCTTTGCTGTCAGAAGAAGAGGAAAGGGATCTGGGGTGTAAAAGTGCTTCAGGAGATGAGGATGCAAGGAGAAAGCTGGAAGAGGGGAATCTACGCCTGGTGGTATCTCTCGCAAAACATTATACTGGAAGAGGGATTACACTCATGGATCTGATCCAGGAGGGAAATATTGGTCTCATGCATGCAGCAGAGAAATATGATTATACAAAGGAAAATCGATTTTCCACATATGCATCCTGGTGGATCAAAGAAGCAATGCAGCGGGCAATCGATCAGCAGTCACGAGAAATCCGTGTGCCGGTTCATGTTGCAGAGAATATGAAGAAAGTACAGAAAATTTCAAAAGATCTTCAGCAGAAATTTGGAAGAGAGGCTACACCAGAAGAGATAGCAGAAGAGATGAAGGATAAATCACCGGAATTTGTAAAGGAGATTTTGTCATATCTTCAGAATCCGGTTTCACTGGAAACTCCGGTAGGAGAAGATGGGGAGAATAATCTTGGTGATATGGTTGAAGATAAGGATGCAACAACGCCGGAAGATGCTATGAATCAGCTTGTGCAAAAAGAAGAAGTACAGGAATTGTTAGAGTCACTTAATGATAGAGAACGTCAGGTGATCCGTTTGAGATTTGGTTTGGAAGATGGAAAAACACATACGCTGGAAGAAATCGGTGATGAACTGAATGTGACAAGAGAACGCGTACGCCAGATTGAAGCCAGAGCGATGGAGAAACTTCGCAGCAAAGCGACAAAACTGTAAAAAATTTCTTTTGAATAAATATTGAAAAATTGCAGATAGTAAAGACACAATATTTATTTGAAAGGAAGACAAAAATGAGGAGAATAAGAAAATTGCTTGTCTGTGTGATGTGCGTACTGATGCTTTGCAGTCTCGCTGGTTGTGGAAACAACACAGGAACAGCGAATGACAATCTCAATGATGCGACATCCGGTGAAAACTATGATGGAAGTGGAGAAAATGGTAATAATACCGGAAATAATGCGGGAGACCAGAATGGAGATAGTATCATAGATGACGCGGTTGACGATGTAACGGATGGCGTGGATGATGTTACAGACGATATCACAAATGGTGTCGATGATGCAGCCGATGATCTGACGCAGGAGAATGGCGTGCAGAACAAGATGCAGAATAACGAGTGATCAATATGCCGTAGGCCGGAAACGGAACTGCGGCATTTTTCTAAAAGAAGGAGAGACAGGATGAGATTCAGACCATGTATTGATATACATAATGGAAAAGTGAAACAGATTGTGGGCGGAAGCCTGAAAGATGAAGGAAATCAGGCCAGCACAAACTTTACGTCAGAACTGGATGCAGCATGGTATGCAAGACAGTATCAGAAAGATCACCTGAAAGGCGGCCATATAATTCTTTTAAATCCAGTTGGATCAGAATACTACGAGGCGACGAAAAAGCAGGCGATGGGAGCTCTGGCGGCATACCCGGGTGGAATGCAGATCGGTGGTGGAATTACAGCAGATAATGCACAGGAATATCTAGATTCAGGAGCAAGTCATGTGATCGTGACTTCTTATGTGTTTCAAGACGGGATTTTTCATGAAGAGAGACTGCAGAAATTAGTAAATGCAGTTGGCAAAGAACATGTGGTTTTAGATCTTAGCTGCAGAAGAAAAGATGGTAAATTTTACGTGGTTACTGACCGCTGGCAGAAGTTCACAGAACTTGCATTATCACACAAGGTGTTAAATGAGCTTTCAAAATATTGTGATGAATTCCTGATCCATGGTGTAGATGTGGAGGGGAAAGGTGCCGGAATGGAAACAGAATTAGTAAGGATGCTTGGGAGCTGGGACGGAATCCCAATCACTTATGCCGGTGGAATCGGATCAATGGAAGATCTGGAGAGATTTCGAAAAGAGAGCGGCGGAAAAGTAGACTTTACAATCGGAAGCGCTCTTGATCTGTTTGGCGGGAAAATTCCATATGCAGAAGTTTGTAGTTACTGTTCACTCCCGTGTTAATCACTCCGCTTGTAAATCCACAGAATGTTAACACTCTATGAAGTTGTTGAATTCAAGAGCGGATAGTGATAGAATGTAGAACAGAGTGGAATTTCAGACCAAAATCAAAATTCAGAGAAGGAGTAATTGCGGAAATATGAATATTATAGAAAAGATTTTCGGAACTCACAGTGAGAACGAGCTGAAACGAATTTATCCGATCGTAGACCGCATCGAGGCACTGGGGCCGGAGATGGAGGCGCTTTCAGACGAAGAACTTCGAGGAAAGACAAAAGAATTTAAAGAACGACTGAAAGAGGGAGAGACTCTGGATGATATCCTTCCGGAAGCATATGCTGTAGTAAGAGAAGGTGCTTACAGAAGTCTTGGAATGCGCCATTATAGAGTACAGTTGATTGGTGGTATTATCCTGCATCAGGGACGTATCGCAGAGATGAGAACTGGTGAAGGTAAGACACTTGTGTCCACACTTCCGGCATATTTGAATGCCTTGGACGGAAAAGGTGTTCACATCGTCACAGTTAATGACTATCTGGCGAAGCGTGATGCTGAGTGGATGGGAAAAGTACATGAGTTTTTAGGACTCAAAGTCGGTGTTGTTCTCAATGAGATGAACAATGACGAGAGACGAGAGGCTTATAATTGCGATATTACTTATGTAACGAATAATGAACTTGGATTTGATTATCTGAGAGATAACATGGTTATCTATAAAGAACAGCTGGTTCAGAGAGGATTGCATTATGCAGTTATCGATGAGGTCGATTCCGTTTTGATCGATGAGGCAAGAACACCTTTGATCATTTCCGGACAGAGTGGAAAGTCTACAGCTCTGTATGAAGCCTGTGATGTTCTTGCAAAACAGTTGGAACGCGGTGAGGCAAGCGGTGAGTTTTCCAAGATGAATGCCATCATGGGAGAAGAAATTGAAGAGACAGGTGATTTCATCGTTGATGAGAAAGAGAAGACAGTTAACCTGACAGAAGATGGTGTGAAGAAAGTAGAGAAATTCTTCCACATCGAAAACCTTGCTGATCCGGAGAACCTGGAAATCCAGCATAATATTATCCTTGCACTCAGAGCACACAATCTGATGTTCCGTGATCAGGATTATGTTGTAACTCCGGATGGTGAAGTTATGATCGTCGATGAGTTTACAGGACGTATCATGCCGGGACGTCGTTACTCTGATGGTCTGCATCAGGCAATCGAGGCGAAGGAACATGTGAAGGTAAGAAGAGAGAGTAAGACTCTGGCAACAATCACATTCCAGAACCTGTTTAATAAGTATGACAAGAAGAGTGGTATGACAGGTACTGCGATCACAGAGGAGAAAGAGTTCCGTGATATTTATGGAATGGACGTTGTTGAAATTCCGACAAACAAGCCGGTACAGAGAGTGGATCTAGAGGATGCTGTTTATAAGACAAAGAAAGAAAAATACGAAGCAGTTGTAGAAGCTGTTAAAGAAGCGCATGCAACAGGACAGCCGGTGCTGGTAGGTACAATTACAATTGAAGTATCCGAACTTCTCAGCAAGATGCTGAAGAAAGAGGGAATCAAGCATAATGTACTGAATGCAAAATATCATGAGCAGGAGGCTGCAATCGTAGCCGATGCCGGACTTCATGGAGCGGTAACGATCGCAACCAATATGGCTGGCCGTGGTACTGATATCAAGCTGGATGATGATGCGCGTGCGGCAGGCGGTCTGAAAATTATCGGTACAGAGAGACATGAATCCCGTCGTATTGACAATCAGCTGCGTGGACGTTCCGGACGTCAGGGAGATCCAGGAGAGTCCAGATTCTACATTTCTCTGGAAGATGATCTGATGCGACTGTTCGGTTCAGAAAGACTGATGGGAATCTTCAATACACTTGGTGTAGAAGACGGTGAGCAGATTGAACATAAGATGCTTTCAAGCGCGATTGAAAAAGCACAGAAGAAGATCGAGAGTAACAACTTTGGTATTCGTAAGAATCTGTTGGAGTACGATCAGGTAATGAACGAGCAGAGAGAGATTATTTACGAAGAGAGACGCCGTGTTCTTGATGGAGAAAGCATGCGTGATACAATCTACAGCATGATTACAGAATATGTGGAAAATATGACAGATCGTTTCGCTTCTACAGAGGCAGATCCGGAAGAGTGGGATATCAAAGGATTGGATGTGAATCTTCACAATGTGATTCCACAGCTTCAGCTCCCATCTGAGAAGGAATGCCAGAGTATGAGTCAGAAGGAGTTAAAGCATCTTCTGAAAGAACGTGGAGTGAAGGCTTATGAGAACAAAGAAGCAGAGTTCCCAGAGGCAGAGCAGCTCCGTGAGGTTGAGCGTGTTGTACTTCTGAAAGTGATTGATGCAAGATGGATGGATCATATCGATGATATGGATCAGCTTCGTCAGGGAATCGGTCTTCAGGCTTATGGACAGAGAGATCCACTGGTAGAGTACAAGATGACAGGATATGAGATGTTCGGTGAAATGACAAATGCAATCGCTGAAAACACAATCCGTACACTGTTCCACATTAAAGTTGAGCAGAAAGTGGAGAGAGAAGAGGTTGCGAAAGTAACTGGAACAAACAAAGATGACAGCGCAGTCCGTGCACCGAAGAAGCGCGAGGAGAAGAAGATTTATCCAAACGATCCGTGCCCGTGCGGAAGTGGAAAGAAGTACAAACAGTGCTGTGGAAGAAAAATCAAATAAGCTGAACAGTTACAATAATTTAAAGTATATATATGAAAGAGGTGATTAAGGTGGTTTTACTGGATGAACTGAAGTCAAGACTGACTGCATATGAAGAACCGCTGAAAGATTTGAGGGATTCACTTTGACCTCGCTTCAAAGAAGCTTAGGATCGAAGAATTAGAAAAGAGACTGGAGGAGCCGGGATTCTGGGATGATCCGGAGACTTCCCAGCATGTAATGAAAGAATTGAAAGGTCTTCAGGACTCTGTAAAAGAGATTGAGAAATTATTTACAGATTATGAAGACATGCTTCTCCTGATCGAAATGAGTGCAGGAGAAGAAGAGGAGCAGGAAGCCGCAGAAGAGATTGAAGAGGAACTTGGAACATTTGAGGAAGTCTTCGAGAAGCTGCGGATCAGTACACTTCTGATCGGACCGTATGATGCAGACAATGCCATCGTGACACTTCACGCAGGTGCGGGCGGTACAGAGGCAATGGACTGGACAGGAATGCTCTATCGTATGTACAGCCGCTGGGCTGAAAAGAAAGGCTATGAAGTCGAGATGCTGGATTATCTGGAAGGTGATGTGGCAGGTATCAAGGGAGTTACTTTTGAGGTTAAGGGAGAAAATGCTTATGGTTATCTCCGTTCCGAGAAAGGTGTACACCGTCTGGTTCGTATTTCTCCATTTAATGCAAATGGAAAGCGACAGACATCATTTGCATCCTGTGATGTAATTCCGGATATTGAAGAAGATATCGATATCGAGATCAACGACGATGATATCCGTGTTGATACTTATCGTTCCAGTGGTGCCGGCGGACAGCATATCAATAAGACGTCATCAGCAATCCGAATCACACATCTTCCGACAGGAATTGTGGTTCAGTGTCAGAATGAACGTTCCCAGCACATGAATAAAGATAAGGCGATGCAGATGCTGAAATCAAAACTGTATGTACTCAAACAGCAGGAACAGGCAGAGAAGATGTCAGACATCCGCGGAGAGGTTAGAGATATTAATTTCGGAAATCAGATCCGTTCTTATGTCATGCAGCCATATACACTTGTCAAGGATCATAGAACAAACGCAGAAATCAGCAATGTAGGTGCAGTAATGGATGGAAATATTGATCCTTTTATTAATGCATATTTGAGCATGGATGCAGAAGCACAGAAAGGAAAGAAAGCAGAATGATAAATGTAGCAGTAATGGGATACGGTACAGTAGGATCAGGAGTTGTAGAGGTCCTCAGAACCAATGGCGAACTCATCAATGAAAGAGCTCAGGATGTAATCAATGTAAAATACGTTTTGGATCTCAGAGATTTTCCGGGTGATCCGGTAGAAGAGATTCTGACACATGATTTCGAGACAATCGTAAATGATGCAGAAGTAGACATTGTTGTTGAGACAATGGGAGGTGTAGAGCCTGCCTATACATTTGTAAAACGTTGTCTGGAAGCAGGTAAGAACGTTGCTACATCCAACAAAGCTCTGGTAGCAAAACATGGAGCAGAACTTCTTGAGATTGCTCGTGACAGAAGTATCAATTTTATGTTTGAAGCAAGTGTTGGTGGGGGTATCCCAATCATTCGTGCACTGAATTCCTCTCTGACAGCAGATAGAATCGACGAAGTGACGGGAATCCTGAATGGAACAACAAACTATATGCTGACAAAGATGTTCTTTGAGAGTGCTGATTATGATGAGGTACTCAAAGAGGCGCAGGAGAAAGGATACGCGGAGCGTAATCCGGAAGCAGATGTCGAGGGACATGATGCGTGTAGAAAGATTGCGATTCTGACATCTCTGATCGCAGGACAACATGTGGATTTCGAGACAATCCATACAGAAGGAATCACAAAGATCACAACAGAAGATATGAAGTATGCTAAGACGATGGATATGGCAATCAAGCTGCTTGCATCCAGTAAAAGAGAAGGAGGATCTTTCTCTGCAATCGTTGCACCGATGCTTCTTTCCAAGAATCATCCGCTGTGTAATGTGAATGATGTATTTAATGCAATTTTTGTTCGTGGAAATATGCTTGGTGATGCAATGTTCTACGGAAGCGGAGCGGGTAAGCTTCCGACAGCAAGTGCTGTAGTTGCAGATGTTGTAGATGCTGCAAAGCACCTTCACAGAACTGTTGTAACAAGATGGGAGAGTAACACACTCGAACTTGTTCCGAATGAGGATGCGAAGAGAAGATTCTTCGTCAGAATTCATGGAGAAGAATCTGTACTCAAATCCCGTGTGGACGAAGTGTTCGGACAAGTTGAATTTGTCAAAGCAGATGATGTCGAGGGAGAATTCGCTGTTATCACAGGCGGGATGACCGAGGCGGAGTATGCACAGAAGGCGGAAGAGATGCCGGAAGTTGTGAAGATGATCCGTATGGCAGATTAAGATTCAGTTACTTTCGATTGTGAAAATTAGTAATTTAGTAAGAGCCAGAACAGTTACCGTGTGAGGTGCCTGTCTGGCTCTTGTTTTACATACGACTCAACGTACTATTATGGTATGCGGAACTAAAAGTTACATCTTTACCCAGCCATTCTGGTGCGGGATAGGCGTTAGCTGTTTCTTCGTCCGGGAATTCGATTTCGGCGAGAATCAGTGGAGCAAGGTCATCATGGAAGATATCTAATTCAAGAAAAAGCGGAGTGGAACAGAAGTCTGCGTTTTCCGGGCAGACACAACTCATAGGAATGACATAGCGTGTTTTATGAATGATGCGTCCGTCGACTTTTTCTTTTAGATGCTCATAACTTTCTTTGGTAAGAGGAAGGTTATATTCTTCACGGGCCATAAGCCCCTTGGATTTGTAGGTGAGAACATAATCGTCATCCTCTCTGCGTATCCTTACGACAGGAGCAGTACACAAGTAGCCTTGTTCCAGTTCTTTGTGCGGATGATTGAAAGGAGAAAATGGCAACTCCTCAAGTGTTTGTATTAAAAATTTGCGTTCTATTTCCATAACTAAATATTCCTCCGGGATGGTGATTGTTTATACTATAATAATATGAAGTGAGTGTCAAAAGTAAATTTTGCCACTCACTGATGTAACCGGATTGCTCCATTGCTATGCAATTCCCACACTTACATCATAATACGTGAAATATAAAAAGGCAATGGTGAGATGAGTACTATCTTGACTTGACGAACGACTTATCCACGCAGTAAAATGAAATCATTGTTGAGATATCATCGGAAAGCGAGGAAGTATTGGATGAAGAAAGTAGTTGTATTTTTAGCAGACGGTTTTGAAGAAGTAGAAGGTTTAACTGTAGTGGATCTTTTGAGAAGAGCAGGAGCGGTTGTAGAGACAGTCTCTGTTATGGGAAAACTGCAGATTGACGGAGCACATGGAATACAGGTGGAAGCGGATGAATTGTTTGAGAAAGCATTTTTTGATGACGCAGAACTTCTTGTACTTCCGGGAGGTATGCCGGGAACACTGCATCTAAAAGAGCATAAAGGTCTGGCAGACTTACTTTGCAAGTTCAATGAAAAGGGAAAGAGAATCGCAGCAATCTGTGCAGCTCCGACTGTATTCGGAGCACTTGGATTGTTGAAAGAGAAAGCAGCATGCTGTTATCCGGGGATGGAAGAACAGCTGAATTGTAAAGAAGCAAAGTTCTGTTCCTTTGTCACAGATGGAAATATTACAACAAGCCGTGGTGTGGGAACAGCGATACCATTCGCACTGGAACTGATCCGTCAGCTTTTTGGCAATGAAAAAGCTTCTGAAATAGCAGAATCTATTGTATATAAGGAATAAAATCAGAAAAAGTAGTCAGAAAAATGTAAAAAAACATGTAAAAGATATAGGAAAGTGGAAAAAACACTGGAAATATGAGACTTTATATGCTATACTGTTTCAATGACTGCGAATGTATACTTTTAAGAAATTAATTCGTTCGATAAGTAAAGAATTTGCTTATAAACAAGGAGGAAGAAAATGAGTTTACAGGTAGAAAAATTAGAGCATAATATGGCAAAGCTGACAATCGAAGTTTCAGCTGAAGAAGTAGAGAAGGCACTGCAGGCAGCTTACTTAAAAGAGCGCAGCAAAATCAGCCTTCCGGGATTCCGTAAAGGAAAAGTTCCGCGTCAGATGATCGAGAAGATGTACGGACCGGAAGTATTTTATGATGAGGCAGCAAACCGCATGATCTCTGAGGCATATGCAAAAGCATATGATGAGAGTGAACTTGAGATTGCTTCCCAGCCGACAATTGATATCGTTCAGCTTGAGAAGGGAAAATCATTCATCTTCACAGCAGAAGTTGCAGTTAAACCGGAAGTTAAACTTGGAGAGTACAAAGGACTTAAAGTTGACAAATATTCTACAAGAGTAACACAGAAGGAAGTTGACGAGGAGATCGAGAAGGTTCGTGAGCAGCACGCAAGAATCGTTGAGGTTACAGACAGAGCTGTAGCAGATAAAGATGATGTTACACTTGATTTCGAAGGATTCGTTGATGGTGTTGCATTCGAAGGCGGAAAAGGTGAGAACTATCCACTGACAATCGGATCTGGTTCTTTCATTCCGGGATTCGAGGAGCAGCTGATCGGAGCTGAGATCGACAAAGAAGTAGAAGTTAAGGTTACATTCCCAGAAGATTATCATTCAGAAGATCTGAAGGGTAAAGAAGCTGTATTCAAATGCACAGTGCATGCAATCAGAGCAAAAGAGCTTCCAGAAGTAGATGACGAGTTCGCATCTGACGTTTCCGAGAAGGCTGAGACACTTGATGCTTACAGAGCAGAAGTAAAGGCTCAGATTAAAGAGCGTAAAGAGAACGAAGGAAAGGCTAAGAAAGAAGATCAGGCTGTAGAGCAGGCAGTTGCTAATGCAGAGATCGATCTTCCGGAACCAATGGTTGACCTTCAGGCTAAGCAGATGGCTGATGACTTTGCACGCCGCATTATGCAGCAGGGACTCAGCGTAGAGCAGTACTTCCAGTTCACAGGTCTCTCAGAAGAGAAGATGATGGAAGAGCTTAAGCCACAGGCTGAGAAGAGAATCAGAACAAGACTTGTTCTTGAAGCAATCGTAGCAGCAGAGAATATTGAAGTATCTGATGAGCGTCTTGATGAAGAGTTAGCTAAGATGGCTGAGTCTTACAAGATGGAAGTTGAGAAGCTGAAAGAGTTCATGGGTGAGAACGAGAAGAAGCAGATGAAAGAGGATATTGCAGTACAGGATGCAGTTACTCTGATCGTTGATGCATCTGTAGAAGGCTAATCATTTATTAGATTTCTTGAGAGGGTGCGCCTGTATATCAGGTGTGCCTTTTCTCTTTCTATAAGAAGTGAGAGGATGAGGACTGATTCGGGAGTAAGGATCAGAACAATAATTATGCGTTGCTGGTAATAACTATTGCAAATAGCGACAATCATATAGAAAAGGAAGGATAGCATATGAGTTTAGTACCTTATGTCATTGAGCAGACAAGCCGCGGAGAGCGTTCCTATGATATTTATTCAAGACTTTTAAAGGAGCGTATCATTTTCCTCGGAGAAGAAGTAAATGATGTGTCAGCAAGCGTGATCGTTGCACAGCTTCTGTTCTTGGAGGCAGACGATCCGGATAAGGATATCCAGCTGTATATTAACAGCCCGGGAGGATCTGTAACAGCAGGTCTGGCAATCTACGATACAATGCAGTACATCAAGTGTGATGTTTCAACAGTATGTATCGGTATGGCAGCCAGCATGGGCGCATTCCTGCTTTCCGGTGGAAAGAAAGGAAAGAGATTTGCCCTTCCGAACGCTGAAATCATGATTCATCAGCCATCCGGTGGTGCACAGGGACAGGCAACAGAGATTCAGATTGCAGCAGAACATATTCTTCGTACAAAGAAGAAATTGAATGAGATCCTGGCAGCAAACACAGGAAAGCCGCTGGAAGTGATCCAGCAGGATACAGAGCGTGACAATTTCATGTCTGCAGAAGAGGCGAAAGAGTACGGTCTGATCGACGAAGTAATAGTAAACCATTAATTGGTTATTGAGGTGACAGAATATGGCAGGAAAAAAGACTGAGGATATCGTAAGATGCTCGTTTTGTAATAAGACACAGTCCCAGGTTCGTAAGATGATCGCAGGACCGAACGGAACCTATATCTGTGATGACTGTGTTGCTATTTGTACCGAGATTATTGAGGAAGAATTAGATTTTAATGACAGAGCTGCACTTGACGATATTAATCTCCTGACACCGGAAGAGATGAAAGCTTTTCTGGACGAATATGTGATTGGACAGGATGAGGCAAAGAAAGTTCTTTCTGTTGCAGTTTACAATCATTATAAGAGAATTCTGGCAGAACAGGATCTTGGAGTAGAACTTCAGAAGAGTAATATCCTGATGCTTGGACCAACAGGATGTGGTAAGACACTTCTGGCACAGACACTTGCGAAAGTCCTGAATGTTCCATTTGCAATCGCAGATGCTACAGCACTGACAGAGGCAGGATATGTAGGAGAGGATGTTGAAAATATTCTCCTTAAGGTGATTCAGGCAGCAGACGGAGACATCGAGCGTGCAGAACACGGAATCATTTACATTGATGAGATTGATAAGATCACAAGAAAATCAGAAAATCCATCCATCACACGAGATGTTTCCGGAGAAGGTGTTCAGCAGGCACTTTTGAAAATCATCGAAGGAACAGTTGCGTCTGTTCCACCGCAGGGCGGAAGAAAGCATCCACATCAGGAGTTGATCCAGATTGATACAACGAACATCTTGTTTATCTGTGGTGGTGCTTTTGAAGGAATCGATAAGATCATTGAGACAAGAATCGATAGAAAATCAATCGGATTCAATGCAGAGATCGCATCAAAACATGAGTACGATATGGATGTACTTCTTCAGGAAGCACTTCCACAGGATCTTGTAAAGTTTGGTTTGATTCCTGAGCTGGTCGGAAGACTTCCGGTGACAGTATCATTGGATCTTCTGGATAAGGATGCATTGATACGCATTCTTACAGAGCCAAAAAGTGCGATTGTAAAACAGTATCAGAAGCTTCTGGAGCTGGATGGCGTGAAGCTTGAATTTGATAAAGATGCTCTGTTAGAAATAGCAGAGACAACATTGAAGCGTAAGACAGGTGCGAGAGGTCTCCGTGCGATCATGGAGAATATCATGATGGATACGATGTTTACAGTACCGTCAGATAAGACAATCAAGGAATGCCGCATTACGAAGAAAGCGGTTCTTGGAGTGGAAGAACCGAAGTATACTCGTGATAGTGAGGATAGAAAATCATTCCTGACATCTGAGAGCAAATAGTAACTGGATACAGGAATCCTGCAAACAGTTGCGGAGTATAAAACGAGGCGGGAGTGATGGGAGTACCATCCTACCCGCCTTTTCTAACGAGGAGGAATTGAATTGGACAACGAGACAAGAAGTCTCCCTATGGTTGCCTTAAGAGGATTAACAATCATGCCGGAGATGATCGTTCATTTTGATGTGAGCAGAGAACGCTCCATCGCTGCAATTCAACAGGCAATGGTTGAAGAGCAGGAGATATTTCTGGTTGCCCAGAAATCAATAGAGACAGAGAACCCCGGACAGGACGATGTCTATGAGATTGGAACAGTTGCATCTGTGAAGCAGCTGATCAAGCTGTCAAAGAAAGTTGTAAGGGTTCTCGTGGAAGGAAAGAACCGTGCGGTTCTTAAGAAAATTGAAGAGACAGATCCTTATCTTCGTGCAGAAGTAGAAGTTCTGGAAGAACAGGAGATCACGATTCCGGATGATCTGAATGAGGAAGCAATGATGCGCGGATTGAAGGAAATTATTACAGAATATGCAGCAAAGAATGGAAAGATTTCCAAAGAATCTGTTGCAGAAATTCTTGATATTACGGATTTAAAACGTCTGGTAAATGAAGTGGCTGCGAATATTCCATTGAAGTACAAGGATCAACAGGAACTTCTGGAAGAGCTGGATTTCTGGAGTAGATATGAGAAATTATCATTGAAGCTTGTGAATGAGATGCAGATCATGGAGATCAAAGAAGAACTCCAAAGGAAAGTAAAAAATAAAGTAGATAAGCATCAAAAAGAATATCTTTTAAGAGAACAGCTGAAGGTGATTCGCGAGGAATTAGGTGAAGATACTACATTTTCAGATGCAGATGAGTTCGAAGAAGCATGTAGCAAATTAGATGCACCGGAAGAAGTAAAAGAAAAGCTCCATAAGGAAATTGGACGGTTTAAGAACACGATCGGTTCTCAGGCAGAAAATGGAGTGATCCGTACTTATATTGAGACAATCCTGGAGATGCCGTGGAATAAATGTGCCGAAGATAATACAGATATTAACTATGCGAAAGAAGTTTTAGAGGCAGATCATTATGGATTGGAACAGGTGAAAGAAAGAATCCTGGAATTCCTGGCTGTCAGAACACTGACACAGAAGGGAGAGAGCCCGATTCTTTGTCTGGTGGGACCTCCGGGAACAGGTAAAACTTCTATTGCCAAGTCCCTGGCACGTTCTCTTAAGAAACCGTTTGTGCGCATTTCTTTAGGAGGAGTACGTGACGAAGCTGAGATTCGCGGTCACCGCAAGACTTATGTAGGGGCAATGCCTGGAAGAATTGCAAATGGAATCCGTACAGCAGGTGTGAAGAATCCGGTACTCCTTCTGGATGAGATTGACAAAGTAAGTACAGACTATAAAGGGGATACGTTCTCTGCACTTTTGGAAGTACTGGACAGTGAGCAGAACAGTAAGTTCCGCGATCATTATCTGGAAGTGCCACTGGATCTGTCAGAGGTTACATTTATCACAACAGCGAATACCTTACAGACGATTCCAAGACCACTCCTGGACAGAATGGAGATCATCGAGATTACAAGTTATACAGAAAACGAGAAACTTCATATTGCAATAGAACATCTGATTCCAAAGCAGCTGGAAAAGCATGGGATTACAGACGAACAGCTCAGATTTAGCAAGAAAGCAATTTGGAAGATCGCACATAACTATACGAAAGAAGCAGGTGTTCGTCAGTTAGAACGCGAAATCGGAAATATTTGCCGTAAGGCGGCGAAAGAGCTTCTTACAACCGAGAAAGAGAAGATTACTGTGACAGATAGAAATCTTCATAAATTCCTTGGAAAAGAGAAATATTCTTATCAGATGGCAAATGCAGCACCGGAGGTCGGTATCGTACGTGGACTTGCGTGGACAAGTGTCGGAGGAGATACGCTTCAGATTGAGGTGAATGTAATGCCGGGCAAGGGAGAAATCATGCTGACAGGACAGCTTGGAGATGTAATGAAAGAGTCCGCCCGTGCCGGAATCAGTTATATTCGATCTGTAAGCAAAAAATATGCAATCGCAGAAGATTTCTTCGAGAAGCATGATATTCATGTGCACATTCCGGAAGGTGCAGTTCCGAAAGACGGACCATCAGCCGGAATCACAATGGCAACAGCAATGCTTTCTGCTGTGACAGGCAAGAAAGTTCGCGCAGATCTCGCAATGACAGGAGAAATCACCTTGAGAGGTCGTGTGCTTCCGATTGGAGGATTGAAAGAAAAACTTCTTGCTGCTAAAAATGCAAGAATACAGACCGTGCTTATTCCAAAAGAGAATACAGCAGATGTGGAAGAACTTTCTTCTGAAATTACAAAAGGTCTGGAAATCATTCCGGTTGAGACAATGGAAGAAGTCTTAAAGAAAGCACTGACAAGATAAAAAGATTGCTTCTGACAGCAGATTGCAATAAAATAGAATGAAAGGAGGAGTAAACGACATGGTCATTAAAAATATAAATCTGGAAACAGTTTGTGGAATCACAAGCGTTCTTCCGGAAAACGATAAGCCTGAGATCGCATTTGCGGGAAAATCAAATGTAGGAAAATCATCACTGATTAATGCACTGATGAACCGTAAGTCTTATGCAAGAATTTCAGCAACACCGGGAAAGACACAGACAATCAATTTCTATACGATTAATGAGGAAATGTATCTGGTCGATCTCCCAGGGTATGGATACGCAAAGGTTTCTGAGCAGGAAAAGATTCAGTGGGGAAAACTGATCGAGCGTTATCTGCATACATCAAAACAGCTTAAGGCAGTATTCCTTTTGATCGATATCCGTCATGATCCATCTGCGAATGATAAAATGATGTATCAGTGGATCCTGGATCAGGGATATCAGCCAATCATTATCGCAACAAAGCTTGATAAGATTAAACGCAGTCAGGTACAGAAGCATATTAAAATGCTGAAGACAGGTCTGCAGCTTGTTCCTGGAACAAAAGTAATTCCATTCTCATCCCAGACAAAACAGGGAAGAGATGAGATTTGGGAATTGATTGAGACAGAATATCTCGGATATGGAAATGACGAGGGGGCAGAGGATGACAAATAAGCGCCCATACTGGCAAGTTGCCGTAAGCTTGCTTTTCAGCATAGCAGCAACAGTTGGATTTATACTGATCGGATGGAAATTACTTGGATTTCTCATGCCGTTTGTGGTTGGATGGATCATTGCATCCATCGCCACACCGGTTGTTAACTGGTTAGAAAAACGTTTGAAGATCAGAAAAAAATTAGGCTCCGCATTGATTATTATCGGAGTCCTGGCGTTGATGGGGACGCTGGGCTACTTTGCTGTCAGTTGGCTGGTTTCAGAAGTCAGCAGTCTGATCAAAGACTTCCCGGAAATGTATGTGCAGCTCGAAAAAGGACTCCATCAAATTGGAATTTCTATGTCCGGAATTTTTAGCAAACTGCCGGATGGAATCCAGAATGGATGGACGACAACTGTTGCGAATTTGGATGACACGATGGGAAATCTGATGTCAAAAATCAGTGAGCCAACGGTAAGTGCCGCAGGAAATATCGCAAAGCGTGTGCCAAGTTATCTGGTATCAACAATCGTTGCGGTTATGTCTTCTTATTTCTTTATCTCAGAGCGAGAAGAAGTTGTGACATGGGTCAAACAGATTGCGCCAAAGTCAGTAACTGAACGAATGATCATGGTGATAGATAACCTGAAATATGCGGTTGGTGGATATTTCAAGGCACAGTTTAAGATCATGGGAATTGTATTTTTGATTTTGGCTGTAGGACTTGGATTTTTGAGAGTCCATTACTTTGTATTGTCTGCATTTTTGATCGCATTTCTAGATTTCCTACCATTTTTTGGAACAGGAACTGCGATGATTCCATGGGCTATATATGCAGTCTTTATGGGAGATTATAAACGTGCGATTATGCTTGTTGTGATCTATGCAATTACGCAAATTGTCAGACAGCTGATCCAGCCGAAGCTTGTCGGAGACAGTGTCGGATTGAATCCGCTGGTTACACTGCTTTTGATTTATATTGGATATCGAATTGGTGGTGTGATCTGGATGATCCTTGCTGTTCCGGTTGGTATGGTCATTATAAATATGTGTCAGGCCGGTGCGTTTGATTATATTTTTGATGATATAAAGACGCTGATTGTCGGAATCTTGAAATTAAGAGACGAAGAGTAGTGTAGTTAAGAAACAAGGAAGTAATTGAAAGGAGAAAAATATATGAGCAATTATGATGTAATTATTATCGGTGCAGGACCTGGGGGAATCTTTGCAGCTTATGAGCTGGTAGAGAAAGCACCGGAATTGAAGGTGGCGGTATTTGAAGCCGGCAATCCACTGGAGAAGAGAAAATGCCCAATCGATGGAAAGAAGATTAAGAGCTGTGTGAACTGCAAGACATGCGCGATTATGAGTGGATTCGGTGGAGCAGGAGCATTTTCAGATGGAAAATACAATATCACAAATAATTTTGGTGGAACATTGTATGAGTATATCGGTAAAGAGACAGCAATTGAGCTGATGAATTACGTAGATGAGATCAATGTGAAATTTGGTGGTGAGGGTACAAAAATGTATTCCACATCAGGAACACATATTAAGAAACTCTGTATGCAGAATAAGCTGAATCTTTTGGATGCATCTGTTCGTCATCTTGGAACAGATATCAACTATGTTGTTCTTGAGAATCTCTATGCAAAGTTGAAAGATACTGTAGAGTTCCGTTTTAACTGTCATGTAGATGATGTGGAAGCGATTGACGGCGGATATCGCGTGATTACAAAGGATGGTGTAGATGAATGTAAGAAATGTATCGTTTCTGTGGGAAGAAGCGGAAGTAAATGGATGGAAAAAGTATGTGAAAATCTCGATATCACAACAAAATCCAACCGTGTAGATATCGGAGTTCGTGTGGAACTTCCAGCAGTTATTTTCTCACACCTTACAGATGAACTGTATGAAAGCAAGATTGTCTACAGAACAGAGAAGTTTGAAGATAAAGTCAGAACATTCTGTATGAATCCGAATGGAATCGTTGTAAATGAGAATACAAACGGAATCGTTACAGTAAACGGACATAGCTATGAAGATCCGGCGAAGCAGACAGAGAATACAAACTTTGCGCTTCTTGTGGAGAAACATTTTTCAGAGCCGTTCAAAGACAGTAATGGATATGGTGAAAGTATTGCACGCCTGTCTAATATGCTTGGAGGTGGCGTTCTTGTACAGCGCTTTGGTGATCTGATCCGAGGAAGAAGAAGTACACCGGCACGTATTGCAGAGAGTTTTCTGACACCGACACTTTCCGCAGAACCGGGAGATTTGAGCCTTGTATTGCCGAAACGTATTCTTGATGGAATCATTGAGATGATCTACGCTTTGGATAAGATCGCACCTGGAACAGCAAATGATGATACACTGCTCTATGGTGTAGAAGTTAAGTTCTACAATATGGAAGTGAAACTGGATGAACATCTTGAAACAAAACACAAGGGCCTGTATGTGATTGGAGACGGAAGTGGAGTGACACATTCATTGTCCCATGCATCAGCAAGTGGTGTGTTCGTAGCAAGAGAGATTGCAGAAGAAGTGTAAATTGATAGAAGTTAATAGTTAAAATAAAGGGGAGTTTTTCATTTGCAGAAATTACATGAAGTGTGTTTGTGTATTGCAGGTGAAAAACTTCCCTTTTTTCTTATGTATAAAAAAGAAACTTGAGTTTTTGTTGTTTTTACAAATAAAACAGTTGGATTTTGTTGATTCTTAATTAAAGCGTGTTGAGATTTATTGGAATCTCCTTGACAGAAAGGCATATAGATAGTATTATTTATAGTAAGAGAGTTTATAGCTGAGACTGGGTTACTGTTCACTCCCGTGTCAATCACTTCGCTGATTGACACGGAGGATGCATGTTTTGGCTTGAATGCATCTCGCCCCATCGCCAAAGGCGATTTAAAATGGCGAGATGTGTTGCTGGTCACATCGTGTGAACAGTAACGAGACTGGCTGTGAACAGAGAATGTTAGTGGATTAACATACAGGATTGTATGAATGAGAATTACAGAATCTATGTGAAAGAGAGGAACTGACAGATGGCGAATGATCACGGAGAACAGATTAGAATTGTACAGGAAACAGTTGCAGGTAAGGAGATTACATTTGCACATGTAATGGGAGGTCCGGCTCCGATTATTTATCAGAAACTCGGATTAAATCCACATCTGGATTATCGTTCTTCTGCAATTGGAATTATGAATATGACTCCACCGGAGTCAGCAGTTATCGCATCTGATATTGCAGTGAAAAGCGGTAATGTTTATCTTGGATTCGCAGACCGTTTTACAGGCACACTGATTATTACAGGAGAGATTTCTGATGTTACATCTGCATTGACAGAAGTTGTGGATTATTTCAGAGATTCTCTTGGTTATGTAGTCTGTGATATTACAAAACGATAGGAAGTGCGCTTATGGAACGGGAACGTATAACGAGAGAAGAGCTCATGGAGCGTCTGTTTCATGATGACTATGAGAATCTGAAAGGAAAGAAGCTTCGTATGACTCGTGTGCGCGTGCCGGGGAAGGAAGTCTGCATGGCGCATATTATCAGTAGATCAGATGAGGTTATTTACCAGAATCTGGGATTACATATTGGAACTCATGAAGGTGAGGATCACACAGGAGAGTCTATCGGACTTCTGCGTTTTACACCGTGGGAAGCAGTTGTGGTTGCTGCAGATGTAGCATTCAAGAGCGCAGATGTTGAGATTGGATTTATGGACAGATTCTGCGGGACACTAATTCTGACCGGCGGATTGACACAGGTACAGACAGCGGTGGAAGAAGTAGTTCGATTTTTTAATGAGAGACTTGGCTTTGCAGTGTGCGAGGTTCATAGAAGTTAAGAAGACAGAGGCGTAACAGGATGAAAAAGATATTTTTGATGGGGAGAAGTGAAGCGGGGAAGACTTCACTGACGCAGGCTCTTAAGGGAGAAGAACTGCATTATGTGAAGACACAGTATACGAATACAGAAGATGATACGATCGACTCTCCGGGAGAGTATGCAGAGTCTAAGCATTTCAGTGTTGGACTTGCCTGTTTTTCATTTGAGGCAGACGTGATTGCTATGGTGCAGGCTGCAGATGAACCGTTCAATCTGTTCGGACCTGGAAGCAGATGTTTTATCCAACGTCCATTGATCGGAATCATTACAAAGATTGATTCACCGTACGCAAATGTTGATATGGTGAGACTTTGGATGAAGAATGCCGGATGTGAGCGCATTTTCGAAGTAAATAATAAGACGCGGGAAGGTATCAAAGAGCTCATGGATTATCTGAATGAGCCTGTGGAAATACTGACATTGGATCGTGCCAGATATAAACAGTCATTGGGATTGAATGACTGGGATCCACTACCGGAAGGAGTAGAGTATCCGGATGGCATGTAGATATCAAAAGATTAAGGTGACTGTTCAGAGCCAACCTTCAAAATGCTACGCATTTTGAAGGTGTGGCGTATCCGCCAAATAAAATTTCAAAAACCGTCTTAAAAATGCAAGCATTTTACATCTATTTTTGAAATTTTGCTTGGCTCTGAACAGTTACAAATTAAGAAAAATATCCCTCTTGAGATATTTCTGGAAGATGAAATATGCTATAATGATTATGTAGCAATCAGTTCGATCAACAGAATGACATCAGGAGGGATTTTTATGTTGTGGACAAGAAGTGAATTAAAGGGAAGAGCAAAGTTCCTGTTGAAACAGAATTATTGGTATTCTGTTCTTGCAGCATTGATTTATACATTTCTTTTGGGAAATGGATTTACGCATTCTTATAATGTACTAAAAAATAAGAATAGTGAGGTGGAAACTTCGATACAAGGTTTTCATCCGATCCTAATGTTTGGGATTGCAGCAACTGTAGCAGTTGTGGTTGTAATTTCATTTATTGTATATCTGGCTATTGCCTATTTCCTATGGAATCCAATGACTGTCGGCTGTTGTAAATTTTTCAAAAATGGAAGAGACGGAAGACAGGATGTGAAAGATATTTTCCGTATGGTAAGAGATTGCAATAAGACAGTACGTATGACGATGCTTCTGAAAACAATTTATCTTACATTGTGGTCACTGTTATTTATTGTTCCCGGTGTGATCAAAGGATATGAATATGCAATGGTACCGTATCTTCTGCTTGACCATCCGGAGATGAGCAGACAGGAGATTTTTGCGGAGAGCAAACGAATGATGATGGGGAATAAATGGGATGCGTTTGTGCTGGATCTTTCCTTTATCGGCTGGAATTTGCTGGGGGCATGTACGTTTGGAATCTTAACTTTCCTTTATGTAAATCCGTATCAGTATTATACAGAGGCAGAGTTGTATCATGTGCTGAGAGATAGAATGTAAATATAGATTCATTCATATTATGAAACTTAGAATAAAAAGTTCACGGCTGGTTGTATATGATCAGCTGTGAGCTTTTCTTTTGCAAAATAAAAATAGAAGACAACTTAATATTTTCTATTGACATTAAAAACCAATGTGATAAACTTGTTTATGTGGGAACTGTTCACAAATGAACAATTCACTGGTAAACAGTTCCTGCGTGTGAAGATAGAAAGGAGGATTACAATTTTGTGTGAAGAACATTTTCATATCGGTCCACAGGTACATAAAATGGATCGTTCCATTTCAAAATTACTTGAGGCGAGAGTAAAAGCGGAAGGGTTGGATGAAGTAACCCTTATGCATGGATGGATTTTGCGTTATCTCTATGAACATCAGGATGCAGAGATTTATCAGAAAGACATAGAGAAGTATTTCGGAATCTGCCGTTCGGGAGTAACGAATATCATTCAGGCTTTAGAGAAGAAAGGACTTGTCTGTCGTGCTTCGGTTGCGAGTGATGCAAGGTTGAAAAAGGTTATGCTGACAGAGGCAGGACGCGAAAGTCACGAAAAGCTTGGAGAGATTTTCAAGCGAATGGACGCAGAACTGGAAGAAGGAATTACCGAAGAAGAATTACAGGCATTTTTGAGAGTGACTCATAAGGTTCATCTCAATCTAAGAAAAATGAGAGGAGAGAATTCATGATTCGTACTTTATTAAAAGAAGTAAAAGAGTATAAGACAGCATCGATTGCGACACCGATTTTCATGATTCTTGAAGTTTTATTTGAGACATTGATCCCGTTTTTGATGGCATCGATCATTGATAAAGGGGTTAATACGGGTGATATCCACCACATTTATAAAGTGGGTGGAATCATGATCGTAGCAGCATTTTTAGGCCTGCTTGCCGGAATGGCGGGAGGACGTTATGGAGCAAAGGCTTCTACAGGTTTCGCAAAGAATTTGAGAAATGCAATGTTTGATCGGATTCAGACATATTCGTTTGCAAATATTGATCATTTCAGTACAGCAGGACTGGTAACGCGTCTGACAACAGATGTAACAAATGTGCAGAATGCGTATCAGATGATGTTACGTATGATGATGAGAGCACCGGCAAGTATGATATGTGCGATGGTGATGGCACTTGCAATCAATGCAAGGCTGGCAAGTATTTATCTTGTGGCAGTCTTGATTCTTGGAATTATTTTGTTTTTTATTATCCGTCATGCAACTGCATATTTCCAACAGGCATTTCCGAAATATGACGCATTGAATGAGTCTGTTCAGGAAAATGTTTCTGCAATCCGTGTTGTAAAGGCATATGTAAGAGAAGAGGAAGAGACAAGTAAATTCAAACGCGCAAGTAAGAATATTTATGATATTTTTGTAAAAGCAGAGAAGAATGTTATCTGGAATGCGCCGATCATGATGTTTACAGTTTATACCTGTATCATTTTAATCAGCTGGTTTGGTGCAAAGATGATTGTTGTGGATTCTCTTACAACCGGAGAACTGATGAGTCTTCTTGCCTATTGTATGAATATTCTTATGAGTCTTATGATGCTTTCGATGGTTTTCGTCATGATTTCCATGAGTATGGCAAGTATGCGCCGTATTGCGGAAGTGCTGAATGAAAAAACAGATATTCACAATCCAGAGCATCCGGTATATGAAGTCGCAGACGGAAGCATTACATTTAAAAATGTAGACTTTTCTTATAAGAAAGACAGTGCAGAGAAGGTTCTCAAAGACATCAATCTGGAGATTCGTTCCGGAGAAACGATTGGAATTATCGGAGGAACCGGAAGTGCGAAGACAAGTCTGGTCAATCTGATCAGTCGTCTGTATGACGTCACGGACGGAGAGATTCTGGTTGGTGAAAAAAATGTAAAAGAATATGATCTTGAGGTGCTCCGTAATCAGGTGTCTGTAGTGCTTCAGAAAAATGTCTTATTTACAGGAAGTATTTTAGACAATCTCCGTTGGGGAGACAAAGAAGCGACAGATGAAGAGTGTATCCAGGCATGTAAACTGGCCTGTGCAGATGAATTTATCGAGCGCTTCCCGGATAAATATAATACGCATATTGAACAGGGCGGAAACAATGTGTCCGGTGGTCAGAAGCAGAGACTCTGTATTGCAAGAGCATTGCTAAAGAAGCCGAAGATCCTGATTCTTGATGACAGTACAAGTGCTGTTGATACTGCAACAGATGCGAAGATCCGACGTGCATTCCGTGAAGAGATTCCGGATACGACAAAGCTGATCATTGCACAGCGTGTATCCAGTGTTCAGGATGCAGACCGTATTATTGTGATGGATGAAGGAAAGATTCATGGATTCGGAACACATGATGAACTGCTTGTGTCAGATGAGATTTATCGCGAGGTATATGAGTCTCAGACACAGGGAGGCGGAGATTTTGATGAAAATGGAGGTGAAGCATAATGCGCGGACCAATGGGAAAACCAAAGAATAGAGTGGAAAATCCTGGGAAATTACTTAAACGTTTGATGGATTATATTTTCCGGGATTATAAATTTCACTGCATTATAGTATTCATCCTTATTTTTGTAGGAGTTATTGCAAATGTTCAGGGAACAATGTTCACAAGAGATTTGATTGATAAATACATTACACCGTTTTTATTGTCCAGTGATACACCGAACTTTACACCGCTTGCACATGCAATCGGAAAAGTTGCTTGCTTTTATGGAGTCGGAATCGTGGCAACTTATACTTACAACCGAATTATGATCAATGTGACACAGGGAATGATGATGAACATGAGAAATGATCTGTTCAGTCACATGGAAAAACTTCCAATTAAATATTTCGATACACATGCGCATGGTGATATTATGTCAATCTACACGAATGACATTGATACACTCAGACAGATGGTAAGCCAGAGTATTCCGCAGATTATCAACAGTGGATTTACAATTGTCAGTGTATTTATCAGTATGCTGATCTTGAATATTCCACTGACAGCAGTGACGATGGTTATGGTTGCGATCATGATCTGGGGAACAAAGAAAGCTGCCGGACAGAGTGGAAAATATTTCCTTGAGCAGCAGAAGAATCTTGGTAAGGTCAACGGATATATTGAAGAAATGATGAACGGCCAGAAGGTTGTGAAGGTATTCTGTCATGAAGAAGAAAGTAAGACAGAATTCAAAAAGTTGAATGAGAATCTGTTTGTAAGCGCAGACCGTGCAAATACTTATGCAAACTTCCTCGGCCCTATGAATGCGCAGATTGGAAATATCAGTTATGTAATGTGTGCAATCGTTGGAGGTGCACTTGCTCTTAACCATGTCGGTGGATTTACATTGGGCGGTCTGGCAAGTTTTCTTACATTTAATAAAAGCTTCAGTATGCCGATCAACCAGGTGAGCCAGCAGCTGAATGCGATTGTTATGGCACTCGCAGGTGCGGAGCGTATCTTTACACTTCTGGATGAAAAAGTGGAAGTGGATGAAGGTTATGTTACATTAGTTAATGCGAAAGAAGAGAATGGAAAACTGACAGAAAGTGAGAAACGTACTGGCCGCTGGGCATGGAAACATACACATCAGGCAGATGGTTCTGTTGATTATGTTGAGTTAAAAGGAAATGTTGTATTTGACGGAGTGGATTTCGGATACAATGATGACAAAATCGTCCTTCATGATGTG
This sequence comes from Mediterraneibacter sp. 210702-DFI.3.120, assembly GCF_020561005.1. NCBI lineage: Bacteria > Bacillati > Bacillota > Clostridia > Lachnospirales > Lachnospiraceae > Mediterraneibacter > Mediterraneibacter sp. 210702-DFI.3.120. The sequence goes on along the minus strand of NZ_JAJCNG010000015.1, from coordinate 42,291 downwards.
AAGCTATATGCAGAACCGGGGCAGAAGATTGCTTTCGTAGGTTCAACAGGAGCCGGTAAGACGACAATTACAAATCTGATCAATCGTTTCTACGATATTCAGGATGGTAAGATCCGCTATGACGGAATTAATATTAACAAGATCAAGAAAGCAGATCTTCGACATTCTCTTGGAATCGTATTGCAGGATACACATTTGTTTACTGGTACAGTGAAAGATAATATTCGTTTTGGAAAGCTGGATGCAACAGATGAAGAAATCATTGCAGCGGCAAAGCTGGCAAATGCAGATGGATTTATCCGCAGACTTCCGGAAGGATATGACACGGTGATCACCGGAGATGGAGCAAACTTAAGTCAGGGACAGCGACAGCTTCTTGCGATTGCCCGTGCGGCAGTAGCAGATCCACCGGTATTGATTCTGGATGAGGCAACAAGTTCAATCGATACTCGCACAGAGCGTATTATCCAGGAAAGTATGGACCGGCTGATGCATGGGCGTACTACCTTTGTGATCGCACACCGTTTGTCAACAGTTCGTAATTCTGACTGTATCATGGTACTTGAACAGGGAAGGATTATCGAGAGAGGTACACACGACCAGTTGATTGAAGAGAAAGGTAAGTATTATCAGCTGTATACAGGAAATGCAATATCAGCGTAGAAGAAAGTAGAGATAAAAAAGAACTGAACCCAGATAATTAATGTCAATGGGTTCAGTTCTTTTTGAAATAGAAATCAACGTTCAGTAAAATCTAAAGCTTCATGTGCAAGTTTACGTTCAGCTTCTCCAGCAGAACGGTATTTCAAAAGTAAATTCACTTCATTTTTTGTAAGAAGAATGTCGTTTTCACTATTTTCAATTTTAATACAGAAATAGTTTTTTACTTCAACTGATGATGGATTCTTTGCATTGCAGTACTGAGTGATAAGCGAGTCGACAGAGGTGTGATAGATCCAGGATAGTTCAGCAAGAAGTTGAAGGTTTGGTTCACGTACACCGGTTTCATAATTTGAATAAGCCTGATGAGTGATATGCAGCTTTTTGCCGATCTGAGCCTGTGTGTAGTTATATTGCTTTCTCAAACGCCGTAGATTATCCGCAAGTTGAATATTTGCCATAGTTTCACCTCCGTTTCTATCATCCGTTAAGGTTCAAGGATGTCTTTTCCCTCAATGAGATATTCATAAGAAACGTCGAAGATCTCAGTTAGAGCTTTCAATTCTATGTCTGTAACGTAACGTTTGTTGGTTTCTATTCGTGTAATTACATTTTTGTCCATATCATATCCGCGCAATTGGAGTTTGTAAGCTAAAAGTCTCTGTGACATATGGTGTTGCCGACGAAGTTCAATGAGCCTTTTGCCGATCAGATTCTTCTCTCCGGTAGTAGGTGTTCGTTTTGGCATAGTTCTAATCCCTCCTGCAAATAGTGTGAACAGGTTTGTCTCGTTTTTTGCACTTTTAATGATTTTACATGGAATTGAGTAACCAAATGGTTGGAATAATGAGACAAATGGAAAATAATTGTATGATTTGTAATGATTGATCTCTGAAGATAGTGTATAATGTATTCCAAAGATATTTTAGAGAACTAGGAGAAAACACGCCATGTATGAAATAATGACTGCCGATGAAGCAATCCGGCTGATTCGGGACGGAGACTGTATCTGTGTGAATTCATTTGTCGGAATAGAGAATCCAATTGAACTTCACGAAGCAATTTACAGAAGATACCAGAAGATGCAGTCCCCAACACATCTGACAATGATTTCCAGTGCCGGTTTTGGTGTCTGGGATGATGAACATAATGCAGAAGGATACATCAGAGAGGGTGCTGTGGACAAGCTTATCTGCGGGCATTTTGGAGCAATGCTCAGTACAAAGAAACTGGTTTTAGAAGACCGGTTTGAGGCATACAATCTTCCGCTTGGATGCATTTCACATGCAATCCGTGCACAGGCCGGAGGTCTCCCGGGTGCACTTTCAAAGGTTGGCTTGGATATATTTGTAGATCCAAGAAAAGAAGGGCCTGGAATTAACAGAATCTCAATTGATGATTCACTGGTCAGGCATGTGGAAGTGGATGGAGAGGAATTTCTCTATTATAAATTACCGAAAATTAATATTGCATTGATTAAAGGAACAGCAGCAGACCGAAAGGGAAATATTACTTTTGACGATATGTTTATGTCCGGTGATGCGCTGTCTATTTGTCAGGCAGTAAAAGCGAATCGCGGCAAGGTGATCGTACAGGTAGACCGCCTGGTGGACACCCCGTCACGACCGAGAAATGCAATTATTCCGGGATGTCTGGTAGATGCGATCGTTGTGGCAGAACCGGAAGCAAGAAATGAAGCCTATACAGCACTGACTGGAAGCTTTGAGATTCCATATGAAGAGTGGAACACATGGAGTGAGCGTTTAGATTCTGTCTCAGTGAAACAGTCAAAGAACAATACGGTGGCAAATATCATCGGAAAACGTGCATCGAAGGAATTACGTGTAGATGATATTGTAAATATTGGAATCGGCATTCCGGAGATGGTTTCTCGTTTTGCAAGAAAGAGTGGAATGCTTGATATGGTGACATTGACGGTTGAGTCCGGAGGAATCGGAGGATTTCCGGTTTCAGGAGAAGCATTTGGAGCAATGATCGGTGCGGCATCTGTCTATGATATGGCAAACCAGTTTGACCTTTATGATAATGGTGGTCTCGATGTCTGCTTTATGGGCGCGCTTGAAGTGGATAAAGAAGGAAATGTGAATGCACACCGTGGACCGGGAGCGTTTGCCGGAATCGGAGGATTTGCGAATATCACAGCTAAGACACCAACCGTTGTTTTCTGTTTCAGCTTTACGGCAAAAGGACTGGAAGTTTCACAGAAGAAGGGGATTGTTGAAATTGAGAAGGAAGGTTCTATTTCGAAATTTGTAGATCGAGTCAAGAGTATCAGTTTTTCTGCCAGACGTGCAATCGCAAATGGACAGAAGGTACTTTATGTGACTGAACGCTGTGTGTTTCGCCTGACACCGAAGGGGCTGAAATTGATAGAAGTATATCCTGGAATCGATGTGCAGAAAGATATTTTAGATCTTCTGCCATTCGAAGTGGAAGTATGATATAGAAAATCAATGCAAAATAAGATGAAGATTTGTTAAAATAGTTCATGGACTTCATCACGTTAAATTGATACAATTTATCCACAGGACAACAGAAAGGACATTATTATTATGGAAAAAGGTACAATTTTTAAATTTCATAATGATCTTGATACAGATCAGATCATCGCATCCCAGTATCTGCTTCTGCCGAACTTAGATGAGATGAAAAGTCATACATTTGAATCTTTAGATCCGGATTTTGCGAAAAAAGTAAAACCGGGAGATTTCGTAGTCGGAGGAGAGAATTTTGGTTGTGGATCCTCCAGAGAGCAGGCACCGGGTGTGCTCAAAGCACTTGGAGTACAGGCTGTCATTGCGAAATCATTTGCAAGAATCTTCTATAGAAATGCAATCAATATCGGACTTCCGGTTATTGTCTGTAAGGAACTTCCGGATGAGGTGAAGACAGGCGATACAATGGAACTTCGCATGTCTGACGGAACAGCTGAGGCGAATGGAAAGACTTATTCCTGTACAAAGCTGCCGGAGTATATGCAGAATATTCTGAATCAGGGTGGACTGATCGCTTCACTGAATAAGGAGGACTAGAACTATGGGAATGACAATCGCAGAGAAGATCATCGCTGCTGCAGCCGGTGTGGACAGCGTAAAACCGGGAGATATCCATACAGTAACATTGGACAGAATGATGAGTAATGATGGAACGACGCATCTTACTGTGGATATGTATAATAACAAATTAAAGAATCCTCGTATTGCAGATCCGAAGAAACTGGTATTCATTGTGGATCATAATGTGCCATCAGACAGTCCGAAGACAGCGGCATCTCAGAAGAAAATGAGAGATTTTGCAAAAGAGAACGGGATTGACTTCTGGGAAGGAAAGGGTGTCTGCCATCAGGTTATGATGGAGAACTATGTCCGTCCGGGAGAACTGATCTTCGGAGCTGACAGCCATACTTGTTCTTACGGAGCACTCGGAGCGTTCGGTACAGGTGTCGGATGTACAGACTTCCTTTATGGAATGGTGACAGGACAGTCCTGGGTACTCGTTCCAGAATCAGTGAAATTCAATCTGATCGGAGAACTTCCGGAAGGTGTTTATGCAAGAGACCTGATCCTGACGATTATCGGCCAGGTTGGTGCGAACGGATGTAACTATCAGGTGATGGAGTTCACAGGAGAAGGAGCAAAGACACTGAGCATCAGTGATCGTATCGCACTTTGCAACATGGCAGTAGAAGCCGGAGCCAAGACGGGTATCTTCGAGGCAGATGAAAAAGCAATGGAATATTTGAAAGAGCATGGCCGTGAGCCGAAAGCTGTATTCCACAGTGATCCGGATGCACATTACATCAGAGAGTATACAATCGATTTATCTAAGGTGGAACCGGTCGTGGCAAAACCTGATTTTGTAGATAATTTAAGTCCGGCAAAGGAAGTGCGTGGAATTAAGATTGATGAAGCATTTTTAGGTTCTTGTAATAATGGACGTATTGAAGATCTTCGTGTCGGAGCAGAAGTCATCAAAGGAAAGAAAGTTGCAGATAAGGTCCGTTTCCTTGTTGTTCCGGCAAGCCAGACAATTTACCGCCAGGCTCTTAAGGAAGGACTTCTTGACATTTTCATGGAGGCAGGTGCAATTGTAATGAATCCGAATTGCAGCGTCTGCTGGGGAAGCTGCCAGGGAGTTATCGGTGAAAACGAAGTTCTGATCAGTACAGGAACACGTAATTTCAAGGGTCGTGCAGGACACCCAAGTTCAAAAGTATATCTTGGATCCGCAGCAACAGTTACAGCATCAGCAATTAAGGGTGAGATCGCACTTGCATCTGATCTGTAAGGTGATGGGAACAAGAGATAATTTACACAGAGAAGAACTTATATATTTTGAGGTGAACTATGGATAAATTTACAGGAAAGGTGTGGGTACTCGGAGATGATATCGATACTGATATCATCATCCCGACAGAGTATCTTGCACTGAAAACAATTGACGATATGAAACAGTATGGATTCAGTCCGCTTCGTCCGGAGTTGGCAGGACAGATCCAGAAAGGTGATATCATCGTTGCAGGAAAGAACTTTGGATGTGGATCTTCCAGAGAGCAGGCACCGGAGATCATCAAAGCACTTGGAATCCAGTGTGTGATCGCAAAATCATTTGCAAGAATCTTTTTCCGCAATTCAATCAACAATGGTCTGCTTTTGATCGAGCAGCCGGATCTGCATGATGATATGAAAGAAGGCGACACAATTGATGTCGTGATGAATCAGCATGTAGACTATAATGGCAAAGAATATCCGATCGCTTCTCTGCCGGAGAATCTGATGAGCATCATTCAGGCAGGCGGACTTGTAAAAGCTATGCGCAAGCTGAATGGACTTGAGGATTGAGCAGAAAGGAGAGCATGATGGGCGAGACGATTATTGAAAAGATTATCAGACATAATACAGGAAAGGCAGTAAAGCCGGGAGATATCGTGACAGTCAATGTTGACAGATGCATGATCCATGATATTTTCATTCCTTTTGTAGCAGATAAATTTGAAGAGATGGGATTTACAAAGCTTCACGATCCGGATAAAGTGGTTTTGATTTATGACCACCTGGTTCCGGCAAGCCAGCAGGATGACACAAGACATTTCCACAAAGGAGATGAATTTGTAGAAAAATATGGATTGACTCACGTACATAGAAGCGACGGAATCTGTCACCAGTTGATGACAGAAGCCGGATATGTGAAACCTGGAGATATCGCATTCGGAACAGACAGCCATACGACAACTTATGGTTGTGTCGGTGCATTTTCATCCGGAATCGGTTATACAGAAATGGCAAGTATTCTCGGAACCGGTACAATGTGGATCAAAGTTCCGGAGACAATCAAAGTTGTGATTGACGGAGAACTTCCGGAAAATGTAATGTCCAAGGATATCATTCTCCGACTGATCGGAGATCTCCGTGCGGACGGAGCAACTTACAGAGCACTGGAATTCTCGGGAAGCACGATTGAGAATATGTCAGTTGCAAGCCGTATGACAATGGCAAACATGGCAATCGAGGCAGGAGCAAAATGTGCTCTTTTCACACCAGATGAGAAGACGGCAGAATATTGTGAGATTGAACTCAACGACTACCAGAAAAGCCTTGTTGGAGATGAAGATGCTGTCTATATGAAGACAATGACATATAAGGCAGAGGATTTCGTTCCGGTTATGGCATGTCCGTCCCAGGTTGATAAGATTAGAGACGTTAGTGAGTTAGAGGGAACAGAGATTGATCAGGTATTCATTGGATCCTGTACAAACGGACGTCTGGAAGACCTCAGAGCTGCAGCAGAAGTACTCAAAGGGAAGAAAGTTGCGGACTTTGTGAAGTTGATCGTTACACCGGCAAGCCGCAAGATCTACAGACAGGCACTGGCAGACGGGACGCTGGACATTCTGGCAGAAGCAGGTGCAATCATCACACATCCGGGTTGCGGACTGTGCTGCGGAAGAACAGGAGGAATCCTTTCTGACGGAGAACGAGTTGTAGCAACGAATAACAGAAACTTCCTTGGGCGTATGGGAACATCTAAGGTAGAGATTTATCTTGCAAGCCCGAGAACAGCAGCGGCATGTGCAGTTGCCGGGAAGATTGTGAATCCGGAATAAGATAATATAGAAATATTAAAAGCTATCGATTACAACAATTAAGATGAAATTTGTTGTAACTGTTCAAAAAGCCATGGTAGAAGCTTATTATCCTCTTAAAGACAAGTCTACTTGGGATATATAACAGGTTTTCAGAGAGCATCGATCATAGGTGTGATCAGCATAGTGCAAGCATGGACTTTGACTCGTTTGATCGCGTAAATGCAAAAGGGAAAGCGATTCTTTAACCGCATTCCCTTAATTATAACTGCTTGGAATTAATCTCCCAAAATGCTATACGTATTTCGGATACTTACAGAATATCAATATATTCCCCGGCCAGTGCCTTATTCATACTTCTTACTGCACAGAACTTTCCACACATACTGCAAGTATCGCTGTGGTCGTCCTCCGGTTTTCTGCTGTCGCGGATTGCTTTTGCAGTTTCAGGATCCAGAGCGCATTCAAACTGTGCATCCCAGTCAAGAACACGGCGGGCATCTGCCATCTTATCATCGATATCTCTTGCTCCAGGAATTCCTTTGGCAATATCAGCAGCATGAGCTGCAATCTTAGAAGCAATGATTCCCTGTTTTGTATCTTCAACATTTGGAAGAGCAAGGTGTTCAGCCGGTGTTACATAGCAGAGGAAGGAAGCACCGTTCATTGCCGCAACAGCTCCACCGATCGCGGAAGTGATATGGTCATATCCAGGAGCAATATCTGTAACGATAGGTCCAAGAACATAGAAAGGAGCTCCCATACAGATGGTCTGCTGCACTTTCATGTTAGCTGCAACCTGATCAAGCGGTACATGTCCAGGTCCTTCTACCATAACCTGAACATTATGATCCCAGGCACGTTTTGTCAGTTCGCCGAGACGTACAAGCTCTTCAATCTGGCATACATCTGTAGCGTCAGCCAGACATCCAGGACGGCACGCATCACCAAGTGAGATCGTCACGTCATATTCTTCACAGATATCAAGAATCTCATCATAGTACTCGTAGAATGGGTTCTCTTCTCCTGTCATGCTCATCCATGCGAATACAAGGCTTCCTCCACGGCTTACAATGTTCATTTTACGTTTATGCTTTTTGATCTGTTCAATTGTTTTTCTTGTGATTCCGCAGTGAAGTGTAACAAAGTCAACACCGTCTTCTGCATGCATACGGATGACATCAAGGAAATCCTGTGCAGTCAGAGTTGCAAGATCTCTCTGATAATGAATGACACTGTCGTATACAGGAACTGTACCGATCATAGCAGGACATTCAGAAGTCAGTTTGCGACGGAATGGCTGTGTATCTCCATGGCTGGAAAGATCCATGATCGCTTCCGCACCGAGTTCTACTGCGCTCATTACTTTCTGCATCTCAATATTATAATCTTTGCAGTCACGGGAAACTCCGAGATTGACATTGATCTTTGTGCGGAGCATGCTTCCGACACCTTCCGGGTTCAGTGCTTTGTGGTTTTTGTTCGCACAGATCGCAACTTTTCCTTCTGCGACAAGCTTCATCAGTTTGTCAGTTTCCATATGTTCTTTTTCAGCTACTGTTTTGATTTCCGGGGTGAGAATCCCCTTGCGGGCTGCATCCATCTGGGTTGTGTAGTTTCTCATGTTGTTTTGCCTCCGTTCTTACATGTGAATTGATAAATATTATGACGTCAGCAAAACACGGACAGCGTACACGAGAAAAGCTACTACCTCCTGCACATGAACGAATGTGGACAGGAGATGTAACTATTAACCTACACTTCCAGTGAATGAGTAGAAAAATTATGCTGACGCCTTCAGCGGAGAGATGTTAATAACTGGAAAATAAAGAGGTTATTAACGGAAAACTCCGGTGATTACAGATTGATTCTGCATTTTCTTGTGCGGTACAAGGTGGTGTCCCCAATGTATCGCATAGAACAACTTATGAAGTCGGGAAAAGCTGTGCCATTACTCCACTTTTCTGGAATACTGAAATCAGCAGGAATGCCAGGATACTTCCGGCTACTGTTGAGATCAGGAATGGGATCACATAGATAAATAATCCTGCCGGTGCTGCTCCCATAAGGAATAAAGCAACCGGATAAGCAGCAATTCCTCCGAGAATACCTGTTCCAAGTGCCTCTGCAAGACAAGTAAGGCTTAAATTCTTACATTTCTTGTAAACAAGTCCACAGCAGAGAGCTCCAATCATACTACCCGGGAAAGCCATCAGACTTCCGATTCCAAGTATGTTGCGTAGAAGGCTTGCACAGAATGCAATTCCAACGCCCCAGCCGGGACCAAGAAGTACGGCTGCAAAGATATTTACCATATGTTGAACCGGTGCACATTTACTTCCGGCTACAGGAAAGCTTAAAAAGCTTCCAACGATGGCAAGAGCGGTGAGAACACCTGCAAGTGCCAGTTTTTTTGTGTTTGTTGTCTGTTTCATAACTTGAGTCTCCTTTCAAATGTAAAAAAGGATCCTCACCTGAGTGAAGATCCTACCAGCTGTCCGAAGTAAAAAGAGATGCAAGGGCATCTCAATCATTACATGGTATCAATTCCCTCCGTTGGCATTATCCAAATCAGGTTTAAACGGGTCGAAACGGTAACACGTCTCCTCTCAGCCGGTTCTGACCAGCTCCCCTTTGACAATATTTAGTTCTTTGTCTGATGCTATTATGAACCGAAAAAGTGAAAAATGCAAGAGGAAAATTTGAAGCAAAAGGAGAAAAAATTTAAATCAGGTTTAAAATTATAAGAAGCTGTATTGAAAAATAAATAGAAAAACAATACAACTTCTTATTTTTATATATTATTACATAAAAAACAGAAGAAAAAGATTGGGTATACTGCGAATTGTATTGTGACATGTATTGTTGTATATTAAGTACATGAAGAAAAAGTACTGATCAGAGCAATGATAATCAGAACACTGTAAGTGATAACGGTAATTATGGTTAATTGTATGGAGAGGTCACGGGCGAATGAAAAAATTTGAAAAAATTGTAACCTGGATTCAGGAGGAAGTCAGGTCGGGAAGAATGGTTTCCGGAGAGAAGCTTCCTTCAGAACAGGAACTATCTGAACAATTCCAGGTCAGTCGTCAGACGGTACGACGGGCATTGGAAGAATTAGTAAAAGAGAATATTGTGGAAAGCAGACGCGGAAGTGGCTCTTATATATGTGAAGATGCGGGAATCCTTCTTGGAAATACAGAAAGAAGAGCAGATCATGAAGAAAAACGAATCGCAGTAATGCTGACGTATATCGATACCTATATTTTTCCTGTTATTATCCGGGAAATTGAAAAAAAGGTAACACAGGCAGGCGGAATACTTCAAATTGCAATGACAGACAATTCTGTAGCAAAGGAGCGGATGCATCTGGAAGAATTTTTGAGAACAAGAAGAATTGATGGTTTGATTGCAGAGCCTGTAAAAAGTGGGCTTCCGAATCCGAATTTAGATTTATATCAGAAATTACAGAAATCAGGAATACCGGTTGTGTTTGTGAATAGTTTCTATGAGAATCTCACAATTCCACATGTCAGTCTAGATGATGAGAAAGCTGGATATCTTGCAACAAAACATCTTTTAGAATGTGGACATACAAGAATCGCCGGAATCTTCAAGGCGGATGACGGGCAGGGAAGAATGCGATATGCAGGATACACAAAGGCACTCATGGAGCATTCACTTAAGATTAAAAATCGTCAGATTTTATGGGTTGATTCGGAAGATATCCGGGAAATGGAGATGGAAAGTGACAGAGTCCTGAAACGTTTAGATGGATGTACGGCCTGTGTCTGTTACAATGATGAGATTGCAAGTAAACTGGTCAAGGTACTGCAAAGTGCGGAAGTCAAAGTGCCAGATCAGATTTCCGTTATTGGAATCGACAATTCCAGTCTTGCAAGATTTAGTGAAGTACCAATCACGTCGGTGAATAATCCGGCGAATGAGATTGGAAAGTGTGCAGCACAGATTATATTGGATAAGATTGATAAAAATATGGAAATGTACTCAGCGGAATTTGCACCGGAACTTGTGATGCGAAATTCTGTGAAATTATATAATGAAGTCATGTAGACAGTAGACGAAAGGAGAAGAACAATGTTAGAACAGTTAAAAAAAGAAGTGTATGAGGCAAATATGCTGCTTCCAAAATACGATTTGGTTACATTTACATGGGGAAATGTAAGTGGAATCGATCGAGAAAGCGGACTTTTTGTTATTAAACCAAGTGGAGTTGAATATGATAAGCTGACTCCGGAAGATATGGTAGTTGTTGATCTGAACGGAAATAAAGTAGAGGGACGTTACAATCCATCTTCCGATACACCGACACATGTTGTTCTTTATAATCGTTTTCCAAAAATCGGTGGTGTTGTACATACACATTCTGCATGGGCAACAAGCTGGGCACAGGCAGGAAGAGATATCCCATGTTACGGAACAACACATGCAGATTACATCTACGGAGAAATCCCATGCGTGCGTAATCTGACGAAAGAAGAGATTGAGGAAGCATATGAGAAGAACACAGGAGTTCTGATTGCAGATGAGTTTGAAGCTAAGAAGAAAGATTATATTGCAGTTCCGGCAGTTCTTTGTAAGAATCATGGTGTATTTACATGGGGTAAAGATGCACACGAAGCAGTTCACAATGCAGTTGTTGCAGAAGAAGTTGCAAAGATGGCAGCAAGATGTGAGATGATCAATCCGCAGGTAAAACCGGCTCCGCAGGAACTTCAGGATAAGCATTACTATAGAAAACATGGTGCGAATGCCTATTACGGACAGAATACAGCAAAATAATAACTGTCAAGTATAACATAATAACAAATTAAGTGATAAATAAAAAATAACTATAAACATTTTATAACAAGGAGGACACAAAAATGTTAAAGAAGAAAGAGTACAAATTCTGGTTTTGCACAGGTTCACAGGATCTTTACGGAGATGAATGTCTGGCGCATGTAGCAGAGCATGCCAAGATTATCGTAGAGAAGCTCAATGAGTCTGGAGTTCTTCCATATGAAGTTGTATGGAAACCAACATTGATCACAAACGAACTGATCCGTAAGACTTTTAATGAAGCTAATATTGATGATGAATGTGCCGGTGTCATTACATGGATGCATACATTCTCACCTGCAAAATCATGGATTCTTGGACTTCAGGAGTTCAGAAAACCACTGCTTCACCTTCATACACAGTTCAATATGGAGATCCCATATGACACGATCGATATGGATTTCATGAATGAGAACCAGTCAGCACATGGTGGACGTGAGTTCGGACACATTTTCACAAGACTTGGAATCGAGAGAAAAGTTGTTGTTGGACACTGGTCAGACGAGAAGGTTCAGGAGAAGATCGCTTCCTGGATGCGTACAGCAGTTGGTGTGATCGAAAGCAGCCATGTACGTGTCATGAGAGTTGCAGACAACATGAGAAATGTTGCTGTTACTGAAGGTGACAAAGTAGAGGCACAGATTAAATTCGGATGGGAAGTAGATGCTTATCCGGTAAATGAAATCGCAGAGTCTGTAGATGCTGTAAGCGCAGCAGATGTAAATACATTAGTAGAAGAGTATTATGACAAATATGAGATCCTTCTTGAAGGAAGAGATCCGGAAGAGTTCAGAAAACATGTTGCTGTTCAGGCACAGATTGAGCTTGGATTCGAGCGTTTCCTTGAGGAGAAAAACTATCAGGCAATCGTTACACACTTTGGAGATCTCGGTGCACTCAAACAGCTTCCTGGACTTGCGATCCAGCGTCTGATGCAGAAGGGATATGGATTTGGAGCTGAAGGAGACTGGAAGACAGCAGCTATGGTCCGCATCATGAAGATCATGACAGAAGGCATGAAAGATGCAAAAGGAACATCGATGCTGGAAGATTATACATACAATTTTGTGCCTGGAAAAGAAGGAATCCTTCAGGCTCATATGCTTGAGATCTGCCCATCTATCGCAGATGGTCCGATCAGCATCAAGGTAAATCCACTTTCTATGGGAGACAGAGAAGATCCTGCAAGACTTGTATTTACATCAAAAGAAGGAAAGGGTATTGCAACATCACTGATCGATCTTGGAGATCGTTTCCGCCTGATCATCAATACAGTTGACTGCAAGAAAAATGAAAAACCAATGCCGAAGCTTCCAGTAGCAACAAACTTCTGGACACCGGAGCCGGATCTCGCAACAGGAGCTGAAGCCTGGATTCTTTGCGGTGGTGCACATCATACAGCATTCTCTTATGATATCACTGCAGAACAGATGGGTGACTGGGCAGCAATGATGGGAATCGAAGCTGTATATATTGATAAAGATACAACAATCCGTAATCTGAAAAATGAACTCAGATGGAATGAACTTGCATTTAGAAAATAAAAAATCATTAAGAGGATAACCTTCAATACTTAAAAATTTATCGAAAATTCATTGAAATGAAGAAAACGAAAAGGTATAATATCTAATTAGAAAAAAAGTCTCCGTAAATCTGTCCGCTAAGAAAATGCAAAGCAGACAGATCTGCGGAGTAAAAAGGAGTTTAAGTATGAGTATTAAAATTGGTATTTTAGGTTATGGTAATCTTGGAAGAGGCGTTGAGTGCGCAGTAAAGCAGAATGATGATATGGAGCTTGTGGCAGTGTTCACAAGAAGAAATCCGGAAGATGTCAAGATTCTGACAGAGACTGCGACAGTTTGTAATGTAGCAGACGTAGAAGACTGGAAAGATAAGATTGATGTTATGATAATTTGCGGAGGAAGCGCAACAGACCTTCCAAAACAGACACCTGTTTACGCAAAGATGTTCAATGTAATCGATAGTTTTGATACACATGCAAGAATCCCGGAGCATTTTGCAAATGTAGATGCAGCCGCAAAAGAAGGCGGACATGTAGGAATCATCTCCGTGGGCTGGGATCCGGGAATGTTCTCACTGAACAGACTGTATGCGAATGCAATTCTTCCAGATGGAAATGATTACACATTCTGGGGCAAAGGTGTAAGCCAGGGACATTCTGATGCAATCCGCAGAGTTGAAGGTGTCAAAGACGGAAAGCAGTACACAATTCCGGTAGAGGCTGCACTGAAAGCAGTAAGAAACGGAGAGAATCCGGAACTTACAACAAGACAGAAACATACAAGAGAGTGTTTCGTTGTACTGGAAGAAGGAGCAGATGCGGCGAAGGTAGAAGAAGAGATCAAGACAATGCCGAACTACTTCTCAGATTATGATACAACAGTACACTTTATCAGTGAAGAAGAACTGAAAGCAAACCACAGCGGAATTCCGCACGGTGGATTTGTACTCCGCAGCGGAAAGACAGGATGGAATGGTGAGAATAAGCACCTGATCGAATATAGTCTGAAACTGGATTCCAATCCGGAATTTACATCATCTGTACTGATCGCTTATGCAAGAGCAGCTTACAGACTGGCAAGCGAAGGACAGAGCGGATGCAAGACAGTATTTGATATTGCACCTGCATACTTAAGCGCAAAGAGCGGAGAAGAGCTTAGAAAACATATGTTATAAAATCGGATGCGGCGATGACTTACTTAAATGAGTTATACGCCGCATTTTTTATAGGAGGGCAAAAATATGAGAGGAAAAGAAGAGATTAAGAAAACAATCGAAGAAGGAAAAGCGGTGCTTGGAATTGAGTTTGGTTCTACAAGAATCAAAGCAGTTTTAATTGATGAGGATAAAAGTCCGATCGCATCCGGAAGTTATGACTGGGAGAATCAGCTTGTAGACAATGTCTGGACATACAGCATGGAGAAAATCCAGAATGGTCTTCAGGGATGTTACCAGGATCTTGTGAAAGATGTAGAAGCAAAATATAATGTGAAGCTTACAAAATTTGCAGCACTCGGAGTCAGCGCAATGATGCATGGATATCTTGCGTTTGATGAGAATGATGAATTGCTTGTTCCGTTCCGTACCTGGAGAAATACGATCACAGAAGAAGCTTCTGAAAAACTGACAGAGCTCTTTTCTTATCATATTCCGCAGCGTTGGAGTATTGCTCATCTGTACCAGGCAATCTTAAATGGTGAAGAACATGTAAAAGATGTTCGTTATATTACAACACTTGCAGGATATATCCATTGGAAACTGACCGGCAAGAAGGTGCTCGGAAATGGTGATGCAGCAGGAATGTTCCCAATCGACATAGCTACTAAGAAATTTAATGAGAAGATGATGGATCAGTTTGATGAACTTACAGCAGAGAAGAATTTCCCATGGAAGATCCGTGAAATCCTTCCGGAAGTTCTTGTTGCCGGAGAAGACGCAGGTGTATTGACAGAAGAAGGCGCAAAACTGCTTGATCCTACAGGAACACTTCAGTCCGGAATTCCAATGTGTCCTCCGGAAGGAGATGCCGGAACAGGAATGGTTGCAACAAACAGCGTTGCTGTCCGTACAGGAAATGTATCTGCCGGAACAAGTGTATTTGCAATGGCAGTACTTGAGAAAGACTTGACAAAGCCTTACGAAGAAATTGACCTCGTAACAACTCCGGCCGGAGATCTTGTAGCGATGGTACACTGTAATAACTGTACATCAGATCTGAATGCATGGGTGAATCTGTTCCGTGAATTTGCAGAGAGTATGGGAATGACAGCAGATATGAACCAGATTTTTGGAACACTTTATAACAAAGCATTAGAAGGAGATTCCGATTGTGGCGGACTTCTGGCTTACAACTATTTCTCAGGAGAGCATATTACAGGATTTAACGAAGGAAGACCGTTGTTCGTTCGTAAACCTGACAGCAAATTTAATCTTGCAAACTTTATGAGAGTGCATCTTTATACTTCTCTTGGAGCATTGAAGACAGGAATGAATATCCTTCTGAAAAAAGAACATGTTGCATTGGATCGAATGATGGGACATGGCGGATTGTTTAAGACAAAAGGTGTTGGACAGAGAATCCTTGCAGGAGCAATCGATACACCGGTTTATGTTATGGAGACAGCAGGTGAAGGTGGTGCATGGGGAATCGCACTGCTTGCCGATTACCTTATTAAGAAAGAGGACAAGGAATCGCTGACAGATTATCTTGAGAACAAAGTATTCCATGATGCAGTGGGAACAGGAATGGATCCGGTTGCGGAAGATGTGGAAGGATACGAGAAATTTATGGAAACATATGCTAAGGGTCTTGCAATCGAGAAAGCAGCGGTTGAAAATTTATAGTTACGTGTGTTGCTGGACGGTGGCAGATGAAGTGGAAAGGATATTTTCAAGGGGCTGTACATGGTATCCCATCTCTTCCCATCTGGTCAGTAGTTCATCCAGGATTTCAGCATTAGTGGAAGATGTGCTGTGGAGCAGAACGATAGCTCCGGGATGAATCCTTCCGAGGAGTTTGGAGAAAGCTTCTTCTTTGGATGGCTGGTTATCCTGATACCAGTCTACATAGGCGAGACTCCAGAAGAAACTTTTGTAACCAAGTTCTTTTGCCATTTGAAGATTAGCTTCACTGTATTTTCCCTGAGGAGGCCGATAGTATTTGGTCATATTCTTTCCGGTTACGTTTTTATAGGCAGTTTCTACATATTCCAGTTCTTTTTGAAAATCTTCTATAGAAGAAATATGGGACATGTCGGGGTGATGCCAGGTATGGTTTCCCACGGTGTGTCCTTCTTTTATTATCTGTCGGATCAGTTCAGGCTCAGAGTCAATGTAGGTTCCGACAACAAAAAAAGTGGCTTTTACCTGATGTTTTTTCAGTGCATCAAGGATGGCAGGTGTATTTCCGTTTTCGTAACCGGCATCAAAAGTAAGATACAGAACTTTTTCAGACGTATCCTGTGCGTAATAAGCATCCATAGATGCAAGTTCCTGGATCGAAGCATTTCCAACAGGAGTTTTGCCTTCTTCCTGAAAACTTAACCCCCAGTTTCCTTCTGAAGAAAGTGTGAGATCAGGAAGGGCACAGGAAATCGTCCGGGGAATAGAAGTCACGGAGTTCTGGTTGACAGGAGAGGGGCGAGCCGAAGTTGACTCATTAGAAAAAGCGAAAATCTGTTCTTTAAGAAATCCAGCTCCAATACCTGAAAAATAAGAGAAGATAAGAAATAAAATGCAATATTTTTTTGATTTCAAAGGGTGTATGGGAAAATGGATACATTTCCGGGAAAGAGAGAGTTTCATTCGTTCACCTCGGAAAATTGTTAATAGAATATATGAAATTGTATTTCTTTTTATACTTGTTGAGCAGGCAAAGGAATGATATACTAATCCGGTAATTGTATTGTATCCCGCAAGTTGGGAATGATAACAAGGAGGAATTGAATAATGAAAACAAAGAAACATGACACTCGTTGGATGGTTAGTGTTGCACTTATGGCAGCGATCGTGATCGTACTGGCCAATACACCGCTTGGTATGATCCAGCTTCCTATCATTAAGGCAACAACAGTTCATATTCCGGTGATCCTCGGAGCAATTCTGTTAGGACCTGGTGCAGGAGCAATTCTTGGAGCAGTTTTTGGTATATGCTCTCTGGTCAGTAATACAATGGCTCCGACACTCTTATCCTTTGCATTTTCACCATTTTTAAGTACAACCGGAATTCCTGGGGCGTTGAAGGCAATCTGGATATCTGTTGGATGCAGAATTCTGATCGGTGTGGTAGCAGGATGGCTGTGGGTACTTTTTACAAAGATTAAACTGAATCAGTTTATCGCACTTCCGATTGTGGGATTCGTTGGTTCAATGGTGAATACTGTCACTGTAATGGGAAGTATCTATTTCCTGTTTGCACAGCAGTATGCCGAGGCGAAAGAAGTTGCACTTACAGCAGTATTCGGTCTGGTGATGGGAACTGTGACAGCATCCGGTATTCCGGAAGCAATCGCAGCAGCAATTCTCGTTCTGGCACTTGGAAAAGTACTTGTTGTAGTTTTCCGCAAAATGAACCTTGGGGCTGTGAATGTGGAGTCTGCAAAATAACAGACAGATTTTAAAATAGAAGAAAGATATGAATCATGAAGAAGTTGAATAAATGTGGAATCAAGACTGTTATCAGTTCACAAAGTTGTGAAATAGTAACAAAACCACAAAAAATCAACTTCTTCATGTTGCTTTTTGATGAATTTTAGTTGCTGTTTTAGTTGATTAAGTGCCAGGTGTGTATTATAATAAAGCTATATGATATGCAAAACTGTTGGAAGATCAGAACAGCAGAAAGAAGAGGAGAAAGAGATGGCAGAGGATTACAGAAACCAGGCAATCGGCGTATTTGAACTGGAAAGTGAGTGTATCTGTTTTGTAGCACTTGATGCGGCAGCAAAAGCAGCAGCAGTAAAGATTCAGGGTGTGGAGAGAAATCGTCTTGCGGCAGGAGCCTGCGTGAAGATGAGAGGAAGTGTCTCTGACGTGAAGGCTGCAATGGAAGCAGCACTGGATGTAGCCAGACCGTTGACGAAGATTGTTTCCCATACGGTGATTGCATCACCTTCTGAGGATACGGAAAAAGCAATTGCAATGACAATTAATAAATAGGTGTTTGTTCAATTGTCTGTTGTACATATGAGAAGAGTATTGTTTTGTGAGGAAATCAGAGAAGGAAAAGAAAGGGAAATAAGATGAAGAAATATGGAGCATATGGCCTGGTAGAGGTAAAAGGAGAATCCAATGCGGTGATCGTAGTTGACCGCATGTTAAAGACTGCAGAAGTAGAGTATGTGACACAGGACACAAAGTGCGGTGGACATGCACTTGTTTTTGTAGGTGGCAGTGTATCAGCAGTAACAGCAGCGGTTGATGAAGTGAAAAATAATGCACCGTGTAAAGTTATACAAACTGCTGTAATCTCCAATCCGTCTCAGGAGATGGTTGACATAGTAGAAATGTTTAAGAATAGATAAGAGTTAGGATTAAGTAAAATGGAAAGAGCAATCTTGTTTTTTGATATTGATGGAACAGTGTTGAGTGAAGTGACAAAAGAGGTACCGCAAAGTGCGATTGAGGCAATGGAAAAAGCACGAGCGGAAGGACATCTGCTGTTTATTAATACAGGCAGAACAATCTGTAGTATTCCGACAGAGGTGAGAAAATTCCAATTTGATGGGTATTTATGTGGCTGTGGGACATATCTTACAGAACATGATGAAGTTTTGCTAAAAAGCTCGATTGAGAAGCAGAGAGGTATAGAACTGCTGCGAAAAGCAAAAGAATGTAATCTTGGTGTTATTGCGGAAGGACAAGAGGATTGTTATTTTCCTGGGCACATATCACGATTTGACAGGTTAGAATCTACAAGAAGATATTTTGCATCTAGAGGAATAGGAATCGAACAGTCTTTAGAGAGCGAAAGATTTGAATATGATAAGTTATTTGTTTACGTAGATGATAAGAGTGATTTTGATTCTTTTCGTAAGTATCTTGGAGATGACATGGAAGCACTTGACCGTGGCGGAAAGGCCTATGAGGTAATTCAGAAGGGATTTTCTAAAGCGACAGCATGTCAGTTTATTATGGAAAGATATGACATGGATGCAAGTCGTGCGTATGTCTTCGGAGACAGCAGTAATGATCTGGCGATGTTTGAATATGCGGAGCATGCGATTGCGATGGGCAGACATGATTCGGTATTGGATTCATATGCTGAGTTTGTTACAAAGACAGTGGAAAATGATGGAATTGCATATGCCATGAAGCATTATGGATTAATTTAACAGAAAATAGAAAACAGGATCTGTCAGTAAAGATAAAAATGGCGGATCCTGTTTTTTATATATTAGGAAAGTCCTTTTCTAATATATAAAAAACGCTCCGCTCAGGATGCGCACTGCGGCGTACAAGGTAGGTGTCGTAAGCGACCGCCGCAGGCGCAAGAATGTGCCAAGGCACATTCTTTGTTCATAAAGTATTTCTGTTATACAATACCGGCACCGTCAAAGAAGCTGACATCTGTTGGATATACATAGCTGTCTCCAATGTCATGAAGAAGTACAACATTCAAGTGATTATTCAGGTTCTTTTTATCCAAAGAAATTGCATCAGTCAGTACATCAATCGGTAAATTAGAGTTGTCCGGAAGTTTATAAATCTCCAATGCCTTTTTGATCTGTTCTGCGCATCCGGATGTGGTTAATCCTTTCTCTTCTGCAATCTTTGTAATCTGATACATACCAATTCCAACAGCCTCTCCATGGCTTTCGCGCTCATAATTGAAGTGCTGTTCAATCGTGTGCGCAAGTGTGTGTCCAAAGTTCAGAAGAATACGTTCTCCAAGGTCAAACTGATCGGCTTCGACAACGATTCTTTTGATATCAACGCAGCGTGCAATAATCTGTGTCAGCTTCGGCTTTAAATCATCGAAGGAAGTATGTTTACATAAAAGCTCAAAAAGCTCTTTGTCTTTGATGCATCCATATTTGATCACTTCGCCCATTCCATCACTGATGAAATGATCTGGCAATGTATTTAGCACATCTGGGTCAATGATGACTGCCTTTGGGTGATAAAATGCACCAACAAGATTTTTTCCCTGTGAAAGATCTACCGCAACTTTTCCACCAACGGAAGAATCGACTTGCGCAAGAAGTGAGGTTGGAATCTGTACAAATTTGATTCCACGCAGATAACTGCTGGCAGCAAATCCGGCAAGATCACCGATCACACCGCCACCAAGTGCAATGAGCAGGTCACTTCGTGTTAGTTTTGCATTTATTAATGCTTCATAGATCTTAGGCAGAGACTGGAAACTCTTAGTAGGTTCGCCGTGAGGCAGAACAAAAGAGTAGCATTCAAACCCTGAGTCAGACAATGCTTTTGTGATAATTTCTCCATAGAGAGGAAAAACATTGTCATCTGAAACGATCATGATTTTTTTTCCGGAGAACACTTCGCTTACAAGTTCTCCGGTTTTTGCAAGGATTCCATTTTCAATATGGATCGGATAAGAATTCGGTCCAAGATCAACTGTTAATTTCATGACGATCTCCTTAGAATTTTTTACCGACTACTTCGGCAATTTGACGAACTTGCTGAAGCAGAACATCATATTTCTCAGGTTTCAAAGATTGGGCTCCGTCACAAAGGGCAGCTTCCGGATTGTTGTGAACTTCAATCATAAGTCCGTCAGCACCTGCAGCAATTGCAGCCTTTGCCATAGGCTCAACAAGCCACCATTTTCCGCCAGCATGACTTGGGTCAATAACAATCGGAAGATGTGTCTTGCTGCGAAGAACAGGGATACACTGAAGATCCAGAGTGTTTCTTGTAAAAGTCTCAAAAGTACGGATACCACGTTCACAGAGAATGACATTTTCATTACCGGATGCCATGATATACTCAGCGGACATGATCCATTCTTCGTATGTGGCATTCAGTCCTCTCTTTAACAAGATTGGGCGATCAACCTGTCCTAATTCTTTGAGAAGATCAAAGTTCTGCATGTTGCGGGCACCAATCTGGATCAGGTCAACCTTCTCGTTGAATACATCCAGATACTTGGAAGACATGAGTTCTGTGACAATAGGAAGTCCGACTTCTTCTCTGACTGCACAGAGAATATCAAGTCCCTCAAGTCCGAGTCCCTGGAAAGCGTAAGGACTTGTTCTTGGCTTGAATGCGCCGCCGCGGAGAAGATTTGCTCCGGATGTCTTTGCTTTTTGAGCAATCTCAAGGACCTGTTCATAGGATTCTACAGAACAAGGTCCTGCAATCAGTCCTAAATGTTCACCGCCAATCTTAACACCGGAAACATCAATAATAGAGTCTTCCGGATGAAATGCGCGATTTGCAAGCTTATAAGGCTCCTGTACATGCATAACTTTGTCAACACATGTGTCAATTTCAAATTGTCTTGGATCGATCAGTGTTGTATCTCCGATACATCCGATGATCGTCATTCCGGTTCCCTGAACCAGATGAGTGTCAAGTCCGTGCTTTTTTACAAGATTTTCGACACGGTGTATATTTTCCTCAGAAGTATGAGGTTTCAAAACAATAATCATTTTTTATCATCCTCCTTAATATTCGTACTGTAAAATTTTAGTTGTTTAAAGTGCGAAAACATATGTATCATAAAACATATACAATTAGATGTCAATGTCTTTTGGATTATTTGAAGAAATATATCAAAAAAACATGCAAAATAGTGTGATTATTTCATGAATAATCACATTGACGGATAGAGTGCGCAGTGCTAATCTAAAAAGCGTGTCATGTGAAGAGAGAGTTCTCCTGGCATGAGATTGACAGAAACTGACGAAAGAATCGTTTCTGGAACTTGACATGTAGGCTTACATATTAAAAAGAGGTAAAACAAATGAAGATTTTAAAACAGTTTGGTGTGATATTCGGTGTTTGCTGGGTCAGTCTTGTAATCGAACATTATCTGCCGTTTTCTTTTCCGGCGAGTGTAATCGGTATGATTTTATTGTTGATCTGTCTGCTGACCGGGTTCTTAAAGATTGAGCATGTGCAGGAAAAAGCAGATTTCTTATTAGGAAATATGGCATTCTTTTTTGTACCGGCAGGAGTAAGTATCATTAATTATTTTGACATTTTAAAAAGTACAGTACTTCAGCTTCTTGTAATCTGTGTTGTATCCACGATTGTAACATTTGCTGTGACAGCGTATGTAGTTACGCTGACAGTGAAATTGATGGAGAAGAAAAAGGGAGGAAAGAAAGCATGAAAGAATTAATGGCATCTCCTTATTTTGGAGTAGGGTTGAGTGTGGTAGCATTCTGGATAGGAGAAAAGCTGCATAGTAAATTAAAGACACCGATCTGTAATCCGCTGATCGTTGCGATTGTATTGATTGTAGGAGTCCTTTTGATTTTTGATATTCCATATGATAGCTATGATGTGGGCGGGGCTTTGATCAATATGTTTCTTGCTCCGGCAACAGCATGTCTTGCGGTTGCAATTTATACAAAAATTGATGTTTTGAAGAAATATTGGCTTCCAATTGTAGTTGGATGTACTGCAGGATCAGCAGCATCTATGGCAAGCGTGTTTGGAATGTGCAAATTATTTGGACTGGATCAGAGCATGACAGTTTCACTGATCCCTAAGTCAGTGACAACACCTATCGCAGTGAGTATTTCTGAGCCGGCAGGTGGTGTAGTGCCGATTACGGTGGTTGCTGTTATTTTCACGGGGATTCTTGGAAGTATTCTGGCTCCGACGCTGATCAAAATATTCCATGTGAAGGATTCTGTGGCAGCAGGACTTGCGATCGGTGCATGTAGTCATGCAGTCGGAACATCAAAGGCAATTGAAATTGGTGAGATCGAGGGTGCAATGAGCGGTCTTGCAATCGGAATCTGTGGAATTATTACAGTGCTGTTTTCAATGCTTATTATGTAGGCAAATTTAATAATCATGAAAAGAATCGATTTCATCAGGATTTTTCGTATAGAAACATTGCCTGAAAGAAATCGGTTCTTTTTTTGAAAAAAATAAGGATTTCACGCTTCGGTCATGACAAATGTGGAAACTTATGTTATACTCTAAGTTAGGTTAGTGCCATTATACTTTGAATTATGGTTTGTGTGAAAAAGACAGAACAGGCACTGAAAGATAGAATTTAAAGGAGCTATACGGTATGAAAAGAGTATTGTTAAAGCTGAGCGGAGAAGCTCTTGCAGGCGAGAAGAAGACTGGATTTGATGAGGCAACTTGTATCGGAGTTGCGAAGCAGGTAAAACAGCTTGTAGATGAAGGTGTGCAGGTAGCAATCGTAACAGGAGGAGGAAACTTCTGGAGAGGAAGAACAAGTGAGACAATTGACCGTACAAAAGCAGATCAGATCGGTATGCTTGCAACAGTTATGAACTGTATCTATGTGTCAGATATTTTCCGTCATGTAGGAATGAAGACAGAAGTATTCACACCTTTTGTATGCGGAGCATTTACATCTCTGTTCTCAAAGGATGCAGCAGTTGCAGCACTGGAAGAAGGCAAGGTGATCTTTTTCGCAGGTGGAACAGGACATCCATATTTCTCAACAGATACAGGTGCAGTTCTCCGTGCAATCGAGATTGAGGCAGATGCAATGCTTCTTGCAAAGGCAATTGACGGTATCTATGACAGTGATCCGAAGGTGAATCCGGCAGCAGTGAAGTATGATGAAATTTCTATTCAAGAAGTGATCGATCAGAAACTCGCAGCAGTTGATCTGACAGCATCCATTCTCTGTCTTGAGAATAAGATGCCGATGCTTGTATTCGGACTTAATGAAGAGAATAGTATTGTAAATACAATGCAGGGAAAATTCACAGGAACAAAAGTTACTGTATAAACTATTTTAAATAGCGGAGGAATTACAGCATGAATGAAAAAAACAAAATCTATGATGATAAGATGACAAAGACAATTAACAATCTGGATGGAGAACTTGCTACAATCCGTGCAGGGCGTGCAAACCCACATGTACTGGATAAGCTGGCAGTTGATTACTACGGAACACCAACACCGATCCAGCAGGTAGCGAATGTATCTGTACCGGAAGCACGTATGATCCAGATCCAGCCATGGGAGAAGAGCATGCTCAAGGCAATTGAGAAAGCAATTCTTACATCTGATATCGGAATCAACCCGACAAATGATGGAACATCTATCCGTCTGGTATTCCCAGAACTGACAGAGGATCGCAGAAAAGAACTTGCAAAAGATGTTAAGAAAAAAGGTGAGGAAGCGAAAGTTGCTGTACGTAATGTCCGTCGTGATGGAAATGTTGCTTTCAAGAAACTGAAAGGAACGGAAATTTCTGAAGATGAGATCAAAGATCTTGAAGATGAACTTCAGAAGATCACAGACAAGTATGTTGCTAAGATTGACAAAATGGTAGAGGCGAAGTCCAAGGAAATCATGACAGTCTAAATCGAAAAACAGCAGAGCTGAATTGTCAGATTGTAATGTGGAAAAACTGTTTACAGATTATTTGTACGCAGATAAGTTTTTAAGAACATGGAGGCTTATTTAAGGCCTCCATTTCTTCTTTAAAGAAAGTTGCGACAGAGAGGATAAGAAAATGAACGTACCACAGCATATTGCGATTATTTTAGATGGAAACGGACGCTGGGCAAAATCAAAAGGAATGCCGAGAAATTACGGACACGCACAGGGAGCCAAGAACGTTGAGAAGATCTGTGAAGAAGCATGGCGTATGGGAATCAAGTACCTGACAGTCTATGCATTTTCTACAGAAAACTGGAGCAGACCACAGAATGAAGTGGATGCACTGATGAAACTTTTAAGAAATTACATGAAAACATGTCTGAAGACAGCGGCAAAGAATGATATGAAGATCCGTGTGATCGGCGATATTGAACCGCTGGATGAGGATATCAAGAGCCGGATCAGAGAACTGGAAGAGGCAACAGCCAACAATGGAGGGCTTAATTTTACAATTGCCCTGAATTATGGAAGCCGTGATGAGATCACAAGAGCAGCCAGAAAGCTTGCGAAGGATTGTGCGGCCGGCAAGGTAAATCCGGACACGATCGATGAATCATTATTTAATTCTTATCTGGATACAAATGACATTCCGGATCCGGATTTGATGATCCGTACAAGCGGAGAACAAAGATTATCGAATTATCTGCTTTGGCAGCTGGCCTATTCAGAGTTTTATTTTACAGATATTCCGTGGCCGGCATTTACGAAAGAAGAGCTTATAAAAGCGGTGGAAGAATATAACCGCAGGCATAGAAGATTCGGCGGAGTAGAGGAGGCGGAATAAAGATGTTTAAAACAAGGTTACTAAGTGGAATACTATTAGTGATCATCGCGCTTGTCACAGTGATCACGGGCGGAAACCTGCTCTTTGCAGTTTTGTTATTAATCAGCCTGATCGGAATGACAGAGTTGTATAAAGTATTTCACATAGAGAAGAAGGCACCAGGAATTGTCGGATATATTTTTGCAATCCTGTATTATGGGTTATTATATTTTAAACCGCTTCTTCCGGGAGAATCCTTAAACTGGTTTGTTATGCTGTTTATGGCTTTTTTGATCTGCCAGATGGCGGTTCTTGTATTTTCCTATCCGAAATATAATACACAGCAGATTTTTGCCGGTTTTTTTGGAATGTTCTATGTGGCAGTGATGCTCTCTTACATTTATCAGACAAGAAATCTTCCGGGAGGAATCTTCTCGGTATGGCTTGTGTTTGTATGCTCCTGGGGATGTGATACTTGTGCATACTGTGTCGGTATGTTGATCGGAAAGCACAAGCTGGCACCGATTTTAAGTCCGAAGAAATCAATAGAAGGTGGAATCGGAGGAATCCTTGGTGCAGCATTGATCGGAGTATTGTATGGACTTGCAATTAACTACTGGGGAAATGCGGCAGCAGATATATTGGAATATGCGATTATCGGTGCGGTTGGTGGAGCAATTTCACAGATTGGCGACCTGGCAGCTTCTGCGATCAAGAGATACCACAACATTAAAGATTATGGAAAACTGATTCCGGGACATGGAGGAATTCTTGACCGTTTTGACAGTGTTATCTTTACAGCACCTATTATTTTCTATCTTTCCCTGTTTCTGTAAAAGGAGATATATGTGTGATAGATGCGTTGCTGATCCACAGTTTTGTGGATTGTAACATAAGAGCAGAATAGAGGTAAAAAGTTACGATGAAGAAAATTGCAATTTTGGGATCCACAGGATCCATAGGAACACAGACATTGGAGATTGTCAGGACAAATGGCGATCTGGAGGTTACAGCACTTGCAGCAGGGAATAATATTGATCTCCTGGAGAAACAGATCAGAGAATTTAAGCCGAAACTGGCAGCAGTTTGGAAAGAAGAAAGAGCAAATGAATTAAAAGACAAAATAAATGATCTGGATGTTAAAGTAGTAAGCGGTATGGATGGACTGCTTGAAGTAGCGAGACAGCCGGAGTCAGAGATTCTTGTGACAGCAATTGTTGGAATGATTGGAATTCTTCCTACAATTGAAGCAATTAATGCAGGAAAAGATATTGCTTTGGCAAATAAAGAGACACTGGTCACAGCAGGACATATCATTATGCCGCTGGCAAAGGAAAAAGGGGTTTCTATTCTTCCGGTGGATAGCGAGCACAGCGCAATCTTCCAGTCTCTTCAGGGAGGACAGCAGAAGGCTCTGCACAAGATTCTCCTGACGGCATCCGGTGGACCATTTAGAGGAAAGAAACTGGAAGATCTGGCGAACATCCAGGTAGAGGATGCATTGAAACATCCAAACTGGGCAATGGGACGCAAGATTACAATTGACTCATCTACAATGGTGAACAAAGGTCTTGAAGTGATTGAGGCGAAATGGCTCTTTGGAGTGGATGTAGATCAGATTCAGGTTGTTGTGCAGCCACAGAGTATCATTCATTCAATGGTGGAATATGAAGATGGTGCAGTGATCGCACAGCTTGGAACACCGGATATGAAACTTCCAATCCAGTATGCACTCTATTATCCGGAACGTCGTTATCTTCCGGGTGACAGACTGGACTTTTCGACACTTCAGCAGATCACATTTGAACAGCCGGATCTGGAAACATTTTATGGATTGAAGCTTGCTTTTGAAGCGGGAAGAACAGGAGGTTCCCTTCCGACTGTATTAAATGCGGCAAATGAGAAAGCAGTTGCGCTGTTCCTTGACAGAAAGATTAAGTATCTCCAGATTCCTGAAATTATTCAGGCGTGTATGGAAGCGCATAAAAATATTGCGGCTCCAACCGTTGAGGAGATACTAAAGACAGAACAGGAAACATATGAATTTATTAAAAACAGGTGGTAATGTATGGGCATAATCTTGGCAATTCTGCTATTCAGTGCGATTGTAATCTTTCACGAATTAGGACACTTTCTGCTTGCAAAGAAGAATAAGATCCGTGTGGATGAATTCTCTCTGGGTCTTGGACCGACTATTTTTGGAAAACAGTTTGGAGAAACAAAATTCAGCTTAAAGCTTCTTCCGTTTGGCGGAGCCTGCATGATGGGAGAAGATGATGTGGATGATATGTCTGAAGGGAGCTTTAACAGCAAATCGGTCTGGGCAAGAATGTCAGTAATTGTTGCAGGTCCAGTGTTCAATCTTATTCTTGCATGGATCCTCTGCATGATTATTATTGGCTGGACGGGATATCGAGCACCGATTGTCAGTAATGTGACAGATGGATATTCAGCGCAGGAAGAAGGTATCGAACCGGGAGATGTGATTAAGAAGATCGGAGGAAAATCAGTTCATATCTGGAACGATATCAGTCTGTATAATATGATGCATGCGGGAACAAAAAGTGTAGAAGTTGAGTATGAGCGTGACGGTAAGGATTATACAGTTGTGCTGGAACCAAAACAGAATGAGGGAGATGCTTTTCCTCTGCTTGGAATTACAGGTGGTGAGATGGTTCGTCCGGGTCTGTTTGGAACAGTTCGATACGGAGCATATACGGTGAAGTATTGGATCACATATACAGTTGACAGTCTGAAAATGTTAGTTGGTGGAAAGGTAGGAGTAAAAGATCTTTCCGGTCCGGTTGGAATTGTCAGTGCGGTAGATAACGTTTATCAGGAAGCAGCTCCGGCAGGCATGGTAGTAGTGATTTTAAATCTTCTCAATATAGGAGTACTTCTGACCGCCAACCTGGGTGTGATGAATCTGTTACCGCTTCCGGCGTTGGACGGTGGACGTCTTGTATTCCTTATCATTGAGGCCGTTCGTGGAAAAAGAGTACCGCCTGAGAAAGAAGGCATGGTACATTTTGCAGGATTTGTGCTTCTGATGGCATTGATGGTTGTTATTATGTTTAATGACATTCTGAAACTTGTGTAGAAAACAGGAAAGAATAGGAGTTTTCCGCATATACTGGAAAAAGGAAACGAATCAGATGTGGGAGACAAACTATGAAACTTTTTCAACCGATACAAGGTTCAATTGAAAGCAAAGAAACGCAGGAGAATCTGATCGATCGTGGTCAGCTGCAGGTAAATGTTACATCTTCTGTGAATGCATTTCCAGTAAAAGAAGCACGGATTTCCATCTCTTATACAGGAATTCCGGAAAGTATATTAGAGCAGGTAGTCACGGATTCTTCCGGTCAGACAGAACTGGTTGAACTGAATGCACCACCGGAAGAATGGAGTCTGGATGAGAACGAAGAACGTCAACCATATTCAGAATATACATTGAATATTGAAGCAGAAGGATTTGAGTCGATCAGTGTTTCGGGAACAGAGATCCTGGCAAACACAAAGGCAATCCAGAATATACGCATGAAACAAAAGGATCAGAGCAGGGAAGAAGAGCAGGTATTCGTCATCCCTGCTCATACTTTATATGGAAATTATCCTCCGAAGATTGCAGAGGAAGAGATTAAGCCGGTAAATGAAACAGGAGAAATTGTCTTGAGCCGTGTGGTTGTACCGGAATATATTATCGTACATGATGGATCTCCGCGGGATTCTACAGCACAGAATTATTATGTGAAGTACAAAGATTATATAAAAAATGTCGCATCAAGTGAAATCTATGCAACCTGGCCGGCAGACACCATAAGGGCAAATGTGCTGGCAATTATGTCATTCACTTTAAACAGGGTTTATACGGAATGGTATCGAAATAAAGGGTTTGATTTTACAATTACATCATCAACGGCATTTGACCATAAATGGATCCCGGAGCGCAATATATTTGAGCCTATTTCAGTGATTGTGGATGAACTGTTTGCAGACTATCTGTCACGGCCGAATGTGCGCCAGCCAATCCTGACACAGTATTGTGATGGCCGCAGGGTGAGCTGTCCAAATTGGTTGACACAGTGGGGGTCAAAAAGTCTGGGAGAACAGGGATTTTCTCCGATTGAAATTCTAAGGTATTATTATGGTGACGATATGTATATCAATACGGCAGAAGCAATCTCAGGTATTCCGTCCTCCTGGCCGGGATATACACTGGAACAAGGTTCACAAGGCCCCAAAGTGCGTCAGATACAGGAAGAACTGAATGTGATTGCAGGTGCATATCCGGAAATCCCCAAATTGACGGAAGATGGAATCTATGGACCTGAAACAGAAGCGGCTGTCCGGAAATTTCAATCTATATTCGGTCTTCCGGTAACAGGAGAGATAGATTATAAAACATGGTATAAGATATCGGAAATTTATGTTGGCGTGTCAAGAATAGCAGAGCTTTCATAAAGTACAGGAACAGTTCAGACAGGAGACAGTGAAATTAATGGAAAGAGACAGAAGACGAAGGAAAAAACGACGAAGAAATAGAAAAACAACAAGAAAAGGATTCGTGTTTCTTGTGCTTCTTCTTGTGATCATCGGAGTGGCAGGTGTATTAAAGATGACAAAAGTAGTACCAGGATTATTCCGTGAGTCTGGAAATGTCCTTTTGTCTGATTCTGGTCAGAAAATAGAATTTCCGGAGTTAAATGTATCAGAAGAAGATGTTGCAGATGGTTTTTATTATCAGCAGCTGTCGGAGCAGGAAAAACAGGTTTATCGTGAGATCCTGCAGGGGGTTCGTTCCATGGAAGAGACCATTCTTCTTCATGCAGGCGAGAATGACGAGGCAGGAAAGATATACGAATATCTGATGTATGACCGGCCGGAATTGTTCTGGTGTGACGGCAGCTCAAAAATGACGGTATACAAAGACTACACAGAGTTTCATCCGTCTTATATCTGTACACCAGATCA
This sequence comes from Mediterraneibacter sp. 210702-DFI.3.120, assembly GCF_020561005.1. Taxonomy (NCBI): domain Bacteria; kingdom Bacillati; phylum Bacillota; class Clostridia; order Lachnospirales; family Lachnospiraceae; genus Mediterraneibacter; species Mediterraneibacter sp. 210702-DFI.3.120. Next base: position 11,851 of record NZ_JAJCNG010000015.1, on the reverse strand, counting down.
GAGAGAATCCAGACGGGAGCAGATTGAAAATGCGGCACAAGAGGCACTTGCAGGTGCACAGGGATGTGAGACAGCGTATGAGAAGATCAAGTACATTTTCAAATATCTTGTAGATACTGTGGATTATGATCAAAACGCATTGGATAATCAGAATATTTATAGTTCTTTGGTTGGGAAAAAATCCGTCTGCGCAGGATATTCCAGGGCAGCGCAATATCTGTTGAAACAGATGGGAATAGAATGTATTTACGTTGTGGGAACAGTAAAAGAGCAGGGGGCACATGCATGGAATATAGTGAAATGTAATGATAAGTATTATCAGATGGATGTGACTTTCGGAGATCCGATCTTTCAGGAGAATGAGACGGGAGAAACGCTGCCTCATGATCTTGTGAATTATGAGTATCTATGTTGTACAGATGAAGAAATTTTTACAGATCATCAGCAGGATGATTTTGTGCCGTATCCGGTGTGCGATTCCAATGATCTGGAATATTATCGAATCAACGGTCTGTACTATGAAACATTTGATGAGAATGAAATCTATGAAAAAATGAAAGCAGGGATAGAACAGGAACAGGAAATGTTTGCTATCCGCTTTTCGGAAAATGCTGTTTATGAAGTTGCAAAAGAGAAAATTATAGATAATTTGATTCCACAGGCGGCGCAGTTTCTTGTTGACTTTAGACAATTGGAAGAAGTGAAATATACGTATGCCGTGGATGACAGAAAGCGGATCATAATGATCTTCTGGTATTCATAAAAATGCATAAAATACCATTTATAAGTAAAAAATACCAATATATATTAATAAAAGTACTAAGTTATTCATCAAAAATGATGTTGAAATGTCTCTCATGCTGTAGTATAATCTTTACAATTTGAGAAAGAGGGCGCTCTGGGATAAAGACTCCATGAGCGCCTTCCTTTTGAGAAAAAATATTTTTACGAAGGGAAAGGGTGAACAGATGAAAGCGTTTCTTATTTTGGAAGACGGTACTGTGTTTACAGGAACAAGCATTGGTTCGACGAGAGATATGATCAGTGAGATCGTGTTTAATACTTCAATGACAGGATATCTTGAGGTACTGACGGACCCTTCTTATGCGGGACAGGCAGTGGTTATGACATATCCGCTGATTGGTAATTATGGAATTACACCGGATATGGAGTCATTAAAGGCGTGGCCAGATGGATATATTGTGAGGGAGTTATCCAGAATGCCAAGTAACTTCAGATGTGAAGGTACAATTCAGGATTTCCTCAAGAAATATGATATTCCGGGTATTGCGGGAGTTGATACTCGTGCTCTTACAAAGATTTTAAGAGAAAAAGGTACCATGAATGGTATGATCACAACAAACGAGAATTACGATCTTGATGAAGTAATCTCTAAGTTGAAGAATTATAAGGTAGAAGGTGTTGTCTCCAAAGTTACATGTGCGGAGAAATACGTTTTAGAAGGAACAGGCAAGAAGGTTGCACTTCTTGATCTCGGAGCTAAGAAAAACATCGCAAAATCTTTAAATGATCGCGGCTGCGAAGTGACCGTTTATCCGGCCGATACAACAGCGGATGAGATCATCGCATCTAATCCAGATGGCATTATGCTTTCCAATGGACCTGGAGATCCGGCAGAATGTACATCAATTATCAAAGAAATCAAAAAGCTTTATGAAACAGATATCCCAATATTTGCCATTTGCCTTGGACATCAGTTGATGGCACTTGCAACAGGTGGTACAACTTACAAATTAAAATACGGACATCGCGGAGGAAATCATCCGGTGAAAGATCTTCAGACAGGCAGAGTCTACATTTCTTCACAGAATCACGGCTATGTTGTTGATGAAGACAAGATTGATCCAAACGTTGCAGTTCCTGCATTTAAGAATGTAAATGACGGAACAAACGAAGGACTTGCATATGTTGGAAAGAACATTTTTACAGTTCAGTTCCATCCGGAAGCATGCCCGGGACCACAGGATTCAGGATACCTGTTCGATCGTTTTCTTGAGATGATGGGAGGAGAGAAATAATGCCAAGAGATAATAGTATCAAAAAAGTATTAGTTATCGGTTCTGGTCCGATCGTCATCGGACAGGCTGCGGAGTTCGATTATGCTGGAACTCAGGCCTGCCGTTCACTGAAAGAAGAAGGGATTGAGGTTGTACTTCTCAACTCAAACCCTGCAACAATCATGACAGATAAAGATATCGCAGATCGTGTTTATATCGAGCCACTGACAATTGAGGTTGTTGAGCAGCTGATCAAAAAGGAGAAACCAGACAGTGTACTTCCAACACTTGGAGGACAGGCTGGACTGAACCTTGCAATGGAACTCGAAGAGGCTGGATTCTTAAAAGAGAATAATGTACGCCTGATCGGAACAACATCTGAGACCATTAAGAAGGCAGAGGACCGTCTGGAATTCAAGGCAACAATGGAGAAGATCGGTGAGCCGGTTGCAGCTTCTCTCGTTGTAGAAAATGTAGAAGATGGACTTGCATTTGCAAATAAGATCGGCTATCCGGTTGTTCTTCGTCCTGCTTATACACTGGGAGGAAGCGGTGGTGGTATCGCACATGATTCTCAGCAGTTAGTAGAGATTCTTGAGAATGGTCTTCGTCTTTCCCGTGTTGGTCAGGTTCTTGTTGAACGTTGTATCGCAGGATGGAAAGAGATCGAGTACGAGGTAATGCGTGACGGAGCAGGAAACTGTATTACAGTATGTAATATGGAAAATATTGACCCGGTTGGAGTTCATACTGGAGACAGTATCGTAGTCGCACCTTCTCAGACACTGGGCGATAAAGAATATCAGATGTTACGTACTTCCGCATTGAACATTATCAGTGAGTTGAATATCACAGGTGGATGTAACGTACAGTATGCATTACACCCAGAGACATTTGAATATTGTGTAATCGAGGTAAACCCTCGTGTAAGCCGTTCTTCTGCACTTGCTTCCAAAGCAACAGGATACCCGATCGCGAAGGTTGCAGCGAAGATCGCACTTGGATACAATCTGGATGAGATCAAGAATGCAATCACACAGAAGACCTATGCAAGTTTTGAGCCAATGCTTGACTATGTAGTAGTTAAGATCCCGAGACTTCCATTTGATAAATTTATCAGTGCGAAGAGAACACTGACAACACAGATGAAAGCAACCGGAGAAGTTATGAGCATCTGTAATAACTTCGAGGGAGCTCTTATGAAAGCAATCCGTTCTCTGGAGCAGCATGTAGACAGTCTGATGTCTTATGACTTCACAGATCTGACAGATGATGAACTGATCGATCAGCTGAAGAAAGTAGATGACATGCGTATGTGGAGAATCGCAGAAGCATGCAGAAGAGGAATCTCTTACGATCTGATCCACGAGATTACAAAAGTTGATGAGTGGTTTATCGATAAATTTGCGATCATCACAGAGATGGAGACAGCTCTGAAGACACAGGAACTTACACCAGAACTTCTTGCAGAAGCAAAACGTATCGAGTTCCCGGATAATGTGATCGCACAGCTGACAGGTAAGACAGAGCAGGAAATTCACGATATGCGTCATGCAAACGGTATCGTTGCAGCATATAAGATCGTAGATACTTGTGCAGCAGAGTTCGCCGCAGAGACACCATATTACTACTCTGTATATGGAAGCGAGAATGAAGTTGAACAGACAAAAGATAAGAAGAAAGTACTTGTTCTTGGATCCGGTCCGATCCGTATCGGTCAGGGTATCGAGTTCGACTTCTGTTCTGTACATTGTACATGGGCATTTGCAAAAGACGGATATGAGACAATCATTGTAAATAATAACCCGGAGACAGTAAGTACTGACTTTGACATTGCTGATAAGCTGTACTTCGAGCCACTGACAGCGGAAGATGTAGAGAGTATCGTTGATATTGAGAAACCGGATGGAGCAGTTGTACAGTTTGGTGGACAGACAGCAATCAAGCTGACAGAAGCACTTATGAAGATGGGAGTACCGATCCTTGGTACATCTGCAGAGAATGTAGACAAAGCCGAAGACCGTGAGCTCTTTGATGAGATTCTTGAAGAGTGCGAGATTCCACGCCCGACAGGTGGAACAGTATTCACAGCAGAAGAAGCGAAAGAAGTTGCCAACAGACTTGGATATCCTGTATTGGTTCGTCCTTCCTACGTTCTGGGTGGACAGGGAATGCAGATTGCGATCAACGACAATGATATTGATGAATTCATCGGAATCATTAACAGAATCGCACAGGATCACCCGATCCTTGTAGATAAATACCTTCAGGGAAAAGAGATTGAGGTCGATGCAGTATGCGACGGAACTGATATCCTGATCCCGGGTATCATGGAACATATCGAGCGTGCAGGAATCCACTCCGGAGACAGTATTTCCGTATATCCGGCACAGAGCCTGACAGAAGGAGCAAAAGCAAAGATTGCTGAGTATACAAGAAGACTTGCAAAATCACTCCATGTTATCGGTATGATCAATATCCAGTTTATTGTGTGCGGCGAAGATGATGTATATGTAATCGAAGTAAATCCACGTTCCAGCCGTACAGTACCATATATCAGTAAGGTGACAGGTATCCCGATTGTTCCTTTGGCAACACAGGTTATCACAGGAAAGAAGATCAAAGATCTTGGATACACACCGGGACTTCAGCCGGAAGCTGATTATGTAGCGGTTAAGATGCCGGTATTCTCCTTTGAGAAGATCCGCGGAGCTGATATCAGCCTTGGACCTGAGATGAAGTCTACAGGAGAGTGTCTTGGAATTGCAAAGACATTTGATGAAGCACTTTACAAAGCATTTATCGGAGCTGGAATCAAGCTTCCGAAGCATAAAAACATGATCATGACAGTCCGCGATGAAGACCATGCAGATGCAGTAGAGATCGGAAGAAGATTTGAGAAGATTGGATACCATATCTTTGCTACAAGCGGAACAGCACGCGCGCTGAATGAGGCGGGAGTAAAGGCTACTCCGGTTCGTAAGATCGAGCAGGAATCACCGAACCTTCTTGACCTGATCCTCGGACATAAGATCGATCTTGTTATCGATATCCCGGCACAGGGTGCAGAGCATTCAAGAGATGGATTTGTAATCCGTAGAAATGCAATCGAGACAGGTGTGAATGTACTGACTGCAATTGACACAGCATATGCATTGATCACAAGTCTTGAGAATACAGATATTAAGAAACTGTCACTGATCGATATTGCGAAGGTGCAGTAAGATTTGTTGAACCAGGATTCTTTCAATTGGGATCTAAAATTTAATTGAATGGTCGCAATGCCAGTTCTACTATTACCACGGGTATCAGCCCGCTTTACCTCATCCCTTTGAAAGTATGTAACATAAGAGCAAGAACAGTTTACCGTATGTGGTGCCTGTTCTTGCTCTTATTAACATTCTGAACAAAGTGTATTCGGAAAACAAATATTATCAAGGCTTCAGCAACATTACGAAACGATTATTCTACTATTTCCAATCTTGCAAGGTCAACGAGTGAACCGATTTATATAACAAAAAATGACGAGGATGACGGAGTATTTATGAATATTGATGCCTTTGAGAAAAGGGAACAGGCATTGGAATTTCGTGCGAAAATCATGCAGGCAGAAGAAGAAAGGTTAAACGGAGCAAAGACAAGAAGTATCTCCGAAGCAAGAAAGGAATTGAGAGAACGTGCAGGAACAATATAAAGTTGAAATTCTTCCGATTGCATGGGAAGATTTGAAAAGTGTTGAGGATTATTATTTACTTCGATTCGGTGTGGAATCTGCAATGAAAGTGACGAATCAGATATTGAACAGTAACTCTTCAACTTCCGTAATTAAAGAGCTGCTTGTCACTCCTATATAAACGAGGTATAATGAATTTATCAATAAGCAGTCTTTTTAAAGAACGAAAATAAAGTTATTTCACATAGTACTTTTTATAAAATCAGGACTGCGGAAAAGGAGGACTCAAATATGAAGATAGACATGCACTGTCACGTGAAAGAGGGGTCCATAGACAGCAGGGTAGGGATTGAGGAATATATCACGATACTCAAGGAACACGGATTTCAGGGAATGGTGATCACGGATCACGACACATATAATGGCTACCGCTACTGGAAGAAGAATTTAAAAGGAAAGAAACATACCGATTTTGTGGTACTCAAAGGAATTGAATATGATACGAGAGATGCAGGGCATATTCTTGTAATTATGCCAGAGGGTGTAAAGATGCGTCTACTTGAGATGCGTGGAATGCCGCTTGCACTTCTGATCGATTTGGTTCACCGTAATGGTGGAGTTTTGGGACCGGCACATCCATGCGGAGAAAAGTACATGAGTTTCACTCATGCGAGAAGATACTACCTCTCACCTGAGATTGTTAAACGATTTGATTTTATTGAGACATTCAATTGTTGTGAACCGAAGGATTCTAATGCTGGTGCCTTAAAACTGGCAGAGAAATACGGTAAGGTGATGACCGGTGGAAGTGATTCCCACAAGACAGACTGTGTCGGACGGGCATACACAATTTTGCCGGAGCCGGTTAAAACAGAGACTGAGCTGATCTCTTTGATTCATAAGAAGACTGCATTCAAGACAGGTGGTGTCTATTATAATAAGACGACAAAAGAGAAGATCGGGAAGGTAAATAAGCTCCTTGTATATTCTTTCTGGGTATACAACAAGAGTGGTGAGCTAATGAAACGTCGTGGGCGGAATAAGAAAATGGAAGAAGAACATCCATTTGATCCGATTGATCCAATCGAACTGTATTATCACTCATAATTGTTTCTGGATAGTTACTATGCTTTCCTGTAAGCCCCAGGCGAAATACCATATTTTCTTTTGAAAATGCGGTTGAAGTAGGACAGGTTGTCAAAACCACTGGCATCAGCAATCATCAGAATAGAGTCATCGGATGATTTGAGAAGTCTGGCAGCCATTGTAAGTCGGTAATCATTTAAGTATTCAGTGAATCCGATTCCCATGTGGGCTTTGAAAAACTTCATGAAATGGGATTTACTATAATAAGTAAGTTCAGCCATGTCATCAATCGTTAGTTTTTCTGTATAATGATTTTCTACGTATTTTAAAACAGTTTTCATTTTCTCCAAAGATTTGGAATTGGAGGAAGTGGAGACTGTTTTTTTCTGACGTTCAGAGATCAGAAGAAAGAAAAAGTTAAACAGAGAACTTTTCACAGCAAGTTGCCATCCAGGTGTCTGATCAGCACAGACAAGGTCAATCTGTCGGATACAATTGCTTAAGGCTTCAAAAGATCCGAGAGCCGGAGTGAGAAAATATTCAATAGGAAGAGAACCGTCAAGAAGTGGAACGATGTATTGAATCATGCACAGATCGTTTGCTCCGGAAGAAAGTAAATCTGGTTTGAAAATAATATTTTCGTATTCCATTTTAAAAGTATCATCCTGTTCGATGGCATGGAGACATCTAGGGGGAATAATAATAATATCTCCACTGTGAACCAGACGCTTATCAAAGTCCACAGAAACAAAACCCTGCCCTCTTTTAATGACAACAAGTTCCAACTCATCGTGCCAGTGCAGTGGTACTCCAGGGAAATCGAGAGGGATCGAGCAGAGATAAGTATTATAAGGAAATTCTGCGGATGTATGCGCTTTTGTTTCATGATAATTCTGATATTCGTTAATGTTCATATAAAAATGAGATCCTTTCAATAAAATGATATCTGACACACCTGCTGGTCAAACTAGATTGAATTATAAGAATGATAGTATTGTACAATAAAGTGCAAGTATATTGCAAGATATTTGAAGATAATCGTATTAAAATACAATCATAAGTTAAAAACAAAGAAACAAAGTATGTAACATAAAAACAGAATCAGATTTGAAGGGAGATTATTCAAATGAACATTCAGGAAACATTACAGCAGAAACTTGGTAAAGAGATTGCACAGGCTTCCAATGAAGAAATCTACGGAGCACTTCTTAGTATGGTGCAGGAAATGGCAGGAGAAAAGGAACGTACAGATAGTAAGAAAAAACTTTACTATATTTCTGCAGAGTTCTTGATCGGAAAACTGCTTTCTAACAACATGATCAACCTTGGTATTTTTAATGAAGTAAAAGATGTACTTGCACAGAACGGTAAGAATATTGCAGAAATCGAAGAAGTAGAGCCAGAGCCGTCACTTGGTAATGGTGGACTTGGACGACTGGCAGCATGTTTCCTTGATTCAATCGCAACACTTGGACTTGCAGGAGACGGTGTCGGACTGAACTATCATCTTGGACTTTTCAAACAGGAGTTTAAAAATAACCTTCAGAGAGAAACTCCGAATCCATGGATTGAAGAAAAATCCTGGCTGAAAAAGACAGATGTTGTTTATCCGGTATCTTTCAAAGGACTTAATGTAAATGCGAGAATGTATGATATTGAAGTAACAGGATATAACAATAAGACAAATAAATTACATCTCTTTGATATTGACTCTGTAGATGAGACAATCGTAGAGGATGGAATTGCTTTTAATAAAGAAGACATCGAGAAGAACCTGACACTTTTCTTATATCCAGATGACAGTGATGAGAACGGAAGACTGCTTCGAATCTATCAGCAGTATTTCATGGTAAGTGCAGGAGCACAGCTGATTCTTGATGAATGTACAGCAAAGGGATGCAACCTTCATGATCTTGCTGATTATGCAGTGATCCAGATCAATGATACTCACCCGACAATGGTAATTCCGGAACTGATCCGTCTTCTTGTAGAGAGAGGATTAGACATGGATGAGGCGATCGAAGTTGTTTCTAAGACATGTGCATACACAAATCATACAATCCTTGCAGAGGCACTGGAAAAATGGCCTGTATATTACCTGAAGAAGGTAGTTCCGCAGCTGATGCCGATCATCGAAGTGTTGGATGATAAAGTAAGAAGAAAATATGAAGATGAAAGCGTTTCTATTATTGACAGAAATGATACAGTTCATATGGCACACATTGATATCCATTACGGATTCAGTGTAAACGGTGTTGCTTCTCTTCATACAGAGATTCTGAAAGAGACAGAACTGAATAATTTCTACAAGATTTATCCAGAGAAGTTTAACAATAAGACAAATGGTATTACATTCCGTCGCTGGTTACTACATTGTAATCCGGCTCTCACAGAGCTTCTTGATGAACTGATCGGAGAGGGATACAAGAAAGATGCAGCTGAACTTGAGAAACTTCTTGCATTTAAGGATGATGAGAAGGTTCTTGACAGATTAGTAGAGATTAAACATGCAAATAAAGAAGCACTCTGCAAATATCTGGAAGAGACACAGGGAGTAAAAGTAAGCCCTGATACAATCTTTGATATTCAGATCAAACGTCTGCATGAGTACAAACGTCAGCAGCTGAATGCATTATATATCATTGATAAATATCTTGAGATCAAAGCAGGAAAGATTCCGGCTGCACCGGTGACAGCTATCTTTGGAGCAAAGGCAGCACCGGCTTATGTGATCGCAAAAGATATCATTCATTTGATTCTTTGTCTGCAGGAGATCATCAACAATGATCCAGAGGTAAGTCCATACCTGAAGGTTGTTATGGTTGAGAATTATAACGTAACAAAGGCTGAAAAATTAATTCCGGCTTGTGATATTTCTGAGCAGATTTCACTTGCATCTAAAGAAGCCAGTGGAACAGGTAATATGAAATTCATGCTGAACGGAGCTGTAACACTCGGAACAGAGGATGGAGCAAATGTTGAGATTCATGAACTCGTTGGAAACGATAACATTTTTGTATTCGGTGCATCCAGTGATGAAGTAATCGAGCATTATGCAAAGGCTGATTATGTCGCAAGAGATTTCTATGAGAAGAATCCTGCGATCAAGGCAGCAATTGACTTTATTACAAGCGAGGAAGTTCTGAAAGTTGGAGAGAAAGAGAATCTTGAGAGACTGCAGCATGAGATTATCAGTAAAGACTGGTTCATGACTCTTCTTGACTTCGACAGCTATAAAGAAAAGAAAGAAGAAGCATTGAGAGCTTATGCAGATCAGAAAACATGGGCTAAGAAAGCACTTGTAAATATTGCAAAAGCAGGGTATTTCTCATCTGACAGAACAATTGAAGAGTACAACAGAGATATCTGGCATCTGTAAGAGGAGGAGAAGAACGTGAAAAGAGCGAGCGGAGTATTATTACCGGTATTTTCATTGCCATCAAAATACGGAATTGGCTGTTTCTCAAAAGAGGCGTATAAATTTATTGATCAGTTAAAAGAGGCTGGACAGAGTTACTGGCAGATTCTGCCGCTTGGACCGACTGGATACGGGGATTCCCCGTACCAGTCTTTCTCCACATATGCTGGAAATCCATATTTTATTGATCTGAAGACACTGATCAAAGAAGGACTTCTGACAAAAAAAGAATGTAAAGTGTATGATTTTGGAGAGCAGGCAGGCAGTATTGATTACGAAAAAATCTACAATTCAAGATTTAAAGTGCTGAAAAAGGCATTTGAGCGTTTCGAAAAAGATGAAGCATATGATAACTTTATCAAAGAAAATGCGTATTGGCTGGATGATTATAGTCTTTACATGGCAATCAAGGACAGCAAAGGTGGAATTAGCTGGAATGAATGGGAAGAAGCCCTGAAAAACCGCGAGGAAGCAGCACTTGAGAATGCGAGAGAAGAACTTGCAGAAGAGATTGATTTTTACAAATTCCAGCAGTATGAATTCGATAAACAGTGGTCACAGCTTCACGCTTATGCAAATGAACAGGGAATTCAGATCGTTGGAGATATTCCGATTTATGTTGCATTTGACGGTGCAGATACATGGGCATCTCCGGAGTTATTCCAGTTTGATGAAGAGAATAATCCGGTGGCAGTAGCAGGATGTCCTCCGGATGATTTTTCTGCAACAGGACAGTTGTGGGGCAATCCGCTGTATAATTGGGAATATCATAAAAAGACAGAATACGACTGGTGGATTAAGAGAATCCGTCATTGTCTCAAATTATATGATGTAGTAAGAATTGATCATTTCCGTGGATTTGACGAATATTATTCCATTCCTTATGGAAATAAGACAGCCGTGGATGGAACATGGATGCCTGGCCCGGGAATGGATCTGTTCCGTACAATTGAAGAAAAACTTGGCAAATTGAATATTATTGCAGAAGACCTTGGATTCCTGACAGAAAGTGTACTTCAGATGCTATCCGACAGTGGATTCCCGGGAATGAAAGTAATACAGTTTGCATTTGATCCAAATGGAGGCTCTGCATATCTCCCGCATAATTATCCGGAAAACAGTGTTGTATATACGGGTACGCATGACAATGATACAACAAGAGGATGGTATCACAGTACAGATAAAGCGACGCGAGATTTTGCAAAAGAGTATATGAATGCACAACGCCTGGATGAAGATGATCTGGCGTGGGATTTCATCCGACTTGCAATGAGCAGTAAGGCGAACCTTTGCGTAACTCCGATGCAGGATTTACTGAACCTGGATGGAAAGGCGAGAATCAATGTACCGTCTACACTTGGCGGAAACTGGACCTGGAGAATGGAGAAGGGACAGTTTGATGAAGAGACGGTGAAGAGACTGAAACGTATGACATGGTTGTACGAACGTCTTCCGAGAGAAGTTGAAAGAAAATAAAATAGTACAAGAGAGAGACTGTGTTGAGCATGGTCTCTTTTGTTTTTTGATTATTATTCAGATGTTTGCAAAACAGCTGTTTTGGCTATCGGATCTATTTGTTAGAGTTGGGGAACGCAGTTTACGCATCTGCAACAACCGAAAGAACTGACGTCCTTTCGGTTAAGGGCATTCGCCCTA
>NZ_JAJCNG010000134.1:0-200 GCF_020561005.1 Mediterraneibacter sp. 210702-DFI.3.120 | reverse complement strand
CGGCCGATGGTACTGCACTGGAGACGGTGTGGGAGAGTAGGTGGCCGCCAAATTACAAAAGAATATGGGCTTATAGCTCAGCTGGTTAGAGCGCACGCCTGATAAGCGTGAGGTCGGTGGTTCGAGTCCACTTAAGCCCATACCCATGGGGGATTAGCTCAGTTGGGAGAGCGCCTGCCTTGCAAGCAGGAGGTCACGAG
>NZ_JAJCNG010000133.1:0-209 GCF_020561005.1 Mediterraneibacter sp. 210702-DFI.3.120 | reverse complement strand
AGGATGCAATAAGTTAGATCTGCCCATGGATAGTTCATGAAACAACCCTGATGTAAAAAAAGAACACTTGTTCTTTTCTCTGAAATATGCTATTCTATTTCTACCTGATCAAGTAAGAAGAATGCCTCCCCGCATTCTTCTTACTTAAATGATTTGATACAAGGGTCAAAAGGTCATGCGTTTCTTGCTTGCATGAAAAAGCATGACTT
>NZ_JAJCNG010000014.1:0-89110 GCF_020561005.1 Mediterraneibacter sp. 210702-DFI.3.120 | reverse complement strand
ATACGCCACACCGACGAAATGCGTAGCATTTTGGAGGTTGGCTCTGAACAGTTACGTAAAATGAAAGAAAGGAAGAGGTGAGATGAACAAATTTAAAATGAAAGTGACAGCTGTCATAGGAGTGATTCTGTTGATTGGAATCTATTACTATGTGACACTCCCGGCGATCAATATTCATGCCTCAGAATTCTGGATGTATCTTGTGGTGTTGGTCATTCTGGCAGCTGTGGTATTTATCAGAAAGAAAAATTTAAACCGTTACGACTGGAAAGAGTCAAAGGGATTAAAGGTGATCCTTGGAATCCTTGCGGTGCTTGTGATCGCATATGTGGCAGGATCAGTTTTGTCTTCTCCAATTGTGAATGCGAAGAAGTATCAGGAACTTTTGACGGTGAAGAATGGAGAATTTACGAAAGATATCGAAGAATTATCTTTTGATCAGATTCCATTGCTGGATAAGGATTCAGCAGAGCTTCTCGGTGACAGGAAGATGGGAAGTATGGTAGATATGGTATCCCAGTTCGAGGTAGATGAACTGTATTCCCAGATCAACTATCAGGATCAGCCGGTGAGAGTTTCTCCTTTGAAATATGCCAGCGTGATCAAATGGTTTACGAACATGAGAGAAGGAATCCCGGCCTATATCAAGATTGATATGGCAACACAGAATACGGAACTCGTAAAACTGAGTGAAGGGATGAAGTACACGACAAGTGATCATTTTAACAGAAATATTTACCGTCATCTGAGATTTAACTATCCGACCTATATTTTTAATGATCTGAGTTTTGAAATTGATGAAGACGGGGTTCCGTACTGGATCTGCCCGGTGAAGAAGTACAATATCGGATTATTCGGTGGAACAACAATCGGAAGAGTTGTACTTTGCAATGCAATCACAGGAGAAACGAAGGATTATGCAGTTGAGGATGTCCCACAGTGGGTTGACAGAGTATATTCCGCAGATCTGTTAGTTGAGCTTTATAATTATCACGGAACATTGAAACATGGTTTCTTTAATAGTGTATTGGGGCAGAAAGACTGCCTGAATACAACTGACGGATACAATTATCTTGCAATCGATGACGATGTATGGGTATACACAGGTGTTACCTCGATTACCGGAGACCAGTCGAATGTAGGGTTTGTTCTGATGAATCAGAGAACAATGGAGACAAAGTTCTATGAGATTGAAGGAGCAACAGAGAGTTCAGCGATGTCTTCCGCAGAAGGGCAGGTACAGAATCTGCACTATACGGCAACATTTCCACTGCTTTTAAATATTTCCGGTGAACCGACCTATTTCATTGCACTGAAGGATGATGCCGGTCTGGTGAAGAAGTATGCGATGGTAAATGTGCAGAAATATCAGATTGTTGCAATTGGAGATACGGTCAGTGAATGCGAGGAATCTTACACTAATCTGATGTATAAGAACGGGATCAAGACAGAAGCTGAGGATACAAGATCCGTAGAGACACTGACAGCTAAGATCACAAAGATCGCCCAGGGCGTTATAGACGGTGATTCTCATTATTATATCATGCTTGAAGGTTCGGATGAGATCTTTGATGTATCTGTTGTAGATTTTATTGATATTATCCGGTTTAATGTCGGAGATGAAGTCACAGTTGAGTATAAGAAGGGGGAGCAGGTGGATACAGTTCTTTCCCTGAATGGAAAAGCGAGTGAACAGATCAGCACAAAAGCTGCGAAAGAAGAGCAGGCAGAAGATACGGCAGGGGATTCTGCACAGACAGAATAAGAGAAAGAAGCGAAAAAAAGAAGTACAACCGGAGAACGGAAGTACTTCTTTTTTAATTCCTAAAATTATTGTAACTGTTCAGACCCAGAAGGGCGAATCCTGTGTTACACTACGCTGTAAATGCTTACAGAACTGTGCATTCAAGTGTGTCAACATCTGCAATCTCAGCTTTATCTGCGCTGACGCTGAGGTAGAAGTCAATCTTAGCATCTTCGGAAATCTTATTTAATTTCTCGATGAATGTCGGAAGACTTTCTAATGTGATATTAGCCTGCTTTAAGATACTGTCAATGAAAACAGCCTCGATATCGTGATTGCCAGCAGCCATACCATAGAGGAAACCTACGAATTCTTCTAAGGTAAGGATGTCAGGATAATCAGCCATCTTGATGACACGGATATTGAAATCTACAGAATAAGTGTCTTTGCTGCTCCTTTTAATAAATACGACATTACCGGAAGAAGTCTTAACCTTCTCGTTTGCAAGATCGATCATCTGCTGTGTTTTTCCGCTGCCTCTTGGGCCTGTGATTAAATTTACCATGGCGAATCTCTCCTTTATGTAAGTGTGTATAATGTTTGAGATTTTCTCACCTCTCAAATATTTATAAATTCATTATACACTAAAGATATGTGAGTAACAACTAAAAAAGTGTTAAAATTTGAAAAAGTTTTATGCGGAATTACCATAAGAAATAAGCAGCAAGATGCCATCATGGTAATGAGAAAAGTTCTCAAAAACTGTATTGAAAATCATTTTCATTTATGTTAACATAACACTTGAATGAAAACAATTCTCAAAATAAAACTAAGGAGAACGATATGCCGACGGAAGTATTATCCTACTATCTAAAAAATAAAGACCGGAAGGTGAGGCTTGGATTTCAGGTTATATTACAGTGTGCGCCTTTTCTGAAAGGGCTTAAAGTATCTGGCCTGATTTCAATGGAAAATGAATCATATTCTGAATTGGAAGAAATGTTTTCCGGGATGGAGATCAATTTTTATAAATTATCCTGCTCAGAGGGGAAATGCCTTGTCCTTTTCTATCGCCCCAAAGAGCTGGAAGAATATATGAACCAGCCAAAACTCCGCGAACTGATTGGACAATACGGATATAAGGAAAGCAATATCGAGGAAATGCTGGCACATCTGTCAGAACGTATCTGCGAGTGTACTGCACAAGGAATTGGATTCCCACATGAGATTGGAGCTTTTCTCGGATATCCGACGGCAGATGTGCAGAGCTTTATTGAAAAAGAAGGCAGAGATTTTATTATGACAGGATATTGGAAAGTATATAGTAATCCTGAAAAAGCGAGAATGATTTTTCATGAATATGACCGCGCAAAGGTTTGTGCGGTGAATGAGTATCTGGATGGAAAAAACATCCGTGAAATTGCATTGAATCAAAGAAAGTGGAGGAATTTATAAAATGAGTATATCAGTTGTATATTGGAGTGGAACCGGTAATACACAGGCAATGGCAGAGGCGGTTGCCGAAGGAATCAAAGCGGCAGGTCAGGAAGCAGAACTTCTGGAAGTAGGGGATGCAGATGCAAAAACAGTGGCAGAAGAAGCTGCATTTGCACTTGGATGCCCGGCAATGGGGGCAGAGGTGCTTGAAGAATCTGAGATGGAACCATTTGTAGAAGAACTGGAATCTTATGTATCAGGGAAGAAGATCCTTCTGTTCGGTTCTTATGGATGGGGAGACGGAGAATGGATGAGAGACTGGGCAGACCGCATGAAAAACGCTGGGGCACAGTTGATCTGTGAAGAAGGAATCATCGCAAATGAGGCTCCGGAGGATGACGTACTTGAAGAACTTAAGGCAGCAGGAAAAGAGCTGGCAGAATAATCTTATTGTTAATGTTTATTAATAAATATTAGTATTCTTAATTGAAAAAATGTTTGAAACGTATTGCATTTCTTATAACATAGTGCTATTCTTAATTTTATCGTGTTAAAGCACGAAAGAGAAAACTTGCTGTCATTTACATCTGACGTGAATGACAGCAATACTCAGGAGAGTCTCTTTAAAAAGAGCGCCGAAGGTGTAAGCGGTCATGGATGCAGTTACATGCCGCGAGTCTCTCAGGCAAAAGGATGGAGGAATAAAGAAATGTTTGCACAAATCGACAAAATCATCACTGCAATCGACAATGCTGTGTGGGGGCTTCCGTTGATCTGCCTCATCATGGCAACAGGTATCTTTCTAACAGCCAGACTTGGTCTTGTACAGATCAGGCATCTTGGCAAAGCTTTCAAATTCATGTTTAAAGATGAAGAAGACGGTAGCGGAGAAGTGACCAGCTTTGGGGCACTTTGTACAGCTCTGTCAGCAACTATCGGAACCGGTAATATCACAGGTGTTGCAACAGCAATCGCACTTGGTGGTCCGGGAGCGTTGTTCTGGATGGTTATCGCGGCATTCTTTGGAATGGCGACAAAATACGCAGAAGGTCTTCTGGCAATCAAATATCGTACAATCGACGAAGACGGGCATGTACTTGGCGGACCATTCTATTATATTGAAAACGGAATGGGTAAGAAGTGGACATGGCTTGCGAAGATTTTCGCATTCTTCGGAGCCGGAGTTGGTCTCTTCGGAATCGGTACATTTACACAGGTAAACAGTATTGCATCAGCGGTTAAGAACTTCTTCGACCCGGATATGGCACATACAGTTTCCCTGTTTGGAGGAAATTATTCTTGGGCAACTGTAGTCGCAGGAGTAATTCTGACATTATGCGTAGGTCTTGTAGTTCTTGGAGGAATCCAGAGAATTGCTAAAGTATCAGAAGTTATCGTACCATTTATGGCAGTTCTTTATGTAGGACTTGCAGTAATCATCATTATTACAAATATCACAGCTGTTCCGGCAGCACTGGCTTCTATCGTGAAATCTGCATTTACAGGAAGTGCACTTGCAGGAGGAGCGGTTGGATCCGTGTTCGTAGCAATGCAGAAAGGTGTTGCAAGAGGAATCTTCTCAAACGAGTCCGGACTTGGTAGTGCACCGATCGCAGCAGCAGCAGCAAGAACAAAAGAACCGGTCCGTCAGGGACTTGTGTCTATGACAGGAACATTTATTGATACAATCGTAATCTGTACGATGACAGGACTTTCTATCGTGATCGCCGGTTCCTGGCTGAACCCGGAACTTGAAGGTGTGGCAATCACAATGGATGCTTTCCAGAAAGGACTTCCATTCCCATCGTTCGTAGCGACATTCTCCCTGATGCTGTGTCTTGTATTCTTTGCATTCACAACAATTCTCGGATGGAACTATTACGGCGAGAGATGCGTGGAATACCTGTTTAACAGAAATAAAGGAGTTGTAATGGGATATCGTATCCTGTATATCCTTGCAGTATTCATTGGACCTTATATGACAGTAAAAGCAGTATGGAATATCGCAGATATCTTCAATGCACTGATGGCATTCCCGAACCTGATCGCACTTCTTGCATTGAACGGAGTGATCGTCAAAGAGACAAGAGATTTCCATGCAAAACATAACGGATCTTATTAGAAAAAGAATTGACCGAATTATCTGTGAATTCGAAAAATAAATAGAATTATTACCTGAAATAAAACGAAAGAAAAGGCAGCCAAAGTCCTTGAATAAGGACTGTTTGGCTGCCTTTTCCGCAGGTGTGAAAGGAGAATGAGTAGACAGATAATTCATAGACAGTTTTGATTTTGTATAACAGATGGAGTAAAGATTATCAGTTAAATGAAAAACTCAAAAAATGTAGCAGATGTTCTGAAAATACATGATACTGTGTTTTGGGGATTGCATTATACTATATTTTGTATTAGAATAAGTATCAGACAGCACGATAGAAACGGATAAAACACAAGATATCGTGCAAGAATAAGAAAAAGTGAGGAGACTGATCAATGAAAATTATCAAGCGAAATGGGTCGGAAGAGACATTTGATATACAGAAAATCGTGGTTGCTGTGACGAAAGCGGATAAGGATAATGGGGAGCGTACGCTGACAGACAGCCAGATTGAAGATATCGCAGAATATGTGGAATTCAAGTGTAACAAGTTGAATCGTGCAGTATCCGTAGAAGAGATCCAGGATATGGTAGAGAATCAGATTATGGCTACCGGAGCTTTTGAACTTGCACGTAAGTATGTAAGATATCGTTATAAGAGATCCCTCGTACGTAAGGCGAATACAACAGACAATCGTATTCTGTCACTGATTGAGTACAACAACGAGGATGTAAAGCAGGAGAACTCGAACAAGAACCCGGCAGTCAACAGCGTACAGAGAGATTATATGGCAGGAGAGGTCAGCCGTGACCTGACAACAAGAATGCTTCTCCCACATGATATTGTGGAGGCAGACAGAGAAGGAATCATCCACTTCCATGATTCTGACTATTATGCACAGCATATGCACAACTGTGATCTTGTGAATCTGGAGGATATGCTTCAGAACGGAACTGTGATCAGTGGTACAATGATTGAAAAACCACACAGCTTCTCTACAGCATGTAATATCGCAACTCAGATTATTGCCCAGGTTGCAAGTAACCAGTATGGTGGACAGAGTATCTCACTTGCTCATCTGGCACCGTTTGTAGATGTTTCCAGAGAGAAGATCCGCAAGGAAGTGATCAGCGAACAGGAACTGGTCGGAATGGAATATCCGGAAGATGTGCTCAATGAGATCGTAGAGAGAAGACTGAAGAAAGAGATCACAAAGGGTGTCCAGACAATCGAATATCAGGTGATCACACTGATGACAACTAACGGACAGGCACCGTTCCTTACAGTTTTCATGTATTTGAACGAGGCAAAGAACGAGAGAGAGAAGAAAGACCTGGCGATGATTATCGAAGAGACACTTCGTCAGCGTTATCAGGGAGTTAAGAATGAAGCCGGAGTATGGGTGACACCTGCATTCCCGAAACTGATCTATGTTCTGGAAGAAGATAATATCGAAGAAGGAAGCGAATATTATTATCTGACAGAACTTGCAGCAAAGTGTACTGCAAAGCGTCTTGTTCCGGATTACATTTCCGAGAAAAAGATGAAAGAGCTTAAAGAAGGAAATTGTTTCCCGGTTATGGGATGCAGAAGCTGCTTAAGCCCATGGAAAGACGAGAACGGAAACTACAAGTTCTACGGACGTTTCAATCAGGGAGTTGTTACGATTAACCTTGTTGATGTTGCACTTTCTTCCGGTGGAGATATGGATAAGTTCTGGAAAATCTTTGATGACAGACTGGAACTTTGCTATCGCGCATTGATGTGCAGACACAACCGTCTGAAAGGAACACTGTCTGACGCAGCACCGATTCTGTGGCAGTTCGGAGCACTTGCCCGCCTGAAGAAGGGAGAACCGATTGATAAACTTCTCTATGGAGGATATTCAACGATTTCTCTTGGATATGCAGGACTTTACGAGTGTGTGAAATATATGACAGGAAAATCCCATACAGATCCGGATGCTACACCATTTGCACTGGATGTTATGAAGCACATGAACGATGCATGTAACCAGTGGAAAGAGGAGACGAACGTTGCTTTCAGTATCTATGGTTCACCGATTGAAAGTACAACCTATAAGTTCGCAAAATGTCTGCAGAAGAGATTTGGCATTGTTCCTGGAATTACAGATAAGAGTTATATTACAAACAGCTATCATGTATTTGTCAGAGAAGAGATTGATGCTTTCTCAAAACTGAAGTTTGAATCTCAGTTCCAGGCACTTTCTTCCGGTGGAGCCATCAGCTATGTAGAAGTTCCGGACATGAAAGACAACATTGCAGCCGTACTTCAGGTCATCCGTTTCATTTATGACAACATTATGTATGCGGAACTCAATACAAAGAGTGATTACTGTCAGGAATGTGGATATGACGGAGAGATTCAGATCATAACAGATGAGGAAGGAAAGCTCGTATGGGAGTGTCCGCATTGCGGAAACCGCAACCAGGATACACTGAATGTTGCAAGACGTACCTGCGGATATATCGGAACGCAGTTCTGGAATCAGGGAAGAACGCAGGAGATCAAGGAGAGAGTTCTGCATCTGTAGAATCACAATTGTATTTGTAACAGGAATTTTGTGCATAACCAAAAAAAATTTTTTAACAAAAAAGCTCGAAAATGTACATAATGAACTTTAAAACCTAAAAACAGATATTTAGAAAAAGTATCAAAAATGTACATAATTAGCTTTAAAACTTAAAAATAGAAATCACTAAAATCATTAGAAAATGTACATAATAAAAAGGAATCAGATTATGATTCCTTTTTATTTTACACTTTAAAATTAAAATAGTCGCTTCTTGCGTCTTCGTCCCTTACAATAAGGACAGCTTTCACGATGACGTTTCTTGTATAAAATCTTTTCAGAAACACTTAATTCATAGACGTGATCAGGATTACGCTTGCAAATCCACCAGACGTTAGTTGAATATTTTTCTGTAATCTCATCAGGATTAACTAATACATAATTGTTAATCCAATTCCATTCATTCATTAGATCGGGATGAAGTGCCGCGAAGGATGTTTTGCCAGGGATAACTTTTCGACCTGAACAATACGGACAGTCAGCATCTCCATTTACCATATCAATGATTTCAGCATTGTAATCGTTATGGCAAGTAGGGCAAGTCCAAGCACCAGATCTGTGATTGGGTCGGACTTCATCCGCAGTTAATTCATTTTGGTCACTCCATAAAGTAGCAATGTCAGGGTATTTAGCAAAAGAATTCATGCTGTATGCTATTGGAAGAAATATAAATAAATATCATCGTTTTTTATACGAAAAACTGAGAAAATTTGAAGGAAAAACTGCCTAGAAAAAAATGCGGCTGAAAAAATCCAAACAAGGATTTTTTGCGGCCAAAAACAGAAAGTATTTATCAAAATAAAAATATCCTGAACAAGTTGCAGAGCCAGAAAGCTCTGTAACTGTCAGGATATTTTTGTTTGGTGCTGTCAGCTCTAAAAAACGTTATTTACCGACAGCTCCCTGTTTTGTTTTAATGATATTTATGCATCCGTACATAATAGCTGATGCATAAGATCACAGTGGCTCCGCTCCATGCTGCAATCTCTGCAAAGAAAATACCGTCCTGTCCGATAAAATGGGGAAGGATTAGTGCAGCACTGATACGCATGACAAATTCAGCCATACCACTTACCATAGGCATTAAGGTATCTCCCAGCCCCTGAAGTACAGATCTGTACACGTACAGGAAGTACAAAACCCAGAGCATGGCAGCCATAATAGAAAGGTATTTAAAAGCAATTGCCAATACCTGCTGTGTCTGCTGCGGTTCACCTGAGATGAAAAGTGAGAGAATATTTTTTCCAAATAAAAACATGGCAGCAGAAATGATCAGTGAGGTAAGCAGGCAAAGCAGCATACTGCTGCGGACGCCTTTTCTGATCCTGTCAATCTTTCCGGCTCCCAGATTCTGACCCACATAGGTAACGATGGCATATCCATAGGAAATAGCAGCCATTTCCAGCAGACCATAAAGCTTGTTTGTAGCTGTAAATCCTGCTACAAAAAGGAAACCGTAGCCATTGATCACATACTGGACTACCAGACCGCCCACACCGATGATGATATTCTGAAATACAACAGGAATACCAAGCTTCATCAGGCGGGCATTCATGCCGGAGGCAGGCATAAAATCTGCTCTGGTCAGATGAACGATATCAATTCTGCGTAAAATCAGGAAACAGTAAACAGCGGAGAAGCTCTGTGCAATCACAGTTGCGATTGCTGCTCCTGCCACACCCCATCCGAAGCCTGCCACAAAAAGGATGTCCAGTGAGACATTCAGCACAGATGCGATGATCATTGCGGTCAGCGGTGTTTTACTGTTTCCCATAGCCCTTAGAGCAGAGGCAAACATATTATAGGCTGCTGTGGCGGGGATTCCACAGAAAATGATGCGCAGATATAACAGAGACATTCCGATAATATTGGAAGGTGTATGCAGCCCTGTTAATACCAGCGAAGCAAATGACTGGCTGAGAATCAATACTCCGGCTGCGATGAATGCGGTCAGCCGGTAACTGTGAGCCAGAGATTTACGCAGATTTTCGAAATCCTTTGCCCCATAATACTGGGAGAGTTGAATAGAAAATCCCTGAGTGAGTCCTGTGGATATTCCTGTGACAACCCACATCAGAAAGTCAACAGCACCCAGTGCGGCAAGAGCCTCCACACCTGCAACCTGGCCAACAACCATGGTATCCACCATTGTATAAAGCTGCTGACAGATATTTCCCAGCATCAGGGGAATTGCAAAAAGAATGATCAACCGTCCCGGTGAACCGGAGGTCATATCCTGAATCTTGGTTTTCATTAGTATAAAAGTTCCTTTCCAGAGCATATTTGAAAAAGTTTAGAAATGATTATTCGAATATGCCCTGATATTTACATTGATAATTTTACATCATTAACGTGAAAAATAAAATATAATATTTCATCAGAATGATATAAATTTATCAATACCTGCTATAAGCAGCATGTTGTTGAAATTATTATGCATAGCGCCTGAGAGGGGTTTTTGATTGCTATTTTTTAAAATACAGATATATAATAGAATCTGGATTTGCCTTTATAGTTGTTGAAGTGCCTGTATCCATCATGTAATTACAATCTTTTGACTTGCTGATATCAAAAGAACTTAAATCTAAGTATTTCAAACTAGAACAATTACTAAACATACATCTCATATCTGTAACATTACTTGTTTCAAAATATTTTAGATTTATTTCTTTCAATGAAGAACAGTTATAAAACATAAAGTACATATCTTCACATTTATCTGTATACAGATTTTCAATATTTTTCACTTCTACTAAATTTGTAAAACCATAAAACCAATTTCTACACGATATAGGTCTTATTTTTTCTGCAAATTTGACACTCTTTACTAATTTTGAATCAAATGAACCATCTCTTGCTAATCCATTACTACGAACATTTATTGATTTTTCTTTTAAAAGTGCATCAGTTGGTGCTGTTATTTTATTCTTAGATATTACAAGTTCATTATTTTTATTAATATAAATCCAAACATACAGATCTACTGTTGTTGGTGGTTTTGGACGTCCTGTTGTTGCCACATATACTTCATCACTTCCTAATTTGGTAATCTTCTGGAACGGCAGTTCAATTTGCCCCCCGAAGTAACGCAGCTGCCCCGATCATGATCGCGATCACAATAGAAACAACAACGATCTTGCCGTATTCTTCCAACATTGATTTCATAAATAAATTCTCCTTTCAACTATCAACTTGCTACCATTTCCAATCTAATTATTTTGTTCTATCTCTGATCATTGTATCTATCCTAACTTTCGCATTATATTCCTTATATTAATATGGAAGATAATCGAACAAGAAAAAGAGTATGTTGTAGGATTTGATATTTCTGAAAAGATTACATTTTTTTGCAAAGAGAATGAACATAATATTCTCTTTATTGTAGTAGGTGAAAAATAAACATTATGAAGTGGAATCATAAAGTTTATTTTGCAATAAAGTCTAATTAAAAAAATAGTGAACTTTATACGTAAACCCTTGTGGGTGCTGACTTTTGTAGCAAAATTGATATAGTTCACGATTTTTAAGTTATGTAAAAATGGAGCTTGACGACTAATCGTCAGGCTCTTTTTAAACAAACATAATATGATGATACGGATGTAAAGTTTCAGCAAGTCAATGAGTGCCATCCCTAGAGTTTGGACTTTTTTAAAGCCCAAACTCCTTCAATAATTTTTTCTGATATTCTCGGTCTGCAGCTGCTTTGAGAATCTCATCAGTTCTGTTAAGTTCGGACAATTTCAAAATCAGTTGATTGATCCTGTTTTCTCCAAGAGATTCCCCTTCTTTTATGCCCTCTTTTATCCCTTCTTCTCTTTTTTCATCTAATTCATCTTTCATTAATTCTAATAACGCATTACACATATCTCGTTTCCCCTCCTTTAGCCGATTCTCGTTTGCTTTTACTATGATCTCCATAACAGCCTGATACAGCTGATTCTCTTTGTTCTTTTTATAATCCTCTAAAAGCTGTCTGGTAACAGACATGTCTTCCAGTGTATCTGTCAAACTATATAACCAAAGATTTTTCTCCGGCGATAATCGATTTGTTACAAGAATCTGAATCGGTAAGATATCTCCAATTACATAATAAATCCCTTCTTCCGGATTATCAATAGTGTAGTGGCGTACTTCTTTCAAATGTCGGATCAGTTCTCTTGGATATCGTTTTGATACTAAGGTGATCGTCAGCTCCTGAATCGGAATTTCATTTACCTTCCCTGTATCTGCTTTATAAAAATTTGTATATCCATATACCTTATAGAAATCGTCCACGGAAAGGGAATCGGATGGTGATTTATATTCGATGATATTATACTTACGGAATATTTTCCCAATATTTTTATGGATAGGTTCCGCATCCTTCTTTTTAATGATCAACACATCAATTGCCATTGGCTTTGAACTTAATAGATACTCCCGTTCAAATTTTAATTTTTCTTTTTCTTCTCTGAATTCAATCTGCAAGTCTGCATAAAATGCAGGATGCCACTGAAGCAGCTTTTCATCTGCCGGTTGCTGTTCTTCCGGCAATTGCTTTCTCTTTTGTTTCATCTAAGAGACCTCCTTATGTGATTTTTCACAGAAGTTATCCCTTCATCAGAAAACCTCTGCTTTAAATAATGGATTTTAAAAGCATGAATTTTCTGATTTGACAGGTGTATTCTACCTGTAATGAAACCTTTTATATGAATTTAGATGTTTTAGAAAATATGCTTTGAAACAGGATAACATATTTATGTACAATATTCAATGCTTTTCGATAATGAACTGTTACTTCTAAGCAGCATCACTTAAGATAGCAAAAGATGAAAAGATATGGTATGATAGGGATAAATGGAAAGAAAATTCCAATCAATGCTATGATACAAAATGTATTTTGGAATAAGTGGAAAAGAGGATTCAAAGTGAACTACGGAGAAATCAAAAAATGTGATATTGCAAATGGAGAGGGTGTTCGTGTTGCCCTTTTCGTGTCAGGCTGCAGGCATCATTGTAAGGGATGTTTTAACAGTATGACATGGGATTTTAATTATGGAAAGAAATTTACGAAAGAAACAGAAGAAGAGATTCTGGAAGCGTTGAAGCCGAATTATATTGATGGACTGTCATTGCTTGGTGGCGAACCATTCGAACCGGAGAATCAGGAAGTGCTTGTGAAGCTTTTAAGAAAAGTGAAGGAACGTTATCCGGAGAAGAATATCTGGTGTTACAGCGGTTATTTGTTCGATGAGGAACTGAAGAAAGAAAGCAGGGCGAGATGTGAGTATACGGATGAGATGCTTTCTATGCTGGACGTACTTGTGGATGGAAGATTTGAGGAAGATAAGAAAAATATTACATTGTTGTTCAGAGGTTCGGAAAATCAGCGTTTGATCGATGTGAAGAAATCACTGGAACAAGACAAGGTTGTAGAATGGAAACCGGCAATAAAAAGAGGACTTTAAGCGGAAAAAAGCCTTGACTTATATTCGCATAGTTTTTATAATGAATAGGTATATTGTAAAAACGCAGATGAGGAGTAGTAGAAGGAAAAGATGCCTTTCAGAGAGCTGTCGGCAGGTGTGAGACAGCAGCACAGACTTTGAACTGACCTCGGAGTTCTTTCGGTGAAAAGATATTATATTGATTAGCCGGAGGCGGGAGTTCCCGTTATAGAATGAATGAGTGCATTTGACTTTGTGTCAGATGAATAAGAGTGGTACCACGGAATTAAAGCCTTTTCGTCTCTTGGATATATGAGAAGAAGAGGCTTTTCTTTATATTGATGAAAGAGAGGAATTAAGTACATGGGTACAAAGATTGTTTACAATCACAAAGCCATTGAGAAAAAATGGCGTGAGAAATGGGAAGAGACACCGGTCAATCCAAGAAACGGAAAAGACGGAAACAAGAAACCGAAATATTACTGCCTGGATATGTTCCCGTATCCATCAGGAAATGGTCTTCATGTAGGACATTGGAGAGGATATGTAATCTCTGATGTATGGAGCCGTTATAAATTACAGCAGGGATACTACATCGTTCATCCAATGGGATGGGATGCATTCGGTCTTCCGGCTGAGAACTATGCGATCAAGATGGGCGTTCACCCGGCAAAATCAACAGAGGCGAACATCACGAACATTAAGAGACAGATCAATGATATCGCAGCACTGTATGACTGGGATATGGAAGTGAATACAACAGATCCTGAGTTCTACAAGTGGACACAGTGGATCTTTGTTAAGATGTTCAAGGAAGGTCTTGCTTATGAAAAAGAGTTCCCGATCAACTGGTGCCCGTCCTGTAAGACAGGTCTTGCGAACGAAGAGGTTGTGAATGGTAAATGTGAGCGTTGTGGTGCAGAGGTTACAAAGAAGAACCTTCGTCAGTGGATGCTTCGTATTACAAAATATGCAGATCGTCTGTTGAATGACCTTGATAAACTTGACTGGCCGGAGAAAGTTAAGAAGATGCAGGCTGACTGGATCGGAAAATCTTACGGTGCAGAAGTTGACTTCCCGGTAGAAGGAAGAGATGAGAAGATCACTGTTTATACAACAAGACCGGATACACTCCACGGAGCTACATTTATGGTACTTGCTCCTGAGCACGAACTGGCAGCATCTCTCGCAACAGATGAGACAAGAGATGCAGTAGAGAAATATATTTATGATGCATCTATGAAGTCCAATGTTGACCGTATGCAGGACAAAGAGAAGACAGGAGTTTTCACAGGAAGCTATGCGATCAACCCACTGAATGGAGCAAAGACACCGATCTGGCTGTCTGATTATGTACTGGCTGACTACGGTACAGGAGCAATCATGTGTGTACCTGCACATGACGACCGTGACTTCGAGTTCGCAACAAAATTCAATATTCCGATCATTCAGGTTATCGCAAAAGACGGAGAAGAGATCGAGAATATGACTGAGGCATATACAGATGCAGTCGGAACAATGATCAACTCCGGTGAGTGGAACGGTATGGAGTCTTCTGTGCTTAAGAAAGAAGCTCCACATATGATCGAAGAGATGGGAATCGGACGCGCAACAGTAAACTACAAGCTGCGTGACTGGGTATTCTCCCGTCAGCGTTACTGGGGAGAGCCAATCCCGATCATTCACTGTCCGAAGTGTGGAAATGTTCCGGTACCGGAAGAAGAACTTCCACTTCGTCTGCCAGAGGTAGATTCCTACGAGCCAACAGGAACAGGTGAGTCACCACTTGCTGCAATCGATGAGTGGGTAAACTGCAAGTGTCCGGTTTGTGGAAGTGATTCCAAGAGAGAGACTAACACAATGCCACAGTGGGCAGGATCCTCCTGGTATTTCCTGCGTTATGTAGATAACCACAATTCAGAAGCACTTGTTTCCAGAGAAAAAGCAGACGAGATGCTTCCGGTAGATATGTACATCGGTGGTGTAGAACATGCTGTACTTCACCTTCTGTACTCCAGATTCTATACAAAATTCCTGTGCGATATCGGGGCAATCGACTTTGATGAGCCATTCCACAAACTGTTCAATCAGGGTATGATCACAGGTAAAAACGGAATTAAGATGAGTAAGTCCAAAGGAAATGTTGTATCACCGGATGACCTCGTACGTGATTACGGATGTGACTCTCTGAGAATGTATGAACTCTTCGTAGGACCACCGGAGCTGGATGCAGAGTGGGATGACCGTGGAATTGACGGCGTAAACCGTTTCCTGAAACGTCTTTGGAATATCCTTATGGAAAGCAAGGAGAAGGATGTTCAGCCTACAAAAGAGATGATTAAACTTCGTCACAGAATGGTTTATGACATCACAACAAGACTTGAAAGCTTCAGCCTGAATACAGTTATCTCCGGATTCATGGAGTACAATAACAAGTTCATGGAAATTGCAAAGAAAGAGGGCGGAATCGACAAAGAGACACTCGAGACAATCGCAGTACTTCTTTCTCCATTTGCACCGCACTTTGCAGAAGAGATGTGGGAGCAGCTTGGACATGAAGAGACAATCTTCAATGCAGGATGGCCAAAATATGATGAGAACGAGATGAAAGATGATGAGATCAAGATTCCGGTTCAGATCAACGGTAAGACAAAGGCTGTAATCGAGATCCCGGCAGATATCTCCAAAGATGATGCAATCGCAGCAGGTAAAGAGGCAATCGCTGATAAGCTGACAGGAAATGTGATCAAGGAGATCTATGTTCCGAAGAAGATTATCAATATTGTAATGAAATAATTCAAAATAATGAGAAATGGCGCAGATGATAGAGATATTGTCTGCGTTATTTTTTGTTGTTGGATTTTATGATTTCATAGTTCTTAATATAATTTTGATACGTAAAAATACGTTGACGCACGTATTTTTACGTAGTAATATATAAATATGATAAGGAAAGGAGACACAAAAGATGCCAATGAGCTCGAAGGAGATGCTAAAACTCCTGAAAGAAAATGGATTTGAAGTAATCAGTCAGAATGGTTCGCATGTAAAAATGAAGAATCTGAAAACTGATAAGACAGTAATTGTTCCTTATCACTCCAAGGACTTGAAAAAAGGATTGGAGCAGGCAATACTTAAACAGGCAGGGCTTAGATAGTCCTGTCGCTTGAAAGAGAGGTTATTTGATGAAGAATAGATTATTTTATCCAGCTGTTTTTCATAAAGCAGAAGAAGGCGGTTTCTGGGTTAGCTTTCCCGATTTTCCTGAATGCATGACACAGGGCGATAGCATGGATGAAGCATATGAAATGGCGATAGATGCATTAGGTTTGTCATTGTCCAGTATAGAAGATGAAGGAACTGATATCCCAAAAGCATCAGAATTTGAAACGGTGGATCCTGAAGATGGGATTCTGGTAATTATAGAATTTGATATGGCAGAGTATCGGAGAAAGCACAGATCAAAGGCTGTAAAAAAGACGCTCAGTATTCCAGAATGGTTAAATGAAGCGGCTGTTCGAGAGAATCTTAACTTCTCTCAGATTCTTCAAGAAGCTCTTATGGTGAAATTAGGGGTAAATGGAAGATTGCGGTAATATGTCTAAAAATTGTTCCTAAGTCCTCTATGTATCATCAGATCCTTGGATGTTCCATAAGATCAAATGCGGAGTTATGAATCAGATAATCATAAGCAGCTGCAATCTCTTCCGGGGTATATGTGATATCATGTATGATCGCATATTTTACAGAATCTGCGAGCCCAAAGGTATAAAATCGCGCAATTGTCTCGCGACTGAGTATCTGGAGCTTCGCAGGTGATTTCAATGGATATTTGTTTAATAATGTAAGCAATGTATCATAAATAAATTGGAACATCAGATGATCGAAGGAGTTAGGACCTTCGATCAAATAAAGTCTCTTATAAAATTCTTTGTCTTTAGAAAGACAGGTGAAAAGAAGACGGAGAAGATCGTCTTCCATGTCATTTTCAATCAGTACCCGGATTTTATCTTTGATTTCTTTTTTGAGGATATATTCGATGATTTCGTATTTGTCCTGAAAATGTTTATAAAAAGTTGGACGGATCACATCAGCTCCGTCGGTGATCATCTTAACTGTAATCTTTTCAAAAGGCATCTTCATAATAAGTTCTTTGAAAGAGAGTGCCAGCAAATTTTTTGTCAGTTCTTTTTTCACTTCTGTCATTTGTTCAAATCCTTTCTACAATGGAAATATTATACCATAAAAAAGAGAATGTGATTAAAAAAGTTTCTAAGATTGACAATTCTTTAACATGACTTTTCAAGAACATAGTGTTGAAATTTCTTGATATTTCGGATACATTTCACACAATTTGTAGCCAAAAAAGAACAACAAAAAGAAAATGTTCAAACTACAGCACATTTGGAAAAAACTGAATCTTACATGAAAAAAAGGAAAATGCTAGATTATGAGATAATAGTTTATACTTAAGAAAGGTTCCTTGAAAAGTAAGGAAAAGGTGAAAAAAATGGCAGGATTAAAATTTCAGGCAGAAAGAGCAGCATTTAGTTTGGCAGCAGATAAAGTACTTAAATATATGAACAAGACAGATGATAGAACGAAAGCACTTCTTAAGCTTGTAGATCTTACAGAAAATTTTGCAAAAGATCGTTTCCAGCCAGGGTCTTATGAAGCTGCAAGAAAGATGATTCAGGATCCGGACAATAAATGGGTTCAGTATTTGAACAGACTTTTTGATGAAGTGGATCCGCATGTCCTTAAGACAACAGCATTGAATCTTGGATTTGATGCAATGCTTTACGGAACAAAGTTAATGCATGAGTCACGTGAAAAATATCAGTGTAATATTCCATGGCTGATCCTGATGGATCCAACCAGCGCATGTAATCTGAAATGTACCGGATGCTGGGCCGCAGAGTACGGACACCTTCTGAACCTTTCCTTTGAAGATATGGATCGTGTGATCACACAGGGAAAAGAACTTGGAATTTATCTTTATATGCTGACAGGCGGAGAGCCTCTCGTGAGAAAGAAAGATGTCATCCGTTTGTGCGAGAAACACAACGACTGCGTATTCCACGCATTTACAAACGGAACACTTGTAGATGAAGAGTTCTGCCAGGAGATGCAGCGTGTAGGCAATCTGTCCTTGTCCATCAGTTTGGAAGGATATGAGGAAGTTAACGACGGCCGCCGTGGAAAAGGCGTTTATCAGAAGGTTATGCATGCAATGGATCTTTTGAAAACATACGGATTGATCTTTGGAACATCAATCTGCTATACACGCGCTAATATTGATACAGTAACATCCGACAAATTCCTTGATATGATCATTGAAAAAGGATGTCGTTATGCATGGTATTTCCACTACATGCCGGTTGGAAATGATGCAGCACTGGATCTGCTTCCAACAAAAGAGCAGAGAGAATACATGTATCACCGCATCCGTGAGATCCGTGGATTGACAGGTGGAAAACAGCTCTTTGCATTCGATTTCCAGAATGATGGAGAGTTTGTAGGAGGATGTATTGCCGGTGGAAGAAATTACTTCCATATTAATGCAAATGGAGATGCAGAACCATGTGTATTTGTTCATTATTCAAGCGCAAATATTAAAGAAGTAAGTGTTCTTGATGCATTACGCCAGCCACTGTTTATGGCTTACCATAACAATCAGCCATTTAACAACAATCATCTGCGCCCGTGCCCAATGCTTGAAAATCCGGAAAAACTGCAGCAGATGGTACACGAAACCGGCGCAAAATCAACAGACCTTCAGTCCCCGGAAACTGTAGAACACCTTTGCGGAAAATGCGAACATTACGCCAAAGAGTGGAAAACAAAAGCCGACGAACTTTGGGGTGAGAGATAATTAAAGTAAGAGCCAGAACAGGCACCACACACGGTAACTGTTCTGGCTCTTATGTTTCATATTAATTGCTTGAATCCAAGTTCAACAAATTCCTCTTACTTCTTCTGTGATTCTACTTCCTGCATTTTCATAGCACGAACTTTCAGAGGAAGTCCGAACAGGTTGATGAATCCGTCAGCGTCATGGTGATCATACAGATCTCCTGTTGTGAAGCTTGCAAGGGATTCGCTGTACAGTGAGTATGGAGATGTCTCTCCGGCACGGATGATATTTCCTTTATAGAGACGGAACTTAACTTCTCCTGTTACATACTGCTGTGTAACATCAACAAATGCCTGGATTGCTTCACGAAGTGGTGTATACCATTTTCCTTCGTATACGATCTGAGCAAATTTATTTCCAAGATCTTTCTTAACTTCATATGTAGCACGGTCGAGAACGAGCTCTTCAAGCTGGTCATGTGCTTCCATAAGGATTGTTCCACCAGGAGTCTCGTAAACACCACGTGATTTCATTCCAACAACACGGTTCTCAACGATATCAACGATTCCGATTCCATGTTTTCCTCCGAGACGGTTCAGCTCTGTGATGATTTCAGAAACTTTCATCTCTTTTCCGTTTACGCTCTTTGGAACACCTGCTTCAAATGTCATTGTAACGTATTCATCTTTGTCTGGTGCTTTCTCTGGTGTTGTGCTCAGTACGAGAAGATCATCGTAGTTTGGTTCATTTGCCGGATTCTCAAGTTCAAGTCCTTCATGGCTGATGTGCCACAGGTTACGGTCACGGCTGTAGCTGTGCTTTGCGTCAAATGGAAGATCAATTCCATGAGCTTTACAGTAATCGATCTCGTCTTCACGGGACTGCATTGTCCATACATCTGTCATACGCCATGGAGCGATGATCTTGATGTCCGGAGCAAGAGCTTTGATACCAAGCTCGAAACGGATCTGGTCATTTCCTTTTCCTGTTGCACCGTGGCAGATAGCAACAGCGCCTTCTTTACGTGCAATCTCAACCAGTTTTTTAGCGATTGCCGGACGAGCCATGGAAGTTCCGAGAAGGTATTTGTTCTCATAAACAGCTCCGGCTTTTACGCAAGGAACGATGAAGTCATCACAGAATTCATCAATGATATTTTCAATATATAATTTAGAAGCTCCGGAAAGTTTTGCTCTTTCATCCAGTCCGTCCAGTTCTTCGCCCTGTCCACAATCGATGCAACAGCAGATAACGTCATAGTTAAATGTTTCTTTCAGCCACGGGATAATTGCTGTAGTATCAAGACCACCTGAATATGCTAATACAACTTTTTCTTTACTCATTTTATTGCCTCCTGAATGTATTTTATCAATTTCTGTTTTCTCAGTTTCTTGAGTTCTAAAGATTTCTGCTTTAACAAGCTAAAACATACTATACACCACATTTTATAATTATGCAAGTATTATTTTAAAAAAATGAATAAAATGCATAAAGACACACATAATAAACAAAAAGAATGCATAAAACAATAGACTATAAGAAGAAATATACAAGATATGATGAAAAGAATGAAATAAGAAGAAAATCAAAAAAATATTTAGGCCAATATCATCGCCTTTTTTATATATCTTTATATAGTAGGAAAATACTATCTACAAACTTTTTTGAAAAAACGCTTGCATATTATACATGGAAGATGTATTATTATGCAAGTAAAGCAGGGAAAGTGTATTTTTATACATTCAATTTCAGGAAATACTTTACATCCCGATTAAAGTGGTATATTATAAGGAGAAATGATTGCGGTAACACGTTACCACAGTACAGTAAATATGCAATTCCCAGGGAACTTCTATTGGCTCCCATGGAAATGGTAAAAGAAAGGACTTGAGAACGATGATTAAGGTCGGAATTATTGGAGCAACCGGTTATGCAGGCGGCGAGCTCGTAAGAATATTGATGGGACATAAAGATGCAGAGGTTGTCTGGTACGGATCCAGAAGTTATGTGGATCAGAAATATGCAGATGTATATAGAAACATGTTTCAGATTGTAGATGCAAAATGCATGGATGATAACATGGATGAGCTTGCCGAGCAGGTAGATGTGATCTTCACAGCAACTCCGCAGGGACTGTGTGCATCTCTGATCAATGAAGAAATCCTTTCAAAGACAAAGATCATTGATCTCAGTGCAGATTTCCGTCTGAAAGATGTGAAGGTTTACGAAGAGTGGTATAAAATCGAACACAAAGCACCGCAGTATATTGATGAAGCTGTCTATGGATTGTGCGAGATCAATCGGGACAAAGTGAAGGATGCACGTATCGTGGCCAATCCGGGATGTTATACAACATGTTCTATCCTGACAGCATATCCGCTTGCAAAGGAAGGACTGATCGATATGAGCACTCTGATCATCGATGCGAAGTCTGGAACTTCAGGAGCAGGAAGAGGAGCAAAGCTTCCGAATCTTTACTGTGAAGTGAATGAAAATATCAAAGCATATGGAGTAGCTACACATCGCCATACACCGGAGATTGAAGAACAGCTCGGATATGCAGCAGGAGAGAAAGTTGTATTGAACTTTACACCGCATTTAGTTCCAATGAATCGTGGAATTCTTGCGACAGAGTATGCAAAGCTTACGAAAAAAGTTACATATGAAGAAGTAAAAGCAATTTATGATAAATATTATGCAGATGAGAAATTTGTTCGTGTTCTAGAGAAAGATCAGTGTCCGGAGACCAAATGGGTAGAAGGAAGCAACTATGTAGACATTGGATTTAAGATCGATGAGAGAACAGGACGGATCATTATGATGGGAGCTATTGATAACCTTGTAAAAGGTGCCGCAGGACAGGCGGTTCAGAATATGAATCTGCTGTTTGGTCTTCCGGAGAGTGAAGGACTTGAACTCGTTCCGATGTTCCCATAAGATATATAAATATAGAAGCAACAAAGTTGCTAAATCACATAATAGTGAGGACAACAGTGAGATAAAGGGTTGCTGGTCGCACATCGTGTGAACAGTAACGATAAAGGTGGTATGTATGATACGTGTAATGACAATAGAGGATTATGATGAAGTATATAAATTGTGGAAGAAGATCCGGGGATTCGGAATCCGCAGTATCGATGATTCGAAAGAAGGTGTCGAACGTTTTCTGCGGCGTAATCCGACAACGAGTTTTGTCGCAGTGAAAGAAGGAAAAATCGTCGGAAGTATTCTCTGTGGTCATGATGGAAGACAGGGAAGTCTCTATCATGTATGTGTGGATGAGGCATATCGAAGACATGGAATCGGAAAAGACATGGTCGTGCATAGCATGAAAGCTCTTCAGGAAGAGA
Organism: Mediterraneibacter sp. 210702-DFI.3.120; assembly: GCF_020561005.1. Taxonomy (NCBI): domain Bacteria; kingdom Bacillati; phylum Bacillota; class Clostridia; order Lachnospirales; family Lachnospiraceae; genus Mediterraneibacter; species Mediterraneibacter sp. 210702-DFI.3.120. Next base: position 66,604 of record NZ_JAJCNG010000014.1, on the reverse strand, counting down.
AAATTAATAAAGTCTGCCTGATCGCATTTGCACAGAATAATGTAGGAAATGCATTTTGGAATACAATCGGATGGACGGAACGACTTGATGTGAATTATTATGATTTTATTTTAAATGAAGAAAATATTACAGCATTCAATGAACAATAAGCAGAAAGGAAGCAAGTTATATGAAGATAATCGAAGGCGGAGTTACCGCAGCAAAAGGATTTGAAGCAGCAGCAACAGCAGCAGGAATCAAATACCAGGGACGTACAGATATGGCGATCATTTACAGTGAGAAACCGTGTAAAGTTGCCGGAACATTTACAACGAATGTAGTAAAGGCAGCTCCGGTGAAGTGGGACAGACAGATTGTAGAGAGCAAACAGAAATCACAGGCAGTTATTGTAAACTCCGGAATTGCAAATGCGTGTACCGGAGAGGAAGGTATGAAATACTGTGAAGAGACAGCAAAAGAGGCAGGAAAAGTTCTTGGAATCGATGAGAAAGGTGTTCTTGTAGGTTCTACAGGAGTCATCGGAATGCAGATCCCAATCGATAAGATCAAAGCCGGAATTACAGAACTTGCCAAGGGAAAGAAAGCTGATCTGGCAAGTGGAACAGAAGCTGCAAAAGCAATCATGACAACTGATACGAAGAAAAAAGAAGTTGCGGTTACATTTATGGCAGGAGATACAGAAGTAACGATCGGAGGAATGGCGAAAGGTTCTGGAATGATTCATCCGAATATGTGTACAATGCTTGCATTTATTACAACGGATGCAAAAATTTCCAAAAAAGCACTTCAGGCGGCAATGAGCAGTGATGTTGAGGATACTTATAACATGATCTCTGTTGACGGAGATACTTCAACAAATGATACAGCACTTCTTCTCGCGAATGGAATGGCCGGAAATGAGAAGATCAAAGAAGGCACACCGGAATTCGATGCATTCAAAGAGGCTCTTCATTATGTAAATGAGACACTTGCGAAGGCAATGGCGGGAGACGGAGAAGGTGCAACAGCACTTTTTGAAGTAAAGGTTGTCGGAGCACAGACAAAAGAGCAGGCAAAAGTTCTTGCAAAATCTGTTGTATGCTCGAATCTTACAAAGGCTGCAATCGCAGGACACGATGCAAACTGGGGAAGAATCCTTTGTGCAATGGGATATTCCGGAGCGCAGTTTGATCCGGAGCAGGTAGATCTTTTCTTCGAGAGCTGTGCAGGAAAGCTTCAGATCATTGCTAATGGAACAGCAACAGATTATAGCGAAGAAAAGGCAACAGAGATTCTTTCACAGGAAAAAGTGACAGCCATTGCTGACTTAAAAGCCGGAGATGCAGAAGCTACTGCGTGGGGCTGTGACCTGACACATGGATACATTGATATCAATGCGGATTACAGAAGTTGATTTATAGAGAAATTATTATTTCTTTAAAGACGCTGAAAAGATAAAAAAGGGAGACAGAAAAAATGACAAGCAATATGCAGAAATATCTGGATAAAGCGCAGGTGCTGATTGAGGCACTGCCTTATATCCAGCGCTTTAACCGTAAAATCATTGTAGTAAAATATGGTGGAAGTGCCATGGTGGATGAAAGTCTGAAACGCAGAGTAATCGAGGATGTTACACTTCTGAAACTGTGTGGATTCAAACCGATCATCGTGCATGGCGGTGGTAAGGAAATCAGCAAGTGGGTTGGAAAAGTTGGAAAAGAAGCAGAATTTATCAACGGACTTCGAGTGACAGATGCAGAGACAATGGAGATTGCTGAGATGGTTCTGGGACGCGTGAATAAGAGTCTTGTACAGCTTGTAGAGAGTCTTGGCGTGCGTGCGATCGGAATCAGTGGAAAGGATGGAAATCTTCTCCAGGTTGAGAAGAAGTTTTCAGACGGACAGGATATCGGATTCGTAGGAGATGTCAAGAAAGTAAATGCAGAGATTTTGTATGACCTTCTGGAAAAAGATTTCCTTCCGATCATTTGCCCGGTTGGTATGGATGAGGAATACAATACTTATAATATCAATGCTGATGATGCAGCTTGCGCAATCGCCCGTGCAATGAAAGTTGAGAAGCTTGCATTCCTGACAGATATTGAAGGTGTTTATAAAGATCCAAAAGATCCTTCTACATTGATTTCTGAACTGGAGGTCAAAGAAGCCAAGGAATTGATTGCTGACGGATATATTGGAGGTGGAATGCTTCCAAAGCTTCAGAATTGTATTGATGCGATTGAAAGTGGTGTATCCCGTGTTCATATTCTGGATGGAAGAATCCCACATTGTCTGTTGCTTGAAATCTTTACAAACAAAGGAATCGGTACAGCAATTTTAAATCAGAAAGAAAGCAGGTATTATGATGGTGAACAGTAAAATACAGGCGGCAGAAGAAAATCTGATCCATGTATACAATCGATTTCCGATTGCACTGGATCACGGAGAAGGAATGTATCTGTATGATACAGAAGGAAAAGAATATCTTGACTTTGCAGCAGGATTTGCTGTGTCTGGACTTGGATATGATAATAAAGAACTGAATCAGGCATTAAAAGACCAGATTGACAAGTTATACCATACATCAAATCTTTATTTCCACGAGAGCTGTGGAGAGGCGGCAAAAGAATTAAACCGCATTTGCGGAATGGACAGAGTTTTCTTTACAAACAGCGGCGGAGAGGCAAATGAAGGTGCTCTGAAAGCGGCAAGAAGATATGCTTACACAAAGAAGACAGGAAGATATGAATTTATCGCGATGCAGAATTCTTTCCATGGAAGAAGTTTCGGAGCAGTTTCTGTGACAGGACATGATTCTTATCGTGAACCGTTTGAGCCGGTTGTTCCAGGTGTAAGATTTGCAGAGTTTAATGATCTTGACAGTGTGAAAGCACTGGTAAATGATAAGACCTGTGCAATTATTTTGGAACCGCTGCAGGGCGAAGGCGGAATCAATCTTGCAACACAGGAATTTATGGAAGGAATCCGTAAGATCTGTGATGAAAATGGAATTCTGATGATCTGTGATGAAGTGCAGTGCGGAATGGGAAGAACCGGAAATATGTTTGCATGGCAGGGATTTGGTGTAAAACCGGATATTTTGACTATGGCGAAAGCAATCGGAAACGGAATTCCGGTCGGTGCATTTGCAATGACAGAAGAAGTGGCAAAATATTCTCTGCAGCCGGGAGATCACGGCGCAACTTATGGAGGAAATCCACTGGCATGTACAGCTGTTAAGACAGTGATCGAGATTTTTGAACGTGAAGATATTGTAGGACATGTAAATCAGGTTGCTCCATATCTGACAAAAAAACTGGATGAGCTTGTGGATGAGCTGGACTGTGTTGTCAAAAGAAAAGGAAAAGGTCTGATGCAGGGAATCGAGATTACAAAACCTCTTGCAGAAGTAAATAAAAAGACAATTGAAGAAGGACTTCTGATTATTCAGGCTCAGGGAAATGTGATCCGTTTTGTTCCACCGCTGATCGTAGAAAAAAAGCATATTGATGAGATGATCGAAAAACTGAAACGTGCACTTGCATAAGAAATCTTATACATAAAAAAGCCGGCATTTGCTTATACTATTTCTATAGGGAGGTATGAGCTTATGGCCGGTTTTTTGATTGCACTGCTATCAGGTGCGCTGATGAGTGTACAGGGAGTGTTCAACGCGCAGGTGACAAAGACGACAGGAATCTGGGTAAGCAATGGGTGGGTGCAACTTTCAGCATTTCTTTTGTGTCTGTTTGTCTGGCTGGCAACAGGAAGAGACTCTGTTGCAGCACTTATGGAAGTCCAACCGCGCTATATGTTGTTGGGAGGTGTGATCGGAGCAGGGATCACATGGACTGTCATTAAAAGTGTGGATGCTCTGGGACCTGCAAGATCAGCACTTTTCATTGTTGTTTCCCAGCTGGCGGTTGCTTATCTGATCTCACTATCCGGAATGTTCGGAATGGAAAAAGAACCATTTTCATGGAGAAAATTGATTGGATTGTTGATCGCAGCCGGTGGAATTGTTCTTTTCCAATGGAAATAGAAAGTTTTGCGGGTATTGTAACAAGTCTGTAACAAAGCGTTAAATTGTCTATTGTATTTTTGAGAAAAATTCGTTACAATATTTATGTCCGGTTTTAAGGGGAAGTCTGACTGTCTGAGAACAGTGAGGCAATAGGATGAAGAACGGATGGAAGAAAATATGCAGATGCCGTAAAGGGCAGATGCTAAAAGGAATTGTATTGACTTTAACTTTGGCTTTTTTGACCATGGGATTGTGTGGCTGTGCAGAGAAGCATGACGCAGCGGAAGAACTTGAAGAGTTCACACTGGAGGGAGAATCTGATGTAGGAAAGAATTCCCAAAATTCCAAAACAGAGTCAGAAAAAGGATCTCAGGGTGGCACAGATGCAGAAGAAGGACTGCCGGAGACGTTATATGTTCATGTATGTGGAGCTGTGAATGCTCCGGGGGTGTACGAACTGAGGACAGATGCACGGATTTACGAAGCATTGGAAGCGGCCGGTGGAATGACAGAAGATGCTGCTGCAGATTGGATCAATCAGGCAGAAGCTTTGAGTGATGGAGAGCGGATCTATGTGCCAACGCAGGAAGAAGCAGAGGAGTCAGCACAATCTGTTTCCGGTCAGTGGGCAGATCCGAATGGAAATGCAGGTGGATCAGTCAGTGATAAAATTAATATAAATACAGCCGCAAAAGAAGAATTGATGACCTTGAGTGGAATCGGAGCATCAAAGGCAGAGAGTATTCTGAAATACAGACAGGAGCATGGAAACTTTCAGAGTATAGAGGATCTCAAGAAGATCGAGGGAATCAAGGATGGCGTGTTTAATAAGATAAAAGACGATATTACGATATAGGAGCGGGCAGGCAGAAGAACGGCCAGAAAGAGGAGTATGAGCAAGAAGATATTAGTTGTTGATGATGAAAAATTAATCGTAAAGGGGATTCGGTTCAGTCTGGAACAGGAAGGAATGGAAGTGGATTGCGCTTATGATGGAGAAGAAGCATTAGAATATGCGAGAAGATGTGAGTATGATCTTGTACTTCTTGATGTCATGCTTCCGAAACTGGATGGTTTCCAGGTATGTCAGCAGATTCGTGAATTTTCAGATATGCCGATTGTTATGTTGACTGCCAAGAGTGAGGATATGGATAAGATCCTTGGTCTGGAATATGGTGCGGATGATTATATCACAAAGCCGTTCAATATTCTTGAAGTGAAGGCAAGAATCAAGGCAATCATGCGCAGAACAGCGAAACGCAAGGAAGAGCCGGCCGGCAGTCCGGTGCTTGTGAAAGGGAATATGAAGATTGATTGCGAAGGACGCCGTGTTTTCATCGGAGAACGTGAGATCAATCTTACAGCGAAGGAATTTGATGTGCTTGAGCTTCTGGCAATGAATCCGAATAAGGTTTACAGCAGAGAGAATCTGCTGAATCTGATCTGGGGATATGATTATCCGGGTGATGCAAGAACTGTAGATGTACATATCCGTCGTTTACGAGAGAAGATAGAACAGAATCCAAGTGAACCAAAATACGTACATACGAAGTGGGGAGTGGGTTATTATTTCCAGGGGTAAGAATACATTTTCATTTAAGAAAAAGATCTTTAACAATCTTAGATTCCGAATTTTTATTATGGTGCTTCTTGCCGGGCTTGTGCCCAGCGTAGTAGCACTATTTGGAATCGTAAAAGTCTATGAGTCACGTGCTGTGTCACTTCGAACAGCAGAAATTCAGAATCAATGTACAATTTTAACGAATCAGATCAGTGCGAGCCACTATTTTGAGGACACTTCACAAGAGGTGGTCAATGACAGCCTGAATCAGCTGACTAACATTTATAACGGAAGAGTTATGGTAATTGACGATCAGCTGAGGGTAGTCAAAGATACTTACAGTCTGGATGAGGGAAAGCTGGATGTATCTGAAAGTGTAGTGCGCTGTATGAAGGGGACGAGCACGAATAATTATGATAAGAAGAATCATTATATCGAGGTGACTGCACCGATTGCAATACCCGGAGAGAATCAGATTCGCGGTGTAATGCTGGCAAGTGTTTCAACTGATAGTATTGAGGATTCTCTGGATGTATTATATACACAGGGGAGCGTGATTATTGGTCTTGTGATGATTTTTCTGACGATTGTTGCAGTGTTTGCAGCAGATCGTGTAGTACGTCCGCTGCATCAGATTGCAGCTACGATCGAGAATGTAAGTGCAGGGTATAGCGATGATGTTTTGCATGTGGATACATTTACAGAAACGAAAAGTATCAGCGAAGCAATTAATAAGATGATGGGAAGGCTAAAGCTTTTGGATGATTCCAGGGAAGAATTTGTATCCAATGTATCTCACGAACTGAAGACCCCGATGACATCGATGAAAGTACTGGCCGATTCACTTCTGGAGCAGGAGAACCTTCCGGTTGAGATGTATCAGGAATTCATGGGTGATATTGCAAAAGAGATTGACCGTGAGAATAAGATCATTACAGATCTTTTATCACTTGTGAAGATGGACAAGAAGGGGCAGACGCTGAATATTGAATCCATTAATATCAATGAACTTCTGGAACAGATTTTGAAGAGATTAAAACCAATTGCAGAGAAAAAGAATGTGGAGATCGTAATGGAGAGCTTTCGTCCGGTTACGGCGGAGATTGATGAGACAAAGCTGTCACTTGCGATTTCCAATCTGGTAGAAAATGCAGTAAAGTATAATCATGATAATGGATGGGTTCATGTATCATTGAATGCAGACCACAAATTTTTCTATGTAAAAGTAGAAGATTCAGGAATTGGAATTCCGAAAGAGGATCAGGCGCATGTTTTTGAACGTTTCTTCCGTGTGGATAAATCTCATTCCAGAGAGATCGGAGGAACAGGACTTGGACTTGCAATTGCGCGAAATGCTGTGATTGCACATAGAGGTGCGATTAAAGTATTCAGTGAAGAAGGCGAAGGAACAACATTTACTGTGAGAATTCCATTGATCTATACAGCTTCTTAGGAGAAAAGTTATGAAAAAAAGAAAAGGGATCGCAGTGTTGCTTATTCTGATTCTTTCTCTCGCAGTAACTGCGTGTGGGAATCGTTATGGAGTAAAGGAAGGCGAATCTTACATTTACTGTATGAATACAGACAAGACAGGACTTGTAAAGGTTGCGGCTAAGATCAGCGGCAATTCTGCGATAAAAAAGGCGGAATCTGTAATCGATGAGATGAAGAAACCAACGAATGAAATTGAATATACACAGGCAATTCCGGAACAGGTGAAATTGCTCGACTGTGCTTTAAAGGGCAGTATCCTTGAGATTAATTTCAGCGAAGAATATTATGAAGTGAAATCCTTAGATGAGAAACTGATGCGGGCAGCAATCGTGCAGTCACTGCTTCAGATTGACGGAATTGATGCGGTATCTGTCCGTGTGGAAGGAGAACCACTCAAAGACGATGAAGGAAATGAGGTCGGTCTGATGAATGAGGACGATATTGTTGACACGACAGGTTCTTCGTTAAGTTCTTATCAGAGTGATACATTGAAGTTATATTTTGCAGATCAGAATGGATCCAAACTGGTCAAACAAGAGGTTGATGTTCATTACAGCAGTAATGTTTTGAAAGAAAAGCTGATTGTAGAAAAGCTGATGCAAGGTCCATCTGAGGAGGGGGCATATCCAACGATCAATCCGGCGGCTAATCTGTTGAGTGTAACGACAAAGGATGGAATCTGTTATGTGAATTTTGACAGCACATTTCTGATCAGTGCGTATGATGTACTGCCTGAGATCACGATTTATTCTATTGTGGATTCTCTTGTAGAGGGAACAGGAGTAAGGCAGGTACAGATTACGATCAATGGTGAATCGAATGCAAAATACATGGAGAAGGTGGACTTGTCACAGCCATTGAATGAAGAGCAGGACTGGATAGCAGCAGATAACAAAGAATGAGAAAACGCCCGCTCTGTATGGTATGTCTTATACTGCTTGCCATACAGATTGTAAGAGTGAGTTTTTTACAGAATACAAAAGATCAGAAACCGTCCCTTGCAGAAACATTGATTTCGGATGAGAAAAATGTGATTTGCGAGGGCACGGTTTATAGAATTGAAAATAAATCACAATCAACTGCAATTTATCTGAAAGATGCGGTTGTTTCTTGTACAGACCAAAAGAGTAAGAATCAGATAATCAAAGAAAAGAAAATCCTTGTAACAATAAAAAATAATAAATCCGGTAAAAAAATCAGAATGAAAATAGGACAGAAGCTGAATGTGTGGGGGAAAAAACAGTCGTTTCATCCGTCAAGGAATCCGGGTAATTTTAACCAAAAAAGTTATTATCAAAAACAGGGAATCCATGTTGGGGTTTTAACAAAGGCAGAACAGGTTGAGATAGTTTTGTCTGAAAAAGACAAGAACTGGATTGTATCACGATGGAATAGCATACGGAATCAGCTGGACCGGCTGAAAAATTACTGGAACTGGAAGATTGTAAGCCAGATGGGAAAAACACATGGCGCGATGCTTTCTGCAATCTTGTTGGGAGAAAAGAGCGGACTTGATCCGGAGATGAAAAAATTGTATCAGAAGAACGGATTAGGACATCTGCTTGCAATTTCGGGATTACACATGTCACTGATCGGAATGTCTGTTTACCGGTTATTAAGAAGAATGGGAAATTCATTTCTGTTTTCCGGAATTGCCGGAGGAGGGATTTTGTTTTTTTATTTGGTTATGACAGGTCCACAGGTGTCCAGTCTTCGTGCACTTCTTATGTTTTTTATCCGCATGGGGGCAGAAATTACCGGGAGAGATGTGGATCAACCTACAAGCCTGGCGGTTACAGCAGCTATCTTAAGCATATATCAACCGCTGTATCTGTTAGACGCAGCATTTTTACTTTCGTTTGGTGCAATTCTTGGGATTTTATTATTGTATCCAATTTTTGAACAGAAAACACGTTTGAAAGCATGGGAAGGATTTAAGATTAGTTTAGCTGTTAATGGAATGCTTCTGGGAATCATGCTGTATTATTATTTTGAGATACCACCGTATGCACTCGTTTTGAATGTTATTTTAATTCCGTTGTTTCCATTTGTGATGTTGACAGGTATAGGTGGAATTTTGTTTTCAGAATTATCGGGAACCGTAGGAAAAATTGGATTCAGAAGCTGTGATCGCCTGTTGTCCTTCTATGATAAATTATGTGAGCTGACATCAGCGCTTCCGGGCAGCAGGATCGTGACCGGACAGCCAGAGTTATGGTGGGTGCTTATTTACTATGGTGTGCTGTTGTTTTTGTGCTTCCTGTTTCATGCAATGAAAAATAAGACAGATAACCGAAGAAAACAGGCGGGATTTTCACTTCTTGTTTGTATTGTCATAGCAGGATCGATCTGCGGATGCGGAATACTCAATAATGATTCAAAAAACCTTCAGGTGACGGTTCTGGATGTTGGACAGGGGGACTGTATTTTTATAAGAGACAGGGAAGGAAAGAGAATGCTGGTGGATGGAGGGAGCAGTGATCTGTCTTCTGTCGGTACTTACCGGATAGAGCCGTTTCTATTATCGCAGGGGGTCAGAAAACTGGAGTATGTTTTTGTGACACATGGTGATGCGGATCACATCAATGGAATTCAGGAACTTCTGCAAAATCAGAAACAGGGAGTGGAAATCGATGCGCTTGTTCTGCCGCCGGAAGAATATATGGATGAGAAATTACTCCATCTTGCAGAAATAGCGAAAGAAAATGGGACGAGAGTGTTGACAATTTATGCCGGAGAAAAAGCAGGAACGTATTTAAAATGCATTGCTCCGTTGACAACGAGGAAAAACGAGCGTATTCGTGGCAAGGAAGAGGAGATGCCTCGTCTGGAAGCGGGAAATGAAGCATCTGTTGTACTTGAATTGAAGGATGGGGCGTTTCAAATGCTTCTGACAGGAGATTTGGAAGGAAGAGGAGAGGAACAGCTGGTGGAAAGCGGAGCATTGGAAAGCTGTCCAATCTTAAAAGCAGGACATCATGGGTCGAAGAATTCGGGAAGTGAAGAATTTCTTCAGATTGTGAAACCCAGATTAACATTAATCTCAGCGGGGATAGAAAATCGCTACGGACATCCACATGCGGAGACGCTGGAACGCCTGCGGGAAATCGGAAGTGAAGTATTGTCCACGCAGGAATGTGGTGCAATTACACTAAGGAGCGATGGACGAAAAATAAAGGTTCACAAGTATTTATAAAACAGGAATAGGTGATAAAAAGGCTCTTGTCAAAGTGTTGGTTATTCATTTATAATAGAATAGTTATGAAGACCTTAAATGAAGATTTAAAATCAGGACAATTTAAGCAGGTATATCTTCTCTGTGGAGAAGAAGGATATCTGAAGAAACAGTATAAGAACCGTTTTGTGAAGGCAATGCTTCCGGAAGGTGATACGATGAACTATTCGTATTATGAAGGGAAGAATACGCCAGTGAAAGAAGCAATCGATCTTGCAGAGACCTTACCTTTCTTTGCAGAGCGCAGACTGATCGTATTTGAGAATACGGGATTTTTTAAAACTGCGGCAGGGGCAGATCTGGCGGATTATATTAAGGACATGCCAGAGACAACCTGTTTTATCTTTGTGGAAGAAGAGATTGATAAGAGAAATAAGCTCTATAAAGCAGTGAAATCAAAAGGATATATTGCAGAGCTGTCCACGCAGGATGCAGGAACTTTGAAACGCTGGGTTGCAGGTCTGGTCCGAAAAGAGCAGAAGCAGATTTCGGAGTCTGTGATAGTTTATTTTCTGGATAAAGTTGGAACAGATATGGAAAATATCCAGGGAGAGCTGGAGAAAGTATTCTGTTATGCACTGGAGAGGGATACGATCACGAAGGAAGATATTGATGCTGTCTGTGTGACGCAGATTACGAATCATATTTTCGAGATGGTAGATGCGGTTGCAGCCGGAAATCAGCAGAAAGCACTGGATCTGTATTATGAACTGCTGGCTTTAAAAGAACCGCCGATGCGTATTCTTTTTCTGCTGGTGCGTCAGTACAGGATGCTTTTCCATGTCAAGGCACTTGCAAATCAGGGATATGGAAGAAAAGAGATTGCGTCTAAAGCAGGCTTACATCCATTTGTGGCAGGAAAGAACATGGAACAGGCGAAGCGGTTTAAGATGGGACAGCTGCGCCGTGTGATGGAAGAAGGGGCACAGTTGGAGCAGGATGTAAAGACAGGATTGCTGACAGACAATCTTGCGGTAGAACTTTTTATTGTAAAACAGTCAGAAAGATAGATGGAGGTAAGAAGTATTGTCAACAATTGATCAGAGTCATATTAGAAATTTTTGTATTATAGCACATATCGATCACGGTAAGTCTACACTGGCGGATCGTATCATTGAGCAGACAGGACTTTTGACTAGCAGAGAAATGCAGTCACAGGTTCTCGATAACATGGATCTGGAGAGAGAGCGTGGAATCACGATCAAAGCACAGGCAGTCCGTACTGTATATCAGGCAGATGACGGAGAAGAGTATATTTTCAACTTGATTGATACACCTGGACACGTCGATTTCAACTATGAGGTATCCCGAAGTCTGGCAGCCTGCGACGGAGCGATTCTTGTTGTTGATGCAGCACAGGGAGTTGAGGCACAGACGCTTGCGAATGTATATCTTGCACTGGATCATGATCTGGATGTTATGCCAGTTATCAACAAGATTGATCTACCAAGCGCAGAGCCGGAGCGTGTAAAAGAAGAGATAGAAGATGTGATTGGAATCGATGCGGAGAATGCACCACTGATTTCTGCTAAGACAGGACTGAATGTACATGAAGTTCTCGAGCAGATTGTACAGCAGATTCCGTCACCGGTCGGAGATCCGGATGCACCGCTTCAGGCACTGATCTTTGATTCCAAGTACGATTCTTACAAGGGAGTTATTGTATTCTGCCGTATCAAGGAAGGCACTGTCAAAAAAGGTACACCGATGCTTATGATGGCAACAGGCGCGAAAGCAGAAGTTGTAGAAGTTGGAACTTTTGGAGCGGGACAGTTCATTCCATGTGACGCACTTGAAGCAGGAATGGTAGGATATATCACAGCCAGTCTTAAGAATGTAAAGGATACCCGTGTCGGAGATACGATCACGAATGCAGAGAATCCATGTGCAGAACCACTTCCGGGATATAAGAAAGTAAATCCGATGGTATATTGCGGACTTTATCCGGCAGACGGAGCAAAGTATCCGGACTTGAGAGATGCACTTGAGAAACTGCAGCTTAATGATGCTGCGCTTCAGTTTGAGGCAGAGACATCGGTAGCACTTGGATTCGGATTCCGTTGTGGATTCTTAGGACTCCTTCATCTGGAGATCATTCAGGAACGTCTGGAAAGAGAGTATAACCTTGATCTTGTTACAACAGCACCGAGTGTTATTTACAAGATCCATAAGACAAACGGTGATGTGATCGATCTGACAAACCCGACAAACATGCCGGATCCTGCAGAGATTGAATATATGGAAGAGCCTATGGTAAAGGCAGAGATCATGGTGACATCCGAGTACATCGGAGCGATCATGGATCTGTGTCAGGAACGCCGTGGAATCTATCAGGGAATGGAATATATTGAAGAGACAAGAGCCGTGTTGACATATCATCTGCCACTCAACGAGATTATTTATGATTTCTTTGATGCATTGAAATCAAGATCCAGAGGATACGCATCTTTTGATTATGAGATGCTTGGTTATGTACGTTCCGAGCTTGTCAAACTTGACATTCTGATCAACAAAGAAGAAGTGGATGCTCTTTCCTTTATTGTATTCGAAGGAAGCGCTTATGAGCGTGGAAGAAAGATGTGCGAGAAGCTGAAAGAAGAGATTCCAAGACAGCTTTTCGAGATTCCGATCCAGGCAGCAGTCGGAAGTAAGATTATTGCGAGAGAGACAGTTAAGGCAATGCGTAAGGACGTTCTTGCGAAATGTTACGGCGGTGATATTTCACGTAAGAAGAAACTGCTTGAAAAGCAGAAAGAAGGAAAGAAGAGAATGCGTCAGGTTGGAAATGTAGAGATTCCACAGAGTGCATTCATGAGTGTCCTGAAGCTGGATGAGAACTAGATAAAAGAAGGAAGGAAAAGATACTGTTTTTATCAGACAGTATCTTTCTGTATTTAAAGATGAAAAAGAGAAATTTAGAATTATATCTCCATATTCCGTTCTGCGTAAGAAAATGTAATTATTGTGATTTTTTCTCAGCAAGTGGAACAGAGGAAGAGCAGGCAGCTTATGTCAGTGCTATGATTCAGGAGATTCAGAATTATCAGGAATTATCTGGAGAGTATGAAGTTCAGACCATTTTCCTGGGAGGCGGAACACCGTCTCTTCTGACACCGGAACAGATAGAACAGATTTTTAATGCAATTTATCATACATTTTCAGTAAATGAGAATGCAGAGATCACAATGGAAATGAATCCGGGAACGGTTGATATCGAGAAGCTTCATGCTATGAAAGCAGCAGGGGTGAACAGACTGAGTATTGGACTTCAGTCGGCACAAAATGAAGAACTGAAAATGCTAGGAAGAATCCATACATTTGAAGAATTCCTTGAGACTTGGAAACTGGTAGAACAGGCTGGATTCAAAAATCGAAATATCGATCTCATGTCTGCGCTTCCGGGACAGACGATAGAAAGCTACGAAGATACACTTTCAAAAGTTCTGGCACTTGAGCCGGAACATATATCCGCATATAGTTTGATCTTAGAGGAAGGTACTGTATTCTATGACTGGTATGAAAAAGGAAAGTTAGATTGTGGTGCATGGAAACTTCCATCTGAGGAAGAAGAATATGCGATGGGAGAACTGACAATACAAAGACTTGCAGAAGCAGGAATGCATCGATATGAGATATCTAATTATGCAAAGCCAGGGAAAGAATGCAGACATAATCTGGGATACTGGGACAGAACGGAATACCTTGGGATTGGAGCAGGGTCCTCCTCATTGATCAAAGGAGAGCGGTTTGATCATATTCGAGATCGGAAAGCATATATTGAAAAGATTAGAAATGGCGAGTCGATCCTTATTGACAGAGAAATTCTTTCCGTGGAATCGCAGATGGAAGAGTTCATGTATCTGGGGCTTCGAAAAGTAGAGGGAGTTTCGAGAACAGATTTTCAGAACTGTTTTGGAAAGAATGCAAATGATGTATATGGAAAAATTCTTGATAAATTAGAAGAAGAACAATTGCTGGAATTTAGTGGAGATCGAATCAGACTGACGCATCGGGGGATGGATGTCAGCAATTGTGTGCTGGCGGAGTTCTTGTTTTAAAGGCTGAAAACCAAAATTGTGCAAAATCAACCAAAAACAGTCATGAAATTTGTTGATTAGTTTGATTGACTATGAACGAGTTTGAACGTATAATACAAGCATAAAGAAAAACAATGGTCAGAGAGAAGGAGAATGCAAAATGATTTACACAGTAACATTTAATCCGTCATTGGATTACATTGTCTCTGTTGAGGACTTTAAGCTTGGACTTACGAATCGAACGAGTTCAGAGCTGATCCTTCCAGGTGGAAAGGGCATCAATGTTTCTACAGTGCTTGGTAATCTTGGTATCGAGAATACTGCACTTGGATTTTTAGCCGGATTTACCGGAAAAGAGATTGAAAGAAGACTCAAAGAGATGGGAGTTGCATCTGATTTTATTGAGATCAATGAAGGTGTATCTCGAATCAACCTGAAGTTAAAATCAATCGACGGAACAGAGATTAACGGAAGTGGACCGGTGATTTCTCCGGAAGATGTAGAGAAGCTGATGGAGAAGCTTGACAAACTTGGAGAAGGTGATGTTCTATTTCTGGCAGGAAGTATTCCAACATCTATGCCGGATGACATGTATCAGAAGATTATGGCGAAGCTTGATGGCAAAGGTGTCATGATCGTTGTAGACGCAACGAGAGATCTGCTGTTGAACGTTCTTGAATATCATCCATTTTTAATAAAACCGAACAATCATGAACTTGGAGAGATTTTTGATGTGGAACTTCTGACAAGAGAATCTGTTGTACCATATGCAAAGAAACTGCAGGAAAAAGGAGCAAGAAATGTTCTTGTATCCATGGCAGGAGAAGGTGCCGTTCTTGTAGCAGAAGATGGAAGTGTTTATGACACTCCGGCGCCGAAAGGGGAATTAAAAAACGGTGTTGGAGCAGGTGACTCTATGGTAGCCGGATTTATGGCAGGCTGGATGGAGAAACATGAATACAGACATGCATTCCACATGGGAGTTGCATCAGGAAGTGCAAGTGCATTTTCAGAGAATCTGGCAACAAAAGAGGAGATTGCCGGAGTATATCAACAGGTTGTAAAGGAGGAGCGGTAGGATGAGAATTACAGATTTGCTCGATAAAAGAAGCATTGCCTTTGACAAGAATCCGGCAAATAAGCAGGAAACTTTGGACATGGCCGTGGATTTGATGTGTGCAAGTGGTAAGATCAATGACACAGAAGCCTACAGAAAGCAGGTTTACTTAAGAGAAGAAGAAAGCACAACAGGAATTGGTGAAGGAATTGCCATTCCACACGGAAAAGGTGATTGTGTAAGCAAGCCGGGACTTGCAGCAATGGTCATTAAAAATGGTGTTGATTTTGATTCTCTGGATGGAGATCCGGTAACACTTTTATTCCTGATTGCGGCACCGAATACAGAAGACAACGTTCATCTGGAAGTACTTAGTAAATTGTCAATGATGCTGATGGATGAGCAGTTTACAGAAGCTCTGAGAAATGCAACCTCTGCGGAGGAATTCCTTTCTATTATTGATAAAGCAGATGATGAGAGAGCTGACATTGATGAGCAGCTGGCAGATACAGGAAATGCAGAGAGTGATTTCAAGATTCTTGCAGTAACAGCATGCCCGACAGGTATCGCACACACATATATGGCAGCAGAAGGAATCGAGAAAGCTGCAAAAGCTGCTGACTGCTTTGTGAAAATCGAGACAAGAGGAAGCGGCGGAGCAAAAAATGTGCTGACAGATCAGGAAATCGCTGATGCAGACTGCATTATCGTTGCAGCAGATACACAGGTTCCGATGGATCGTTTTGACGGAAAGAAAGTAATCATCTGTCAGGTATCAGACGGAATCAGCAAGGCAGATGAACTGGTAGCTCAGGCGAAAGCCGGAAATGTTCCGGTCTTCCACGGAAACAATCCGGCTGCAGCATCTTCTTCCGCAGGAAAGAAAAGCGGCGGAGTCGGACATCAGATTTACATGCAGTTAATGAACGGTGTTTCCCATATGCTTCCACTTGTTGTTGGTGGTGGTATTCTGATCGCGATCGCATTTCTGATTGACGGATTGTGCGTAGATCTGAATGCACTTCCGGCTGACCAGAGAGCAAATTTTGGTATGATCACTCCGGTTGCGGCAGTATTTAAACAGATCGGTGGAACAGCATTTGGATTCATGCTTCCGGTACTTGCAGGATTTATCGCAATGGCAATCGGTGACCGACCGGCGCTTGCAGTTGGTCTTGTAGGCGGTATGATGGCAGCAAGCGGAAAATCCGGATTCCTCGGAGCTCTTGTAGCCGGATTCCTTGCAGGATATATCATTGTACTTCTTCGTAAAGTATGCGACAAGCTTCCGGATGCACTGGAAAAAATCGCACCGGTACTTATTTATCCATTGATCGGAGTTCTCCTGATCGGACTTGCGATGATGTTTGTAATCGAGCCAATCATGGGTGGAATCAACACAGGCCTGAATAATGCATTGACAGGTATGGGAGATTCAAGTAAAGTAGTATTAGGACTGATTCTTGGAGGAATGATGTCCATCGATATGGGTGGTCCATTCAACAAGGCAGCTTATGTATTCGGTACAGCATCAATCGCAGCTGGTAATTATGATATTATGGCAGCAGTTATGGTTGCAGGAATGGTTCCGCCATGTGCCATCGCCCTTTCCACACTGTTGTTTAAGGATAAGTTTACAAAAGAAGAAAGAGATGCAGGTCCGACAAACTTTATCATGGGTCTTGCATTTATCACAGAAGGAGCAATCCCATTTGCAGCATCTGATCCGCTGCATGTACTTCCATCTTGTATCATCGGTTCAGCAATTGCCGGTGGAATGTCAATGCTGTTTGGATGTACACTGATGGCACCACATGGTGGAATCTTCGTATTCCCGGTTGTTGGAAATGCAGTAATGTATCTTGTTTCCCTCGTAGTAGGAACAGTCATCTCCGCAGTACTGCTTGGATTGCTTAAGAAGAAAGTTGCATAAAGTAACAAATATTTGGATGAAATGCCGAATAGAATAATCTGTCAAAACCATTGAACAGTTACAAGAATATAAGAATCAGGACCGGGAGTCGTGGATCAAGAAGCAGGCGCTTGAGATTCATGGCTTCAGGTCCTTTTTTAAAAGGAGATAATAAAAATGCTTACAGAACAGAGATATCAGATTATTTTGGATTTGCTGAAAGAAAAGAAAAGTGTTACGGCGACAGAACTGAAAGAGATTTTAGACACATCAGAGTCTACGGTAAGAAGAGATATTACTGCACTTCATAAAGCCGGAAAGCTTATCAAGGTATTTGGCGGAGCGGTTGCGCTAGAAGATGAAGGCACTGTCTCTGCTTATGAACCGACAGTTGAGCAGAAGAGCGAACTCCATGTGGAAGAGAAAAGAAAAATCGCGCAATATGCGGCAGAACTGATCGAGGAGGAAGATTTTATTTATCTCGATGCAGGAACAACGACAGGTTATATGATTGATGCTCTTGGACATACCAATGCAGTTTTTGTGACAAATGCTGTTTCACATGCACAGAGACTGGCAGCTAAAGGAATCAAAGTGTTTCTGATCGGCGGAGAACTTAAGAACTCTACAGAGGCAGTGATCGGTGCCCAGGCAATGAAGAATCTGCAGGAATATCATTTTACCAAAGGATTCTTTGGAGCAAATGGAATCACAAAAGCAGAAGGATTCACGACACCGGATGCGAATGAGGCTCTGGTGAAACAAACGGCAATCGAGAGATGCAGGAACAGGTTTGTCCTTGCAGATCATTCAAAATTCGGATGTATCAGTTCAGTGACATTTTCTGCTTTTGCGAATGCAAAGATTCTGACAGACAGCTGTCCGGCAGATTATCAGGAGATGGATTGTGTGATAGGGGTGGAAGTAGCAATGTTCCCAACAGAATAAGAATGAATGTAAAGATTCTGACAGACAACTGTTCGACGGAATTTTTGTATAATATAGTGGACATGTTTATATTTTATACTATCAGCCAGACTTTTGAAGTCTGGCTGTAATTTTTTGTCATGAAATGGAAAAAGAAGAATTAAACAATAGAAGAAATAATTTTTACTGTAATTTAATTTATTTTAATTGTTATTTGAAAATAAATATGCTAAAATAAAATGACATTCACTAAATGTCAAAACATAAAAAGGAGAGTGGAGACTATGGCAATATGTCCGTTTTTTGAAGAATCAATGTGGAATGGTAATAAGTGTAAAGCAAGTGGTGGAAAAGATGGGGCACCGATACAGAAACGGTATGCAGATTATTGCGGAGCTAATTTATTATCATCAGATTATCACAAATGTCCGTTGTATAAGGATGCGACAGGAAAAAGCAATAGTAGCGGTGGATGCTATTTAACGTCAGCTTGCATGAGTGTAAAAGGAGAAGAATTTCTAGATGATTGTGATGAACTTGAACTTTTAAGAAATTTTCGGGATTCATATGTTAAAGAGAATTATCCGCAGGACATAGAGAAATATTATGTGATTGCGCCCAAAATTGTAGAGAAAGTGAAAGGGCTGAAAGATAATGTAGATGTGTTCCGAAAAATGTATTATGAGTTAGTACTGCCATGTTGCAATTTAATTGAAGAAAACAAATTGTATGAAGCATATAATAGATATAAAAATTATTCATTAGAATTAGCTGAAAAATATTTACAATAGCCGCTTTATTTCGTATACCTTTTAATCACTATTTCAGTACCTGATATATCAAAATGCTCATAACTGCGACTCATTCTCTGAGATATGAGAGACCAGAAAACCTTGAATCTTCAATAAGAACATTTGATTATATGAGGAGTGGTAATAATTATGGAAAAAAATTATGAAAGACAGAATGAACAATTAAGAAGAAATATTGAATTATTAGAACAAGGAATTACAGTAAAAAAATATTTACAGATAGAAAATGATATAGAGGTCGAGGGAAGTACAGCAATCTATAATTATTTCGGAATCTTTATTATATATAGTGAATCTGAAAAAAGATTTATTTTAAAAGGACATCCAGAAAAAAAAGACGAATATTCAAAAAAATATATGGGAGATTATATACATAGAATTATAGATCCCAAGAGCTATAAAAAACATTTGCGCAGATGTTTCTTGAATGATTTCTATATATTAAAGTATTATAGGCTAAATCCAAAAGAGTTCCCAACTATAGAAGAATATTTAGTCAGAAAAGGAGATACATGTGAAAAATATATAAATGAATTCATTCAATTGAATGGTAAAGTTTTACAGGAATATTGGGATATGGGCTATTTACATTATACTTCTATAAATGATGAGAAAACGATAGTAAAATACCAAATACAAGTTATGGCAAGAAGCTTGTTACATTTAAGAAAGAAGAGTCGATTTTTGTATGAAATATTAAATATGATAGTTGATATTCTTGTTAAGTCATTGCCATTTTTTATCTGGCTGTTATATATGAATAAATCATCTTTATTAACAGGTGTAAATATAGTTCAAAAGGGTAGTTCTTTAATTGCTGGAATTCTAGGAAATTATTTAGCAGGAATCTTTATGTATCTTATATGTTTGGTGATGATTTTTGTTATAGATTTGATTGTGTTTAAAAGTATATATACAATAAAACTGAAAATATTTGATTGGATAATTGATAAAAGCGTATAAAATATATAATTTTTTAAGATTTTCATTAAGGCATCCATTAGGATGCCAAATAATTTGCTGAAAGTGATTTCTGTCATTTTATTAACAAGGAAGGAGAACTGTTCACCAAGAGTTCTCAGGTATTTACTTTGTCTTTGTTCCATTGAGCAACACATATTCTGGTAAATATAATGGTCACGTGGGCTATTAGTCCATCTTTACAACAGTCACCTTTTAGGATTAAGAAAAATTACTGTTCAGTAATGTATCACAACTTACATTTAAGACAGAAGCAATAGCTTTCAATTCAATATCAGTAACAAAACGTTGTCCAGATTCAATTCTTTGAATAGCATTTTTGTCTACATCAAGCCCGTGTATTTGAAGCATATCTGCAAATTTGCGCTGAGAGGTTTTTTCGGGAAGTTGTAAACGCAATTCTTTAATTTTTTGTCCACAAATATTATTAAATCCAGTTGAAGATTTATTTTTATACATAGATAAACTCCTTTCTAAAAATGACATTCACTAATTGTCAATTTAAAAAGTATATGATAAAATAAAACAAAAAATGACACCTACTAGATGTCAAAGGCGATTTTATTTACGAAAGGGAGAAGAATAATATGAAAAAGAAAACATCGCTATTATTAATGCTAGTATTCATTATGTTGTGTATGACAGGGTGTTCGTCAGTACCCAAGGAAAAACAAATCAAACAAGATATAATGGATGCAAGTTCCTCACTCGCATTAGCTGAGAATGAAAAAGTAGTTGATATTGAAATCAAGGATAGAAAAACGGACAAAAAAGCTAAAAGTGATCAAGTGATATGTATCGTAAAAACAGAATTAGACAATGTTTCTTATGAAAAAGGATATACATTGTCATATCATAAATTTGATAATGGATGGAAAATGCAGTCTATTATTATAGGCGAAAGTGCTGATTGGGTTATAAAACCATTAAAGGGGGTTAATGAAGAACAGATTAAGAATTCTTTAGCTTACAAGACAATAAATGTTGATGGTGAGTTGTGGACAATCGAAGATGGAGAAATTTCCGATATTGTTATAAAAAAACAAGATACAGATTTAGATAAAGGGAAAGATAAAGTGACTATTAAGATAAAACTAAATGGAGAAGTGGAAGAAGTTGAAGGTACAATCAAAGCAGAATATGATTTTGATAAAAAATGGGAATTAAAAGATATGGAAGACGAGAATGATTTTTCATCGAAGGAAAAAGCAGATAAAGCTTTAAATGTTAATAAAGAAGATTTGATTGCTGAACTTTCAGGAAGAGAGATATCAGTTGGAGAAAC
The DNA here is from genome assembly GCF_020561005.1 of Mediterraneibacter sp. 210702-DFI.3.120. Lineage (NCBI taxonomy): Bacteria > Bacillati > Bacillota > Clostridia > Lachnospirales > Lachnospiraceae > Mediterraneibacter > Mediterraneibacter sp. 210702-DFI.3.120. The sequence goes on along the minus strand of NZ_JAJCNG010000014.1, from coordinate 45,300 downwards.
AAAATCAGATGTTGGTAATGGAATTTCTTTTATTGATTATTCGACACAACAGAAAATAAAGATAAATACAGATGATATATCAGAATTCACAATCAATCAACAGACAAAAGAAGAGAAAGGAAAAGGCGTAACATATGAATGCAGTTGCAAATTGTCAAAAGCAGATGTGCAATATACTCTTCAAGTAAAGTATTTTTATTATTATGATGGAACATGGAATGATCCAAGTGTAACAATTACTCCTGTGTTAGATACGGATTCAATTAATTTGAGTGGAACTTGGAAAGGAAATTATACAGGAGCAGGATCTTCTGGAACAGCAGAGCTAGATATTAACTCGGAAGATGGGATAAATTATTCTGGTACTTATACATATACTTCGGATAAATCATATGTAAATTCTGGAAGTTATAAAGTAGAAGGAACATTTGACAAAGATACAATGCAATTAAAATTAAAAGCAGGGGATTGGATTTCGAAACCAGATCGTCCACTTTCTGTTGAAAAACAGGATATTTTAGCAATCTATTATGTGGATAGCTCAAAGCTGAATGGAAGGGGACAATGTGGAGATATATTTAATATAAACAAGTAGATAAAGTTAAAAATCTGAAGGAGAAGATGAGTTGAAAAAGTGGATACAAAGGATAATATTTATTATTCTAATATTGATTGTTATTGTAATGGTGTCGGTATTAGGATATCAAAAATTATATAAGGATAAGAAACAAAAACAAGAGGGAGATGTTATTGTAAAAGAAAATGTAAAAGTCATTACTTCAGATATGGATAAGAAAAAGAAACCGATAAATGTGAATGATGATAACCTTGTCTTTGAATCAAATCCGAAATACAAAGAAGGAGACGTAATTGTTGCAGGTGAGATTAGTGGAGCTGAAAATGGATTTATAAGAAAAGTAGTGTCAGTTAAAAAAGCAACTGGAGGGTATGTAGTAGAAACGCAGTCAGCTCTTCTAACAGATGTGTTTGAAAAAGCATATATTGAAAAAAGACTAAAATTAACAAAAGATGGAGTGCAAGAAGTATCTAATAATGTGAGCAAAAAAGATACTGATAAAGCTGTAGAGACAGTACAGATGATGTCCGCTAAAATGGAAAAGAATTATTCTGTGATAGAGATGGCAGATAAGAAAAAAGATAGTAGTTCATCAGATGGCACAGAAACTCAAGATGATTCGAAGTCAAAAGAAGATAGTGACAAAAAGACTCAAAAGGATTCAAAGTCAAAAGAAGATGATGACAAAAAGACTCGAAATGATTCAAAGTTAAAAGAAGGCAGTAGCGAAGAGACTCAGGATGATTCGAAATCGAAAGAAAGTGATAACGAAGATCCAGAGAAAGAAGAACCAGAAAGTGAGTATGATTTTGGAAAAGCTTTTGAGGAAACGATAGATGATGTTACGATTTCAGGTGATATGGGAGTTGATCTTGAAGTTGAATTGATGTTAGATATTAATCATGGAAATATCAAATATGGCATGGCGATGTATAGGAAAGCGGGGGCAAATCTTTCAGTTGATTTGAAAGAAAGTATGAGTAAAGAGCATGAGAAGCAACTGTTTGAAAAAAAATTACCTAATTATACTTTTGTCGTGGCAGGAGTACCGATTGTTATAACGAATCAATTAGAATCAAATCTTACAGGAAAGATTGGAATTGAGGGAAATTGGAATATGTCACTTTCCTGGTTAGATGAACAGACTGTTGGATTTATATATGATAGTAAGACAAATAAAGTGAAAGAGATTAAAGATCCAAAAGAGCAGAAAGATATTTCAGATGGAATTGAGTGGTCAACTATTGCATCAGCAAAAGGCGATGCCTCCGCAGGAATAGATATTCATTTAATTACAAAGATATATGGAACATGTGGAGGTGATATCTCAGCTGGAATCTTTGGAAATGCATCAGGTGAGGTGAGTTTGTCTAATCGAGAGGATCAATACTATGCAGGAACAGTAAATCTGAGTATTGTTCCTAATCTTACAGGAAAGCTTGTTGTTGACCTTCCACTTGTATCAGAGGAACTTATGGAGGTGGAAATTTTCAATAAAGATTTACCGGCAATTTGGGAAAAAGAGTGGAAATCCAGCTGGAATCCAGACGATGATTTGAATTATTCTGATACCGGGGAGCAGTGGAACTTATATAAAACCAGATATGGGGAAACATATAATGTTGATGCGCAAGAGTTTCAATTTAAAATTCCTTTAGGATGGAACGTTGAAAGCGAAGAAATAGGGGAACCAAATGATGAAATTATGGAAAAGGTTGTGTTATCTAATGAGCGCGGTGTTACAGTTACATTTTGGTCTCTAGTACACAAATTGGGAGGAAGGTCTGGTGTGTCTATGTTACAAGCGGATATAACAAAAGCGGATGATTCAGAATTCGTTCCGAGTTTTCCAAATGGAACAAATACAGACTTCTCATCATTAGGCAATTTTATTGTAGCGAAGGTACATATTATTGGCGAATTGGATATGAAGAGAGATTCAGATTTTACTCCCGTAGATTCAGGAACTACATTTTATGCAGTTGTTCCAGAATCTTATCTTGGAACAAGAGAATTTGTAGGACAAGCTGGGAATGTAGATGAATTTTCTTTTGACTATCCAACACCATATGCATTCATTGCAGAGGCACCAGATGGAACCTTTACTGCGGGTGAAGAAAGAGATGTGGTTAAAATATTGAAGAGTTTTAAAGTTGCAGAGTAAAAGAGAAAAATGTTCACTTATAAAATAGCAGGCGGAGCCCCCGCCTGTTTTTAAATTGAAATTTATTGCCTTTTTAGGTAGGCGTTTTTCATACATAATACTTAATTCATCATATACCTGTCCTCGGTTTTGAATGATCATAGTCCGTTTTTTGTAGCTTCATCGAAAGTACAGGAAGCATTTGAAAGACTGGATCATTATGTGTTTCATCCTTAAAATGAATTGACAAGATATAAAATCGCTGGTAGGGTAAAAAGGGGAGTGTGATAGGAGAAAAAATGGATACAAGTACTGAAAAACATAATTTTCCACATTCAAAATCAGAGAAAGAAGAGGATATCTTAGAGCAGTTGTGTATCTGGAAGACACAGAATATCTCATTAGATCTGGAACGAATCTGTCAGCATTTCAGAATGGAGAAAAGAGATATAGTGGTGTGTCTCAAGAGGATGCAAAAGGAAGGATATCTTGAAAAAATAATTGCAGGACAGGAGATACAATTGACAGATTATGGGCTATCTGTAGGAAATGATTATATTTACCGGCATAATTCAATCAGTCAGATGTTACAGTTTATTGGTGTAAATGAAAAGACGGCAGACCAGGATGCATGTCGGATTGAACACATTGTAACCGATGAATCTACGAGAGCAATCTGCCAGTTTATCAATTATGAAAACATGTACTATGAGAGAAGAATAAGAAATTCAGAACTGACAGACCGTTATGAAAAAGGAAACTATATTTTTTCAATGCAGATGTATAGTCTGGAGCAACGCTGTCCTAGAAAATTAAAGAAGGAATATCATTGTTATTCCAGGAATGTAATTCTTGAAATAACAAAAAAGGGTTATTTTAAATTACAGAAAGTGAGCAGTCTGGGAAACAAAAGATTATGGTATAAGAACTATGATAAACAGTGGGTTTTAGCTGAACAAGGAGCACAAGGAGAACAGATTCCATCCAGAGTCTTTGAATTTATTATAAAGCCGAATGACAGAGTGATTGAGGGAAAACTTCTGATTGCATTTATGCCGGAGAATCAGACAGAACCGGAAGTGTGGGACTGTGGACAACTAGAAGTGGAAATATGGTAGAGGAATTGAGTCATGACCAGGAACCAGACAGTAGAAATTAATCATCTGACAGTATTACAAATTCAGTATCTGACAGAATTGGAACAACTGGAAAAGGGAAGAGGGACAATTGGTGCAGTTGCTACAAAATGTGGCGTAAAACATCCAACAGTAAGCCGATTCTTTAAAAGTTGTATAGAAAAAGGATATCTGACCGAAAGTCTTGAATTCACGGATAAAGGGAAAAAGATGCTCCGTTGGCATCAGAAAGTCCAAAAAGACGTTAGGGAGTATCTGGAACGCAGTGGGATTACAGAAGGAATCGATGATGTTCTGAAAGGAATGATCGAAAATATTGATTACAGAAGACTGGAAGAACTTACAAAAAGCCATATGCGAATCAATAAAGAAATTCGAATGCAAAAAGAACAGAATCAGATTAGAAACATAGAAGAACTTGTGGAGTATGGCAATCATCCAGTTGTGATTTCTATCCTGCAGACAGATGGGAGTAGTCGATCCATGGCAGAAAATGGATTCGAACCTCTCGGGATTGTGAAACGTAATAAAAGAGGCTGTTATCTCGAATTGACAATCAGAGAAATGCATGCGGTATCTCGGATTAATGGAAAACAGATGAAAGGGCATCTTACCTGTCTGAAATATTTGCAAGGGGATATGTATAAAATTGCAGATGTAAAGAACGGAAGGATAAAAATACCTTTGAATGCATGTGTTTTTCAGAATTTTGACCATGGAACGTTACGTGGAAATCTTTTGATTACTGTGTCCAGTTCGGTTGGAGAAGCACATATGCCAGAGAGTACAGCACGATTGATTTTTAAGCTGTAAGTGTTAAAAATGCGAGAGGTTAACAGATAATAGATTTAATAAATATGTCTTAAAAGAAGTAATGTATGTAAAATCAGGAGCATATAGTACTTCTTTTTTTATGGTATAATGCCGCTGTTTTACAATTTATTAACAAGTAAAAAGAAAAAAATATTGATAAAAATTATCAAATAGTATGAAAAATAACGTATTTATAAGGAGATTAGAAAATGAAGATTTCGTACTTAAGGGTACGAAATAAGTGGAAAAATATTGACAGTCAGAAAGAGTATAATATATATTTTAACAGGATAATAGTCATAACTAACAACAAATGGAAGAAACTAACCTTGCGTGTTCGGAAATGACCATCATTATCTTATAAATACAGATGAAAATAAGTGATAAAGGAGAGGAGTATGGAGAAGAAAAATAAAACGAGAAAAAATCCTTTAAAAATAGTATGGATTGTGCTTGGATTTCTTTGCCTGGGACTTGGTACGATAGGAATTGTACTTCCTATCCTGCCAACCGTTCCATTTTATATGGCAACACTGTTTTGCTTTGCAAAGAGTTCTAAGAAATTGCACGACTGGTTCATAGGAACGAATTTATATAAGAAACATCTAGATAGTTTTGTTCAGAAAAGAGCTATGACCATGGGAACAAAATGCAAGATTATCGGAATGGTAACGGTAGTTATGTTGATTGGTTTTATCTGCATGAAGAATGTACCGATTGGAAGAATCTGTATCGCAGTGGTTTGGGTATGTCATTTGTTATATTTCTTCCTGAAAATTCAAACGATAAAGCCTGAGGAACAGGAACTGGAGGCAGCAGAATAAATGGATTCAATCGAAAAGAAGCGGCAGAAGGAACAGTGCGTTGTGGAAGAAATGATCCGGCTGTACTGCCGGAAGAATCATAAGGAATATGACAAAACGACAGGAAAGATGTGTCCTTCCTGTCAGGAACTTTCGGATTATGCCAGACTCAGAAGCCAGAAATGTCCCTTTATGGAAGAGAAAACATTCTGTGCGAACTGTAAGGTGCATTGCTACAAGCCGGAGATGAGGGAGAAGATTCGGAAGGTTATGCGGTTTTCCGGACCGAGGATGCTTCTGTATCATCCGGCACTTGCAGTGTGGCATTTGATATGCAGTAGGAAATAAAAAGAACAAAAAAAGAAACGAGCAAGCCGCTTGAACAGTAACAAATCACTGGGGTGAAAATTCTAAACAAGGAGTTACTTATGATTAAAACAAGACTGATGGGGCTGTTGTCCCACGCAAAAAAGTATATCGTGTATACGATTTTGTGGCAGTGGGCAGCCCTCCTGTCACAAGTGTTAGCGGTTTTTACTATCGCAGATTTACTGGAACGTGTAGTGTACCAGGCAGTAACCGTACCGATCATTGAACGGACCATAATGATCTTAGTCCTGGTCGTTGTGATTCGTTTTGTATGCGAACGGATGGGAGCAAAGTCTTCTTATCTGGCGTGCGTGGATGTGAAACGGATTCTGCGTGAAAAGATTTATGAGAAAATGTTAAAGCTGGGAACTTCCTACAGTGAGCAGGTATCCTCTTCGGAGGTCGTACAGGTGTCAACTGAGGGTGTGGAGCAGTTGGAAACATACTTTGGAAAATATCTCCCACAGTTATTTTACAGCCTGATCGCACCGCTGACCTTGTTTATCATTCTTTGTAGAGTGAGTCTGAAAGCGAGCGTTATCCTGCTAATCTGTGTACCGCTGATCCCGATTTCTATCGTGGTGGTACAGAAAGTGGCGAAGAGATTATTAAATAACTATTGGAGCATCTATACCGGACTGGGTGATTCGTTCCTTGAGAATTTGCAGGGACTTACCACATTGAAGATTTATCAGGCAGACCAGCAGAAAGCAGACGAGATGGATGTGGAATCCCAGAACTTCCGTAGGATTACGATGAAAGTTCTGACCATGCAGCTTAATTCCACCAGTGTGATGGATATTGTGGCGTATGGTGGAGCTGCGATCGGTATGGCGGTTGCGGTATCTGAATTCTTAAAAGGAAATATCAGTGTAGCAGGAACGTTATGTATCGTTCTGCTTGCCAGCGAGTTTTTCCTGCCGCTCAGACTGCTTGGTTCATTCTTCCATATCGCAATGAATGGTATGGCAGCGAGTGATAAGATTTTCAAGATTTTAGATTTGCCGGAACCACAGGCTGGAGAAAAAACACTGCCGGATGGAGCATTAGATGTTACATTAAAAGATGTGCACTTTTCTTATGAAGAGGACAGAGAGATTTTAAAAGGAATCAACTTAAATCTTCCGGCAGGAAGTTTTGTATCACTGGTTGGTGAATCCGGATGTGGTAAGAGTACAATCGCTGGAATGCTTGCAGCAAAGAACCGGGGATACAGCGGAGAAATCACCATCGGTGGTGTACCGCTTAACGAAGTGAATGAAACAAATCTGATGCAGAGGGTTGTTCTGGTTCGCCATAACAGCTACCTGTTCAAAGGTACAGTAGAAGAAAATCTGAAGATGGCAAAACCGGACGCAACGAAAGAAGAGATGGAAGCAGTTCTTCAGAAAGTCAATCTCTTAGGGTTCTTACAGACACAGGATGGCTTGCAGACACAGTTGCTGGAAAAAGCAAGCAACCTGTCCGGCGGTCAGTGCCAGAGACTGGTGATTGCCAGAGCATTGCTTCGGACAGACAGTGCAGTTTATATTTTTGATGAAGCTGCATCCAATATCGATGTGGAAAGTGAAGAACTGATCATGAATGTGATTCACGAACTGGCAAAGACAAAGACGGTGCTTCTGATTTCCCACAGACTGGCAAATGTCGTGAAGTCTGATAAGATTTATTTCTTAAAAGATGGAGAAATCAAAGAAAGCGGAAAGCATGACGAACTGATGAGCCAGAATGGTGCGTACAGACATCTGTATGAAAGCCAGATGGCACTGGAAAACTATGGAAAAGGAGGAGTGGCATAATGAGTGAAAATACGAATACAACAAAACGAAGAAGTGCCATTCAAATCATGGAAAGCCTGATCGGGTTAGTAAAACCCCTGCTCCATATCATGCTGGCAGCAATCATCCTTGGAACATTGGGATATTTGTGTGCAATCTTCCTGACAATACTGGCAGGACAGGTCATCATGCATGGACTTCTGACAGGAGTAGCCGGAATGATTGTTCCGGTGGACAATATGTGGTTAGTATTTACCCCAGTAAAAACGATTATTACAGTTATGATTGTAATTGCAGTGCTTCGTGGAATCCTGCATTATATGGAGCAGTATTGTAATCATTTTATCGCATTTAAACTGTTGGCAATCATCCGTCATAAAGTGTTTGCAGCACTGCGGAAGCTCTGTCCGGCAAAACTGGAAGGACGGGATAAGGGAAACCTGATTTCTATTATTACAACCGATATCGAATTACTGGAAGTGTTCTATGCACATACCATTTCCCCGATTGCGATTGCAACATTGACTTCTATCATTATGTTGATTTTTATTGGAAGATATCACTGGTTAGCAGGTCTGCTTGCACTGGCAGCTTATCTGATTGTCGGTGTAGCTATCCCAATGTGGAATGGAAAACGTGGCAGTCAGAAGGGAATGGAATTTCGAACAAACTTTGGAGAACTGAATAGTTTTGTCCTGGATTCCCTACGTGGACTGGACGAGACCATTCAGTATGGACAGGGTGAAAAGAGAAAAGAGCAGATGTCTGAGCGTTCCAAAAATCTTGCAGGAATGCAGGAGTCATTAAGCAAAATGGAAGGCTCACAGCGTTCATTTACGAACATGGTTATCCTGCTTGCATCCTTTGGAATGCTGGCACTGACAATCTGTCTGTACGACAAAGGTGCGATGGAATTCGAGGGAATCTTAACCTGTACCATCGCAATGATGGGTTCTTTCGGACCGGTAGTAGCATTATCAAGCCTTTCCAATAACCTGAACCAGACACTGGCAAGTGGTGAGCGTGTTCTTTCTCTTCTGGAAGAGACACCGCTTGTGGAAGAAATTCCGGGTGATGTGGAAACTTCCAATGCAGAGAGCATGGAACATGAATTTACAGGAGCAGAGGCAGAGAACGTAACATTTGCTTATAAGGTGAATGGCTCCGAAGGAGACAGACAAGGGGAGCCCGCTAGGGCGGGAAGGTGCCCTGGGGCAGAGGACGGCCTGGACCGCGATAATGAGGTTATTTTAGATAACTATTCACTGAAATTACAGCCGGGTAAGATCACAGGGATTCATGGTGTGAGCGGCTCCGGAAAATCTACACTTTTAAAACTGTTGATGCGTTTTTGGGATGTGCAGGGTGGAAGCATGTCGGTAGACGGTACAGATGTCCGAAAGATTCCGACCAGGCATTTAAGAGATATGGAAAGTTATGTCACGCAGGAAACACACCTGTTCCATGATTCCATTGCAAATAATATCGCAATCGCAAAGCCGGGAGCATCCAGAGAAGAGATTATGGAAGCCGCAAAGAAAGCGTCTATCCACGATTTTATTATGACACTTCCGAAAGGATATGATACGGAAGTCGGAGAACTAGGTGATACATTATCTGGCGGTGAGAAACAGAGAATCGGAATTGCAAGAGCATTTCTCCATGATGCACCGATGATTCTGATGGATGAGCCAACCAGCAATCTGGACTCGCTGAACGAAGGAATCATTTTGAAATCATTAAAAGAATCCGCCAGAAAGAAAACCGTTGTTTTGGTATCCCACCGAGTATCCACAATGAACGTGGCAGATGTGGTATATGAAATGGAGAATGGAAGAATTTCATAGCTAAAACATTTGAAATAGCATTACTAAAAGCGGCATGGTAACAATAGAAAACAGTGTTGTAACAACATTGATCGCACTGGCATATTGAGAATCATTTCCGTATACCTGACACATCTGAGTTACAGTTGAGGCAGATGGAGTAATGATTGCAAGAAATACAATGAGCATGATTTTATCTCCATCTGCTGAAAAAGCGGCGAGATGGCTCAACTGAATCAGAATCAGTGCAAATACGGGTAATACGATTAACCGGAGAATAGAGATAAAGTATACTTTCTTATTTGTAAAAATCTGTTTCAGATCCATACCGGCGAAAAGCATACCTGTTACGATCATGCTTGCTGGTCCAATCATATTACCGACAGAACTTATCGAATCATTTATGATTTCCGGTAAATGGATTTTTGTAAAGAAAAGCAGGATTCCAATAAAAATAGAAATCATATTTATATTGAGGACAATCTTTTTCCAGTCATAAGAAGCCTCTTGGCTGATAATTTTCTTACAGTGAGTCCATATAAAAACGAGTTGCACGCTCATGAATACACATCCATATAATACCCACTCTTTTCCTAAGATAAAAGTTACGATTGGTACGATCAGATTACCAGAATTAGAGTAATAGATAGAGGCAATTTCTACTTCATTCAAGTGAAAAAGTTTTCCTAAAGCAGAAATAACAATAAGAAGAATGATCTGAGTGATTACAGATGCTATAAAAGCTAACAATAATCCTTTCACAGTGTCAGAGGTATAATCAACTTGAAAAGCGTTTATAATTACACAAGGGATGACCAGATAGAGGATGATTTTGGATAATACCTTACTGTCGGTATCCTCAACAATACCTGTTTTTACAATTAAGTATCCCATAAAGATCATAAGAAAAAGCTGTGCAATTTGTTTCATGAGAAGTATACTGATGGTCATAAAATTATCTCCGTATTCTTGTAAAGTCTTTCATAATAGAACTGATTTAAACCATAAATAAGTATAGTACTTTTTCAAGAAAAGTAAAGAGCGTAAGTAAAATCCGTACCGCATACGAAAATGCTCCTTGATATGTTGCGCAATAATCCAACAATTACGCAAAAAGAAATTATTGAACGAGTCTCTTTGTCGAGAAGCGCTGTTCAGAGAATGATTAAAGAGTTGTCTAAATTAGGACGATTAGAGAGAGTTGGTTCAAAGAAAACTGGCAGTTGGATTGTAAAAGAGTAAAAGAAAATATGTTACTTTGAAATCTCCGTTGTTCTGTTGTAGAATGACGGAGATTTTTCATGTATAAATATGGTAACAGACATTTTTGGTGCAGAGGATATTATGTCGATACGGTAGGAAAAAATATTTGATTAAATTTGTCACTTTTTTAAATTTTGAAACGTTTTATTATAAAAGGAATTGAGTAGGATATCGGGAGAGGAATGTGAAAGGTATGCTTGAACAAGCTTCAGTTGAGGAGATGTTTCAGAAATATGGAGAAATGCTATATAAAATATGTATCGTAATGCTTGAAAATACGTATGATGCAGAAGATACAGTGCAAGATGTATTAATAAAATATATGACAAAAAAGCCTCTTTTTGAAACTTATGAACATGAAAAGGCATGGTTAATTAGAGTTACAATAAATCTTTGTAAAGATAAATTGCGTTTCTATAAACAACATCCATATATAAATATCGAAACAATTAAGACTACATATCCTGAGGATAGTATAGATAATCAGATACTTGCTATCCTTTTAGAATTACCATCTAAATATAAGGAAGTGCTTTTATTATATTATGTAGAAGGATATAAATGCTTTGAAATAAGTAAGATTTTGAAAATTACGGAATCGACTGTGAAAAAGCGTTTGGAACGAGGTCGGAAATTATTAAAAAAGAAGTTGGGAGTGAATGAGTGTGGATAAAAATTCAATTAAAAGTGCTGTGACTGGAATTGAATTTACTGAAGAATCCAAACAGAGAATTTTTGATGGGATTGAAAGAAGAAAAAATTTGAAACAGAAAATTCACATAAAGAGAATTACAACGGGGATAGTTGCAACTGCCATAGTTTTTTTGTGTGTGTTTACAAATATCTTGCAAAAAAATAAATCAATAATTACAGTTTATGCGATGACGCAAGATGGAAATGAGAAAGGTTCTGTTTTAATACCAGAACATAAAGAAACTTTAAAATTGATGGAAACGCCGGTAGGAAATGGTTATATTTTTCAGATAGATATACCAGAGAATTACATGTATAATTGCAAGTCATTAGAAAAAGAAAATAGTATTTTTACAATTTACCAAAAAGGGGAAAAAATATATTGGATTCCCGAGTCAAATATATTTGAACAAATTTATAGTGGTGAAAATGAGAAGTTGACAAATAGTAGTCCAAATTGTGTGAACGAATGTGAATTTGAAATAGTAGTTTACAATGAAAATAAAGAAATTTCATATGAGGAGGTTATAAAATTTGAATTAGTAAATGGAAAATGTATTGTTACACTAAAAAAGTAAATTACTGTTTGGAAATAAAAATATGTTTTGGAGGTAGAATATGAAAATAAAAATTAAATTAATGGTAACTTTTATGGCATTGGTTTTAAGTATTTTTACAGCTATTTCTGTAAGTGCAGCATCAGAAGATCCGTATCAGGCAGTGATTGATAAATTGAATAAAGAGTATTCGATGGATATTCATTTTATGAACTCGGAAGAATTTTGCGTATATTCAATGGAGAAACAGCAAAAGATAGATATTACACCAGAGGAATTCGAAAAGAATTTGAGGGAACAAATTATTGAAAACAACCGGGCTAAAGCTGAAGCAGATAAAAAATTTGCAGAATTAGAAGCGAAGGATATTATTGAAAGTGGAAGTGGAGTTTGTAAACCTAAAAATACAACTAGATGGAGTTTTGGGCAGGCAGTGGAATGTAGAAAAAGAATTATAGAGAGAAGGCTTTGGGTCAATAGAAATGACCCAAAGCCTTCTTCTTAATCAATCCCATCTGTCTCAATAATAAACCGTACTTCTCCGGTCTGTTCTTCCAACTTACCGCCATAATTATCGTATTCAGCGTCCGCTTCTTTGACAGCTTTCATTCTTTTAGAGAGATTCTTCAGATCATCCCCGCCTAGTTTTTCAAGTTCCTGGATTCCTTCTTTATCAAAGAGAGTAAGTCCTTCAGAGAGAGAAGAGATTCCTTCGGCAAGGGTTGTGTATCCTTCTTTTAGCTCTTTCCCGGCTGTGCCCAGTTTAGTAGCTCCTTGAGATAGCGTTGAGCTGCCTTCAGACAATTGACTGATTCCCTGTTGGAAAGAGGTAAGTCCCTGAGTGAGCTGTAAACTGCCGGCAGATAAAGCAGAAAGTGAGTTCTGTAAAGTCTTTAATGTCTCACTGAGAGAAGAAAGACTCTGTGCTGCCTGAGCAAAGGAACCGGCACCGGAAGATATCTGGTCAAGCGTAGTATGGCAGGAAGCAATCAGTTCCGTCAGGCTGTTTAATGTTCCTTCCGTGGCGGATTTCAGCTGATCGATATCTGTGGAGGAAGAAGAAAGATCAAGGTTCTGATCAATTGCAGATGCAATCGTATCATTTATTTCATTCTTTAATTGTGACATCTTATCGTTGACAGCATCTTTAGATTCTTCTGATAATTCTGAATCTGATGCAGTTTCAGAAACAATCTGATCGATCGCAGACTGGACAGCATCTGTCGCAGCGGTTTTGGACTGTTCTTTTGCGTCCTCTGTGATAGAAGATTTCAGAGTATCCCAGTTGACGGATGCGAAGGAGGATTTCGCCTCTGCAAGAGAGGAATCAACAGAATCCAGCTGTTGGCTGAGTGATTTGATCTGTCCCTGAAGTGATGAAAGTGTCTCAGCAGACGGAAGAGAACTGGAATCCGTGTTTATCTGGCCAGAGAGAGCAGAATTCAGCTGTTCAAGACCATTTTGAAGAGAAGAAGCACCTGCAACCAGCTTTCCGGAATTTTCATTAAGTGCGGTTACACCGTTATCTAAAGCGTCTGATCCTTCGGCAAGTTGTGAGACACCGTCTACATATTGCCCAAGATAACTTTGATAAGTAGAAGCGCCGCCCAGCAGCTGCGCTGCTCCGTCAGCAAGTTTGCCGGATGCATCTCCGAGTTCCTGCAGGCTGTCAGCTGCATCCTCCATATCGTCAAAGGAATCCTCTTCCAGATCTTCAAACAGACCGGAGGAGACCACAGTCGCAGTAAAGTCCATCTCAAAATCTGTTATATCTGCAGTTACTTCCACTGATTCTGGGATAGAGATATCTTCCGTAGGTTCATAATCAGTAAGCTTCAGACTGTCCTTAAGTCCCGGGCAGGCATAACCGACAACGACGCTCTGGTCATTCATGGTAAATATTTTACCATTCGTCACCTGGATATTAGAAGCAGTATCTTCCGGAAGAATCATGGCGGAGATCACTGCGAATGGAACCGGAGAAGTCATCTCTTCACCATTTATGGTTACATTTTCTTCGGTAGTATTTTTATAATCAAAACGAATTCCAAGTTTGCCGCTTTTTCCGGAGAGATCTTCCGGTTGTATAGATTTTCCATCCAGTGTGTAACTGATTTTTACATTCACAGGAAGTTCTTCTGTAGAAGTACCTTCATAATGAATGTCCTCCCCTTTGTTTTCCCAGGTAATCGTTCCGTCAGAGGACTGGGTGAAGGACTCATTTCCTTTCGTATTTTTTATGTCTTTCAGAGTTGAGAAGTCTTTGATTTCATTTGATGTTCCGTTATTTTTCAAGTCCGTCTGGACTTTGATCTCATGTATCGTTCCGCTTGCATCAGCTTTTACATATACCGTTTCTGATTTGTCAGCATCTGAAGCAGTAGTAGCTGTTTTGGTGTCAGTTGAGCATCCGGTCAGACTTGTGGCAGAAACCAGGACAAGACTGGCACACAGACCAGGAACTAATTTTTGTAATAGTTTTCTTTTCACGGGAAATCCTCCTTTCAAATGGTACCTGCACTGTTATGCCTAACTTAGAAGTTTGCAGGTTACTGTTCACTCCCGTGTCAATCACTTTGCTGATTGACACGGAGGATGCATGTTTTGGCTTGAATGCATCTCGCCCCATCACCAAAGGCGATTTAAAATGGCGGGATGCGTTGCTGGTCGCACATCGTGTGAACAGTAACGTCCGCAGGCAGCAGATGCAGGTACAGTTACGATTATTCAATATTTTTTAATGCCTGATCCATAGGTACTTTCTTGATCCTGCGGTATTCGATCAATGCAACAAGCAGGTAAGTTCCGAATCCTAGCAGGAACATTTTTACATACAGGATCGGATCAATATACAACGGAATCCAACCGGAAATACTGCTGATCATAATTCCACGGAAGAGAGCGTTCATGAGAACTGTTTCAATCGGAAAGCTCAGAAGCAGGAAGACCACGACCATAATGGTTGTAGACAGCAGATACAGACTGCTGATCTCTCGGTCAGAGTATCCAAGTATTTTTGTCATAGAGATTGACTGTGCATTCTTTTCGATAATGATCTTTGACAAAAGATAGATCAGAATCATAAAGAGCACGATTGAAAATCCGTCTAACAGATACATCATGCTTCCCATCGAAACATTCAATTGTCTGGAGATTTTAGACAGACTGTCAAGGTCAATCACAGAGCCGATGTATTTCTGGTCAATATCAGTGATCTCGCTGTCAGAGAGATAACCACTGAAGTAATCGGAACCAAGATCAAACAGTTTATTAAGCTGTTCTTGTGGAAGAAAAACGGTCAGACTACCTTCATAATCGTAGATTCCTTCAATAGAAAACGTGTATGTATCATCTTCATAAGCTTCCTTTAAAGTGATTTCATCACCGATATCCAGAAAATATTTATCTGCATAAGCAGAAGAGATGTATGCAGGAGTCGCATCAGAAGCGACCTCTTTTTTTGAAACATCTTTGTCAGATACAGTTTCCTGAAAATCAATTGGAAGATAGCGGCTGTTATCTGCAAGTCCATAGAGAAGGATTTCTTCTTCCTTATATTCCTTATCGGTTGTTTTCAGTGAATAAGCACTGAATTTCTCGGCATCAGGATTATCAGTTTCTACTTCATGCTGAAAATAGAGCATATTTACAAGGCTCTCCAGTTTATGATCTTCATCCATAGCATTGATCGGTATCTGCAAAATGTACTGGTAGTTACAAAGCAGATTATCTTTTAGAACAGTCTGATAATGATCGAGTACAGCAGGGAAGAGCAGACCGAACATCAACAGAAGGTTTGCAAATAAGATTCCGAGGAACAGCAGAAGGTAATTGCTGATATTCTGGAAAATCACACGTAGTCGGAAGCGACTGAAAAATGGAATTCTTTTGCTCAGTGATAATGTATGCTTCTGTTGTCTTCTTTTTAAGTCTCTGCGGAGAAACTTCAAAGGAGAAAGTGATAATTTTCTGTGAAGTACTGTGTAATTGACGAGAAGCATTAGCAAGATTGGAATGATCGTGGTAAGCAGAAATGCTTCTGCGTTCCAGACGGTTACATATGTTGGAAGACTGTAGCTTCCGTAATACATGCCGGCGCAGACATCTTTCATGATCGTATAGCCGAGAATATTTCCAATGAAAGCACCAATTAGCGTGACAAGGATAGGCATGGCCATATAATGTCGGATCAGTTCATTTCTGGTGTAACCGCTGGCAAGAAGAGTTCCGATGATATTTGCCTCTTTTGCAATGGTGTTGCTGATCGTAATGCCAAAGACAAAAGCCATGATCGCAATTACGATATAAAGAAATACGATCATCATTGCGCGGTCGCTTCCCATGTCATCCCGGGTAAATGTGATTGCCTGGTTAAGATAACGCGGAACAAATTCTTCCAGAGAAACCTCCTTGTTGATCGCTTTCATCAGATCATCAGATACTTCTTTTTCTTCTTTCTCTGTCGTAGGTTCATCATTGTATTTCCACGCATAGCAGTATTTTACAAGTGGAGAATCTAGTGATTCAAATGCTTCGGACGTTACAACTCCAATTCCGAATTTGACAGAATCAAACATGGAATCGTTGTTGTTCTGAAAAAGACAGCTGTAATCCGGAAGAGCAATGAATCCGGTAACTTTCCAACTCTGTGTATCACTTTTCAGTGTGTCTCCGATGGAAATCTTATTGTTGTCAGCATACATACGATCGATGGCGATTTCATTTGCCGCTTTTGGAAATTCTCCTTCCATGAGGCAGGCAAGATTCACTTGATCCCGGCTTTCAAAGATACGCATCGTACTGTCATTTGTTAAATCTTGTTCCAGATAGAAATTGTCATAGATATGAATACCATTTTCTTCTATAGACTGAATTTGTGCATCATTCATTTTTTCAGAAGTGCGGAAATGTCCGTTTTCTGTATTATATTTGTCAACCCCTTCATTATAAGCTTTGATCATGCTGCCATCGGCAACAAGGAATCCGGAGACAAAACCAATGGTTATTACAAGAAGAAGGAAAATGACAAGATATTTACCAAAGTCTTTCCGGAATTCTCTGGGGAGACGTTTGTTTAATGGATTTTTCATTGTCTGTTGCCTCCTTTACCAGTCAAGATCCTGGGCAGTGACTTTGTGGTCATTCAGGTAATTCTTTCGTACCATACCGTCACGAATTCGGACAACATGGTCTGCCATATCCTTAATCGCATCATTGTGTGTTACCATTACAACTGTATTACCGTACTTTTGATTGACTGTTTCAATCAGCTTCAGTATTTCTTTCGACGTTTTATAATCAAGCGCACCGGTTGGCTCATCACAGAGCAGAATATCCGGATTCTTTACAATCGCCCTGCCAATGGCAGTACGCTGTTGCTGGCCACCAGAGAGCTGATTCGGCAGCTTCTTCTGATGTGCAGAAAGACCGAGGGTATCAAGAAGTTCATCTACATCTAACGCGTGATCACTTAAGTAAGCACCGACTTCAATATTTTCGCGCACAGTAAGATTGGGAATCAGATTATACATCTGGAAAACATATCCAAGATGTTTTCTTCGGTATTGACTAAGACGTTTTGCAGTCATTTTTTCCATCAGCTCGTCTTCAATTATGATCTGACCACTGTCCGCACGGTCAATGCCACCGATGATATTCAATAAAGTTGATTTTCCCGAGCCGGAAGGTCCAAGAAGAACACAGAATTCTCCCTTTTTAATCAATAGATCAATGCCTTTTAAGACTTCTACACGACTGTCGCCTTGTCCAAAAGATTTTTTGATATTGGTTAAGGATAAAAACATAGTCAGCCTCCTGTCTTGTGTGAGAATTGAGTTTATCTTATTTCAGGCTCCCTTGTTTGAAAAAAGGATAGATAAAACTCACACATATTAGAAATGAATAGTATACGTTAGTTACAACTAACGATTATACCACAAAAAAGATGAAAAAGACACTATAAGAAATGTAAAAAATTATAATTATTTCAGATATAAAAAGGGCTTCCCGATGATTGAAGGGAGGTCCTTTTTGAAAAACAGATTGATTATTATATTTCATACATGCGTGCAGTCAGGTTCAGGTTGAAGTCGTTTTGCCACAAAAGAAAGCATGCTTTCGAGTACCTGACATTTATTGTTACAGACAGGGCAGAGGATGGAAGATACATTTTCTTCTGATTGGGTCGGGACGGTTTCTTGTGATAAGAAAATAAAATCGTATAAATATTCAAAAAATTCTTTATTCGTTGGTTTTCTGTCCATATAGGTTCTGTTGAAAATTATTTCAAGAATAGTTTTATTTTCCGAAGTCCAGATTGCATTGACCGTGTTGCGGATGTTTTTTTCTACACAAGACCAGCTTGTCTCATAATGGGCAGCAATATCGATGTACAAAGCTTTGGTAATATTGGATACACGAGTCTGATCCTCGTTTATCAAGAGTAATCCATACACAATGTAATCATAACCAAGACTAGTTCTGGCAGCAATAAGTTTATCAAGTGTAGATTTGATTTCAATTACGAGTGTATTGTGGTTCATGAGAGTCCCCCTTAGAAAGTAATATAGATAAGAAGGAAGAGCCTGTTTTTGATATCATATCTATTATATACGTATTTATTATATTTGTAACGATAAAATTTATGAGTGACTAAACAAATGTACAAAATTATTTCTTTTTGTTATAATGAAAAGAAAATAATAGCGGTGTTCGACACCGAGGGGAGAACGCATGGAAAAAGCAAAAGTAATAGAATTAAAAGAAACAATTCTTGAAGACAACAATGCAGATGCACAGGTGTTACGTCAGGAATTAAAGGCACAGAAAACGTGTCTGATGAATTTGATGTCCAGTCCGGGAAGTGGAAAGACAAGCACGCTTCTGGCATTGAAACCGTATTTTGAAGGGAAAATCAAGTGGGGTGTGATGGAGGCAGACATTGATTCTGATGTAGATGCGAATACACTGATCGAGGCGGGAATTCCATCGATTCAGCTGCATACAGGAGGAATGTGTCATTTAGATGCAGATATGACACGGCAAGGAATAAGAGCATTTGACAGAGATGAGCTGGATTTTGTTGTACTTGAGAATATTGGAAATCTTGTTTGCCCGGCAGAGTTTGATACAGGCGCAAACTTTAATCTGACAATTCTTTCAGTTCCGGAAGGAGACGATAAACCGGCAAAATATCCGTTGATGTATGAAGTATCTGATGTGTTAGTGATAAACAAAATCGATGCATTACCTGTTTTTGATTTCCGAAAAGACTATGTGGAAGCATGTGCAAGAAGATTGAACCCACAGATTAAGATTTTTTACATCTCTGCAAAGACAGGAGAGGGTATGAAGGAACTGGCTGATTATCTGTTGGAAAAGATACAGGAAGTGAATGCATGATATATAAAAGAAGGGAATAAAAACATGGGAAACGTCAGAGTGATTGAGATAAAAGAAAGTGTATTTGCGGATAATGATGCTACTTCAAAGGCAATCCGCGAGAAAATGAGTGCCCAGGGGACACTATTCTTAAATGTCATGTCCGGACCGGGGAGTGGAAAAACAACATTATTAAGTGCATTGATCAACAGAATGAAAGAGCAGCTGAGAATTGGTGAGATGGATGTAGATATCGAGACAAGTCTAGATGCACAGAGAGTCGCAGATCTGACTGGTGTGGAATCCATTCAGATCCATAATTGCGGATTATGTCATATTGATGCGGATATGGTATCGCGCGCACTGCTTGAATATGATACAGAGAACCTTGATCTGTTAATTCTTGAAAATATCGGGAATCTTGTCTGTCCGGCAGAGTTCGATACTGGGGCACATAAGAATGTGATGCTTCTTAGTGTGCCTGAGGGGGATGATAAACCACTGAAATATCCGTTGATGTTTCAGGTAAGTGATCTGGTGCTGATCAATAAAATAGATACTCTGGAGTATTTTGATTTTGATTTTGAACTTGCTAAGGAACGTATCTTGAAATTAAATCCAAATGCAGTCGTTCTTCCGGTTAGTGCAAAAACGGGAGAAGGATTAGAACAGGTGATTGACTGGATTATGAAAGAAAGAGAAAAGCTATAAGCAAATTCTCCCTTGATTTTTCAGAGGAAAATGCTATAATTATTCTTGTGTCTGCTTTGGCAGATGCAAGAGAAGGAGTTGTATCGAAGTGGTCATAACGGGGCGCACTCGAAATGCGTTAGCCCTCCGGGGCACGTGGGTTCGAATCCCACCAACTCCGTTTGTATGTTTAGCATGTAGGTATCATTCATTATAACGATAAGTAAAAGTAAGAAAAAAGCACTAACAGAAGAGATATCACTCTTCTGTTAGTGCTTTTTCGTTTTAAGAATGAGAAACAATATGTTTTTTAATTGCGTTGAAACTTTCCTCGCTGATCACATGCTCCATACGACAAGCATCATCAGCGGCAATCTGTGGATCAACTCCGAGTCTCTCAAGCCAGGAAGAGAGAAGAGTGTGACGCTCATATATCATGTCAGCAATCGCCTGTCCGGATTCTGTTAATGTAATATAGCCCTCACGAGATACAATAATGTGTTCGCTTTCTCTAAGCTTTTTCATTGCCACACTGACACTTGATTTCTTAAAGTTAAGCTCTGTTGCAATGTCGACGGCACGTACGACAGGAAGCTTCTTGCTTAACATGAGGATTGTCTCCAGATAATTTTCAGATGATTCATTTACATGCATAGGTAATGGCCTCCTCTATATAAATTATAATTTATCTGTATCACTATTTACAGTGAAATTTCATGTCTTTGCTTAGTATATCATAATTTATTCCTCACAGCAAATAATTTGCCAGACAAATTCCACATAGATTTGGAATGGCGTTGAACAGAAAAAAATAGAAAAACTGCAAATTAGTCATTGACAACTAATAAAGATTAGCATATACTAACTTACGAACAGGAGAGAAAATGAAAAAAATTATCAATCTCAACTGTTTTTAATAATCTATATCAAATGAGAATGGATTCTAATATCATTTAAGAAAGAAGCGTGAGATTATGCCACTTACAATGGCCAACATTGGCGAAACCAATACAATTAAGAGAGTAAGCGGAAATGATGAGACAAAGCGTTTTCTTGCGAATCTTGGATTTGTGCCCGGAGCAGAAGTGATCGTACTATCCGCAATTGGCGGTAACGTTATTGTTAATATTAAAGATTCGAGAGTAGCAGTAAATGCTGATATGGCGCGCCATATCATGATCTGATTGAGACGCTGAAAAAGTGATGAGTAAATTAAGAAAGGAGTATGTGTTATGACTTTAGGTGATGCAAAAGTAGGAACTACTGTTGTAGTTACAAAAATCGAAGGAGACAGTGCTTACAAACGCCGTATTATGGATATGGGAATAACAAAAGGAAGTGAACTTTTTATCAGAAAAGTTGCACCACTTGGTGATCCGGTTGAAATTACAGTTCGTGGATACGAGCTTACTGTCAGAAAGGCAGATGCACAGTGTGTAGAGGTTAAATAAGCCTACAGATACAAAAAATCTGATGAGAGATTCTAGAATTTAAGGAGGTAAAGAGAGTAATGGCAATCACAATTGCACTTGCAGGAAACCCGAACTGCGGTAAGACAACACTGTTTAATGCTCTTACAGGAGCAAACCAGTATGTTGGAAACTGGCCGGGAGTAACGGTAGAGAAAAAAGAAGGTAAGATCAAGAATAAGAAATACAAAAAGGAAGACGTTACAGTAACTGACCTTCCGGGAATCTATTCCCTTTCTCCATATACACTTGAGGAGGTTGTCAGCCGTGATTATGTTCTGAATGAGAACCCGGATGTAATCGTTGACCTTGTTGACGCAACTAACATCGAACGTAATCTGTATCTTACAACACAGCTTGTTGAGACAGGAGTACCGGTTGTAATCGCATTGAACATGTGCGATCTTCTCGCTAAGAGAGGTATTAAGATTGATGTAAAACGTCTTTCCATGCTGATCGGCTGCCCAATTGTTGAGATTTCAGCGTTGAAGCAGAAAGGTCTGGATGAACTGATCGATGAAGCAATCAAAGTTGCAAAGCAGAAGGAAGTAAAACTTCCTGGTGAGATCTTTGCAAAAGATATAGAAGCTGCTGTAGAAAGCGTAAAGGAAATCCTTCCTGATACAATTACAGAAGATAAAAAAAGATGGTACGCTGTAAAGTTCCTTGAAAATGACAGCAAAGTTGTAGATCAGATAAAGCTCTCAGGTGCAGCAAAAGCAGTTGTTGAAGATGAAAGAACAAAACTGGAAAAGAAACATGATGACGATATGGAAAGTATTGTAACTGACGGACGTTATCAGTTTATCCAGAAGATTGTCGGAACTACTGTTAAAAAAGCAAAAGAAAAACTGACAACATCGGATAAGATTGACCGTATCGTTACAAACCGTATCCTCGGTATTCCGATTTTCATTGCAGTTATGTGGCTTGTATATTACATATCTGTCACAACAGTAGGTACATTTGTAACAGACTGGACAAATGATACATTCGTTGGAGCCATTCAGGAGGCAGTTGGAGGATTCCTTACAAATGTCGGAGCAAGTGATCTGATCAATGGACTTGTAGTGGATGGTATCATCGGCGGACTTGGAGCAGTACTTGGATTCGTTCCACAGATGGCGATTCTGTTCCTCTTCCTGTCTATTCTTGAAGACTGTGGATACATGGTGCGTATCGCATTCGTCATGGACCGTGTGTTCAGACATTTCGGACTTTCAGGCAAGAGCTTTATTCCGCTTCTGATTTCTTCAGGATGTGGAATCCCTGGAATCATGGCTTCTAAGACAATTGAGCAGGACAACGACAGACGTCTTACAATCATGACAGCAACATTTATCCCATGTGGAGCAAAACTTCCAGTTATTGCTATGATGGGTGGAGTTATTGCCGGTGAAGTAGCAGGATATCAGGAGAGCTCCTTCATTGCACCATTGATGTACTTTGTAGGAATCGTTGCAGTACTTGTTTCTGCAATCATCCTGAAGAAGACAAAACCTTTCTCAGGAAAACCGGCTCCGTTCGTAATGGAGCTTCCACAGTACCATATTCCACAGGCTAAGACAGTTCTCCTTCATGTTTGGGAGAGACTGAAAGGATTCATCATCAAAGCCGGAACAATCCTGTTCCTTGCATGCGTAGTAATGTGGTTCCTTGGAGGATTCGGATTTACAGCAGATGGATTCGGACTTGTAGAAGACAGCGCAGACAGCTTAATGGCAGCAATCGGCGGAGTGATCGCTCCACTGTTCGCACCACTTGGATTTGGTGAGTGGCAGCCTGTAGCAGCATCTATCTCAGGATTTACAGCGAAAGAAGCAATCGTTTCTACAATGGGAGTTCTTGCAAATGTGTCCGGAGATACAGAAGACGCAGTGACAGTAGCGCAGGGAGTTGCTTCCTGGTTCCCGTCAACAATTGCAGCATTTACATTCCTTCTGTTCAACCTGCTTGACTCACCTTGTCTTGCAGCAATTGCGACAATGGCACAGCAGATGCAGTCCAGAAAATGGTTCTGGTTTGCAATCCTGTTCCAGAATGTATTCGCTTATGTTGTTTGTCTGATTGTATACCAGGTGGGATCTTTTGTAACAGGCGGAGCATTTGGTGTAGGTACAGCAGTAGGATTTATCTTACTGATCTTCCTTCTGTTCATGCTCTTCAGACCAGATCCGTATAAAGATCAGAAAGTATATTCTAAACGTTCCGTGCAGGCAGCGTAATATGAAAAAGCAAGAATGCGGAAGTGTTCTTGAATAAAATGGAGCTGGGTGCAGGAAATGTATCCGGCTCTCTGTTATAATTAGAGAAAAAGCGAGGTGTTGAAGACAATGATAGCAAATATTGTAATAATAATTTTGATAATCGGATATTGTATTTTTCTCATTTATAAAGCATATAAGAACCATAAAGAAGGGAAACATGTCGGATGCGCCGGGTGCAGCGGCAACTGTGGAAGCTGCGGCGGATGCAGTGCGGCAGCAGGGAAACCTCAATATACAAAGAAAAAGTAAAAGGGGATCAGAATGGGAAATTCAACAGGTTCTATGTTTTACGCATTTGGTGCATTCCTTTTGATTTACCTTGTTGGTGTATCCATCTATCAGATCTATCTGTGGATTAAAAAATGGCGGGAAAACAGAGACGAGAAAGAAGACTAAAAGAGGAATCACAAAATGGCAGATATTATTATTGTATTAATTGTAATCATATTGCTCGGACTGGCTCTGAAAGGATCAATCAAACATTTTAAAGGAGAAGGTCCTTGTTGCGGAGGCGGTTCAGGAAGCAACAAGAAAGCAAAAACAAAGTTTTTAGACGGTCCGGTGATTGGCAGAAAAACGTTGAAGATTTCAGGAATGCACTGCGAGCATTGTGCGAATACCGTAACAAATGCATTGAATGGATTGGATGGTGTTACTGCAAAGGTGAGTTTGAAGGAAAATAGTGCAGAAGTTTCCTACGACAGAGAAATTGATCAGGCAGATTTAAAAAATGCAGTAAAAAATGCAGGTTATGAGGTCACCTCTATCTCATGAGAGTGAAACTCTGTGAGATGGCGAAGTAACTGATACAGCGAAGACCAGAAAGCAGGAGGTGTACCGTGAGTAAGAAAGAGCAGATTATTGAAAAATTAAAAGAAAACGGATGCCGGATCACAAAACAGCGTAAGATGTTGATTGATATTATTTTGGAAAATGAATGCTCAAGCTGTAAAGAAATCTTTTATAAGGCATCCCAGGCAGATGAAAAGATCGGTGTGGCAACTGTTTACAGAATGATCAATGCATTAGAAGAAATCGGAGCAATCAACAGAAAAAATATGTATAAAGTTGATTGTGCGCAGGATTGTCCGGAAGATGGGGGATGTATCATCATGCTGGATGATGATACGATCTTTAAACTTACGGAAACAGGATGGAACAAGGTGATCCGCGAAGGACTGAAACATTGCGGTTATGTAAAAGATCAAAAAGTAACATCAATTAAATTACCGGATAATAAACGATAAAATTTATCGACAAATGCAGTTAGAATTGACTATCTGCATAGTGAGTTGATATGATGTATAAAAATTTTAGGAGGTTTTATACAATGTGGGATATATTTAAATTGAAAAAAGCAGGAATCTTTGCAGGAGGTGTTCTTTTCGGAACAGCGGGAGTGAAAATTCTTGCAAGTGATGATGCAAAGAAAGTTTACACAAACTGTACAGCAGCAGTTTTAAGAGCAAAAGACTGTGTGATGAAGACAGCAACAACTGTTCAGGAGAATGCAGAAGATATCCTTGCAGAGGCTCAGCAGATCAATGAGTCACGTGCAGCAAAAGAGGCTGAGGCTGTCTACGAAGCAGAAGAAGCAGAAGAGACAGAAACTCAGGAAGAGAATATAGGTGCGCAGGATTTCAAAGAGGAAGAAGTTTAAATCTCTATGAAATTTATTGTAAAGCATGAGATCAATGGCCGCCTTCGTATCCATGTTGTCCAGAAAAGGATGACATATACGGAGGCGGATACTCTATCTTGGTTTCTCTCCAATCAGAAGAATGTAACAGATGTAAAAGTATATGAACGCACCGCAGATGCTGTGATCTGTTATGTTGGAGATAAGGAAGAGGTCTTGAATTTATTGAAGCAGTTTTCTTATGAAAATGCAATTCTTCCGGAACATGTTGCTGCAGGTTCTGGAAGAGAGCTGAATGCTGTTTATCAGGAAAAGCTGGTCATGAAGACAGTTCTTCATTATGGAAGTAAGTTATTCCTTCCAATGCCGATCCGTGCAGTGATTACATCTGTAAAATCAGTGAAATATATCTGGCACGGAATCCGTTGCCTGATGCATGGTAAGATAGAGGTTCCTGTCCTGGATGCTACAGCAATCAGCGTTTCCGTATTCCGTAGAGATTATGCTACAGCTGGATCTGTCATGTTCCTGCTTGGAATTGGTGAGATCATAGAAGAATGGACGCATAAAAAGTCTGTCGGAGATCTTGCGCGCAGTATGTCACTGAATGTCAATAAAGTGTGGCTGAAGAGAAATGAACAGGAGATTCTTGTAAAATCATCAGATATTGAGCCGGGAGACCATGTTGTGATCCGTATGGGAAATGTGATCCCGTTTGATGGGGAAGTAGTTACTGGTGAAGGAATGATCAATCAGGCATCTCTTACAGGTGAGTCACTTCCTGTAAGAAGAAGTGTAGGACAGTCTGTTTTCGCCGGAACAGTTCTCGAAGAAGGTGAGATTGAAGTTCTTGTCAAAGCGGTATCAGGCTCTACCAGATTTGAAAAGATTGTGACAATGATCGAGGATTCTGAAAAACTGAAGTCTTCTGTAGAAGGTAAGGCAGAACATCTTGCAGATAGACTTGTTCCATATACATTACTGGGGACAGGTGCAGTCTGGCTTTTGACAAGAAATATTACGAAGACACTGTCTGTTCTGATGGTAGATTTCTCCTGTGCATTGAAGCTTGCGATGCCGATCACTGTACTTTCGGCAATCCGTGAGGCAGGCGAGAACAATATCACAGTGAAGGGTGGTAAGTTCTTAGAGGCCGTGGCCGATGCAGATACAATCGTTTTCGATAAGACAGGAACATTGACAAAGGCAACGCCGACAGTGAAAGAGATTGTTGCTTTCAGTGAATACTCAGAAAATGATCTGCTTCGTATTGCAGCATGTCTGGAAGAACATTTTCCTCATTCTATGGCAAAGGCCGTTGTAGATGCAGCGAAAGAAAGACAGTTGTCTCATGAAGAAATGCACTCAAAGGTAGAATATGTTGTGGCACATGGAATCTCTTCCTCTATTGATGATAAAAAGGTTCTGATCGGAAGCAGTCATTTCATTTTCGAAGATGAAAGATGTATGATTCCATCCGAATATCAGGATAGATACGATTCATTAAAACCAGAATACTCTCATCTGTATCTGGCAATTGAGAAACAACTTGTTGCAGTTATCTGCATTGAAGACCCACTTCGTGAAGAGGCAACAGAAATGGTTCATGATCTGAAGAAAGCCGGTATCCGTAAAGTTGTTATGATGACAGGTGACAGTGAGCGTACAGCGGCGGCAATTGCGAAACGCGTTGGCGTTGATGAATATTATGCTGAGGTTCTTCCGGAAGATAAAGCGAATTTCGTTGAGAAAGAAAAAGCAGAAGGAAGAAAAGTAATTATGATCGGTGATGGGATCAATGATTCACCTGCTCTTTCAGCGGCGGATGCGGGAATTGCGATCAGTGACGGCGCAGAGATTGCAAGAGAGATTGCAGATATCACGATTGCGGCAGATGACCTGCGTGAAGTTGTGACGCTGAAACTTTTGGCAAATGCCATGATGAAGCGGATACATAAGAATTACAGAAATATCGTCGGAATCAATTCAGGACTGATTCTGCTTGGCGTGACAGGAATTGTCCAGCCGACAGTATCTGCACTTTTGCACAATGCGTCTACATTGATGATAAGCCTTGGAAGTATGAAGAATCTGCTGGATGAAAATAAAAGAACAGAACTTGAGTAGTTACTGTGAACAGCAATCTTGAGTGAAACAACATAAAATAAAAAAGGCAAGAAAAAGAACTGCCGGGATTAACTTTTGTAGAGGTTTGTCCCGGTAGTTCTTTTTTATATGTTAGGAAAGTTCTTTCCTAACATATAAAAAACGCTCCGCTCAGGATGCGCACTGCGGCGTACAAGGTAGGTGTCGCAAGCGACCGCCGCAGGCGCAAGAAGGTGCCAAGGCACATTCTTTATTCTAATGAGAAACATTATCAGTAAATGATATTGATATTACGTTTTCATTATAGTATAGTAAATACATAGGTTAGGCACAACTAACGAACAAGGAAGATATGTGGAAATGAATTCATAAAACATACAGGAAAAGAATAGGTAAAGTAATAGACAATCAGATTCAGATTTCAGGAGGTAATTCAGTATGAGTGTAGTAATCATTGGAGGACATGACAGAATGGTATGTCAGTATAAGAAAGTCTGTAAACAGTTTAATTGTAAGGCGAAGATCTTCACCCAGATGTCAGCAAGCTTAAGCAAACAGATTGGAAGTCCTGATCTGATCGTTCTTTTTACAAACACAGTATCCCATAAAATGGTTCGCTGTGCAGTAGAAGAAGCCGGCAGATGCAATGCGGATGTGATTCGTTGTCACACCAGCAGTAAGAATGCGCTGGAAGAGATTCTGGAGAATGTTTGTGCATAATAAATATGCTGAATTATTGAAACTATGAAAATAGAAAAGTCCCTTCAGAAGAAATAAACTTCTGAAAGGGACTTTTTCTGTATCATGCTGCCAATTACGCAGATTATCAATCTGAACAGGATCACAGCACCAATTTCTATAACTGGATATTTTTAAAGAGATCTCCAAGGTTTGTTCCGATATCTTCTGCTTTCGGGATCACAACCTTTTCAGCTTTCTCTTCAGCCTTCTCTTTGTCTTCTTCGAGAGCTTTCATGCTAAGGCTGATCTTGCCATCTTTGATACCGATGACTTTCACTTCAACTTCATCGCCAACTGTGAGAACATCAGAAGGCATTTTTACACGCTTCTGGGAGATCTGTGAAACGTGAACCAGACCGGAAAGTCCGTTCTCCAACTTTACAAATGCTCCATAGTTCTGAAGTGTTTCTACAGTTCCTTTCAGAACAGTTCCAACCTTCATACTTGCAATTTGTGCATCACGTGCTGCTTTTTCTTTTTCCTTCAGAAGCTCACGTGCAGAAAGGACAAGACGATTATTCGCCTGGTCAACATCGATCACCTGTACTTCGATATCCTTGAGAAGATAATCTTCCAGATTCTCAATATAGGAAAGGGACAGCTTAGAAGCCGGAACGAATCCGCGAAGTCCTTCTACCATTACAATTACGCCACCGTTGACAACACCTTCAATTTTAACAGGAAGAACAGTTTTCTTATCCATATAATCCTGGACTCTGTTCCATGGATTCGCATCATCGAAATGATCTTCATAGTCTGCCATTGTTTCTGTTACTTCATTTGTCTGTAATTCTTTCATTTCTTCGCTCATTAAAAGCACCTCATTTTCTTTTTCTCGTTAATCAAAAGTATAACATATGTATGAGAAAAAATACAACAAAAGAGCCAAAATCCGTGAAGAAAATGAAAAATGCGGTTGGATTAATAGAAAAAAAATGTTACTCTACTTATTGAATAGTAAATTGTCAGGTTTAATACTTAATGAAGAAGCTGTTCATGTAAGATGACAGAATACAGAGATAAATTGATGTGAGTGTAAAAGTAAATAAGAGATAAATTTGAGAAGGAGAGATAGAAAAATGGCTGAGAATAAAAAGGTGTATGTTGTAGGTCATAAGAATCCGGATACAGATTCTATTTGTACAGCAATTGCTTATGCAAATCTTAAGACAAAGATTACCGGAGAAACGTATGAGCCTCGTCGTGCAGGGCAGCTTAATGAGGAGACACAATATGTACTGGAACACTTTGGCGTAAAAGTTCCGTTATTGCTTTCTGATCTTAGAGAACAGATTAAAAATGTGGAATTGAAAGAAAGTCAGGAAATTCAGGGAAGCCTCTCAATCCGTACAGCATGGGAAAAGATGTCAGAGATGAATACTCATACGATTCCAATCACACGTAATGGTGTGCTGGAAGGTGTGATCACAAAAGGTGATATTGCGAAATCCTATATGGAAGTCTATGATAACACAATGCTTGCGAAGGCAAGAACACAGTACCGTAATATTGCAGCGGCAGTAGAAGGTGAAATTGTAACAGGAAATGAACATGGTTATTTTTATAAAGGAAAAGTAACTGTTGCAGCATCAAGCAAAGAGTTGATGACAAGCTTTATCGAGAAAGATGATCTTGTTATCATTGGGGATCGAATTGATGCACAGCAGTGTGCAGTTGATCTGGATGCAAGCTGTATGGTAGTCTGCCAGAATGATCCGATCTCAGAAGATATTCTGCGTCAGGCAGAGGCAAAAGAAATTGTCGTTATCTGGACACAGCATGATACATTTACGGCAGCGCAGCATATCAGCCAGAGTATTCCGGTAAGATCTTTCATGACAAAGGATCAACTCGTAACATTCCGCAAGAATGATTATGTAGATGATGTGAAAGAAGTGATGGCACGCAAGCGTTTCCGCGACTTCCCTGTTGTAGATAAAGATGGAAAGTTCTTAGGTCTTGTTTCCAGACGAAGACTTCTCAATGTCAGCAAGAAACAGGTGATCCTTGTCGATCATAATGAGAAGAACCAGGCAGTAGACGGAGTGGAAGAGGCAGATGTCCAGGAGATTATTGATCACCACAGATTGAGCAGTATCGAGACGATCGGACCTGTATTTTTCAGAAATCAGCCGGTTGGATGTACAGCAACAATTGTATCTCAGATGTACGAGGAAAATGGTGTCGAAATAGATCCGGTGAATGCAGGACTTCTTTGTTCCGCGATCATTTCCGATACATTGATGTTCCGTTCCCCAACTTGTACACCACTTGATGAAAGCACAGCGAAAAGGCTTGCAGAGATTGCAGGGATCAATATAGAGAAACTTGCGCAGGCGATGTTCAAGGCAGGAAGCAACCTCAAAGGAAAGACAGCCGAGGAGATTCTCTTCCTTGATTTTAAACAGTTTACAGTGAATGATACGGTATTTGGTGTTGGTCAGGTGAATTCAATGAGCGAAGAAGAGCTTGAAGAGATTAAGGCAACAGTACTTCCGGAGATGGAAAAGACAAGACAAAATCACAGTCTGGATATGATTTTCTTTATGCTGACAAATATTATTACAGAGTCTTCTGAACTGATTTGCAGTGGTAATGAAGCAAGAGAAAAGATTATCGGAGCTTATGATTTGGAAGATAATGCACAGAAACTGATGCTCAAAGGTGTCGTATCACGTAAGAAACAGCTCGTTCCGGCACTTGTATCAGCACTGCAGCAGTAAGAAGCCCAAGACATTTTTAAATAGAAAGTCAGAACCGTCTCCGTAACAGGGGACGGTTTTCAGGAGGAAAGAGAAATGGCGAAACAGGTATGGAAAGCCGGTAATATGGTCTACCCGCTTCCGGCAGTTATGGTAAGTACGGCAGATAAAGAAGGAAATACGAACATTTTTACCGTTGCATGGACAGGAACTGTATGTACAAATCCGGCGATGGTATATATTTCCGTAAGACCGGAAAGATATTCGTATCATATGATTGAAGAGAGCGGAGAGTTTGTGATCAATCTGACAACCGAACAGCTCGCCCATGCGACTGATTACTGTGGTGTGCGCTCCGGCCGGGATGTGGATAAATGGAAAGAGTGTCATTTGACTGCGAAAAAGGCAGAGAAGCTTACTTACGCACCGGTCATTGAAGAAGCACCGGTCAATATTGAATGTGTAGTGACAAAAATTGAGAAACTTGGAAGTCACCATATGTTTCTTGCAGAAGTGAAAGCGGTTCAGGTGGACGAGTCCTATATGGATGAGAAGGGCAAATTCGAACTCAATAAGACAGGTCTTCTGGCATATTCCCATGGAGAATATCTTGGACTTGGAAAAAAGATCGGAACGTTTGGATACAGCGTGAGAAAAAAGAAGACCGTTGACAAACGAACTGCTAAGAAGATCACAACAAAAAATGAATCAAGGAGCAAGAAATCTCCAGAGAAAAGAACTGTGAATAAAAATGCAACATTCAGAAAGAAAGGAAAAGCTAAGAAATGATTTCATTTGAAAATGACTATTCAGAAGGCGCACATGAGGAAATCCTGCGCAGACTGGCAGAAGTAAATAAAGAAGGAATTACAGGATACGGAAATGATTCATATTGTGAATCCGCAAAGGAAAAAATCCGTCAGGCATGTAAATGCCCGGAGGCAGACATTTACTTCCTTGTGGGAGGAACACAGACAAATCAGACAGTAATTGATTCCGTGCTCCAGAGCTATGAAGGCGTTATCGCAGCTGAGACAGGTCATGTTGCATCACACGAGGCGGGTGCGATTGAAGCATCCGGTCATAAAGTACTGACCCTTCCGCAGCTGGAAGGAAAGATTCAGCCCAAAGATGTGGCAGATTATTTGAATCAGTTTTATAGTGATGGGAATCATGAACACATGGTTTTCCCGGGGATGGTCTACATCTCTCACCCAACAGAGTATGGCACACTGTATACACGTGGCGAACTCGCAGAGCTTTCTGATATCTGTCAGCAGTACCATATTCCACTGTATCTCGATGGAGCACGTCTTGGATATGGTCTTGCAGTAGAAGATACAGATGTGACAATGGAAGATATTGCAGAATATTGTGACATTTTCTATATTGGTGGAACAAAGGTAGGTGCCTTCTGCGGAGAGGCAGTTGTATTTACAAAAGAAAATGCACCGAGACATTTTGTGACACTGATCAAACAGCACGGAGCACTGCTTGCCAAAGGGTGGTTCCTTGGTGTTCAGTTTGATACGTTATTTACAGATGATCTGTATATGAAAATCAGTAAGAATGCAATCACAACAGCTGCGAGACTAAAAGAAATTCTGAAAGAAAAAGGATATGACTTCTATATTGATTCTCCGACGAACCAGATCTTTGTTGAGATGGAAGATGAGAAGCTGAAAGAACTGGAGAAGAATGTCAGGGTCAGCTTCTGGGAGAAGACGGATGAGAAGCATACGGTGGTGAGATTGGCCACCAGTTGGGCAACAAATTTTGAGAAGGTTGAGAAGCTGAGAGAGTATTTATAAAAAAGTAAGAATATAAATAATAGCAAGTACAGATAATATATAGAAGTTCATAAAATGAGAATCATTATCAAGTAAAAATATTGCGTTTTGTAAAGAAACTTGATAGAATACATATAGTTAGAGAAAACTAACTGTGTGAATAAATCATGTATACTCCTTTGTCTGTAATACCTGAACACAGGCGAGGGAGTCCTCAGAAAGGATGGACAACTATGAATTATCTGGAAATTGAAAAAGTAATTGGAAGAGAAATTATCGACTCGCGCGGAAATCCAACGGTTGAGGCAGAAGTGCATCTTGTAGATGGAACTGTAGCAAGAGGTGCGGCTCCAAGTGGTGCTTCTACCGGAGAATTTGAGGCACTTGAACTTCGTGATGGAGACAAGTCAAGATTCGGTGGAAAAGGTGTTTCCCGTGCGGTAGAAAATATTAATACAACAATCAACAGTGCATTAGTTGGAATGGATGCAGGCGACACTTATGCAATTGATCAGGCTATGATCCAGGCAGATGGAACAAAAGATAAATCAAATCTTGGCGCAAATGCAATTCTTGCGGTTTCAATCGCATGTGCAAGAGCGGCAGCAGATGCACTTGAGATTCCGCTGTACCGTTTCCTTGGAGGAGTGAATGGAAACAGACTTCCTGTTCCAATGATGAACATTGTAAATGGTGGGTGTCATGCACTTTCTTCCGGACTGGATGTGCAGGAGTTCATGATCATGCCGGTTGGAGCACCGTCTTTTAAAGAATGCATCCGCTGGTGTACAGAGGTATTCCATGCACTTGCAGGAATCTTGAAAGACAGAGGACTTGCAACATCTGTAGGTGATGAGGGTGGATTTGCCCCGGCACTGAAATCAGACGAAGAAGCGATCGAGACAATTCTTGAGGCTGTGAAGAAGGCTGGATATGAGCCTGGAAAAGACTTCAAGATCGCGATGGATGCGGCATCTTCAGAATGGAAGACAGGGACGATTGGAGAGTATAAACTTCCAAAGGCAGGAACAGTCTATACTTCAGAACAGCTCATTGACCACTGGAAGAAACTGGTAGAAAAATATCCGATCATCTCAATCGAAGATGCACTTGATGAGGAAGACTGGGAGGGCTGGAAAAAGCTGACAGCAGAGCTGGGAGATAAAGTTCAGCTGGTTGGAGATGATCTTTTTGTCACAAACACAGAGAGACTGGCGAAAGGAATTAAGCTTGGATGCGGAAATTCTATTCTGATCAAACTGAATCAGATTGGGTCTGTATCTGAGACTCTTGAAGCAATCAAGATGGCACACAAAGCAGGTTACACAGCAATTTCTTCCCACCGTTCCGGTGAGACAGAGGACACAACGATTGCAGATCTTGCAGTAGCGCTGAATACCTGCCAGATCAAGACCGGAGC
Organism: Mediterraneibacter sp. 210702-DFI.3.120; assembly: GCF_020561005.1. Lineage (NCBI taxonomy): Bacteria > Bacillati > Bacillota > Clostridia > Lachnospirales > Lachnospiraceae > Mediterraneibacter > Mediterraneibacter sp. 210702-DFI.3.120. The sequence continues at coordinate 11,138 of NZ_JAJCNG010000014.1, read as the reverse complement.
GCCGAGCCGTTCGGAGCGTGTAGCGAAATATAATCAGTTACTCCGCATCGAGGAAGAACTTGGAACAAGCGCAGTATATCCGGGGAATGACGCATTTAATGTGAAATAACATCAGTAAAATAACCTGACAGTCAGGAAAATCCATGCATTTTATGATCTCAGTGGGATGAAATGCATGGATTTTTGTGCATATATTTCTTTGATTTTCATCTAGATTTTTTTATCTATATGTCATACAATAGAAATATAATTGCCATTAGGCAACATAATATTTAAAAATATTTGGAGGATTTCATTATGAAGAAACCGGTTCTGGTCATTATGGCAGCAGGAATGGGAAGCAGATATGGCGGGCTGAAGCAGATTGACCCGGTAGATCAGGAAGGACATATTATTATGGATTTCTCGATCTTTGATGCAAAACGCGCAGGATTTGAGAAAGTCGTATTTATTATTAAGAAAGAAAATGAAGCAGATTTTAAAGAAGCTGTTGGAAAGAGAATTGAGAAGATCATGGATGTAGCGTATGTATTCCAGGATCTGAACAATCTCCCGGAAGGTTACGAAGTTCCGGAAGGACGTGTAAAGCCTTGGGGAACAGCACATGCTGTTTTAAGTGCGATCGATGAGGTGGATGGACCATTTGCAGTAATCAACGCGGACGATTATTACGGACGTCATGCATTTGAGACAATCTATGAATTCCTTACAACACATGAAGATGATGATAAGTACCGTTATACAATGGTAGGTTATCGTCTGAAGAATACAGTTACAGATAACGGACATGTTGCTCGTGGCGTATGTGAACTCAATGAGGCGAAAGAGCTGGTTGGAATCACAGAGCGTACAAAGATCGAGAAGCGTGACGGTGGAATCGCTTTCTCAGAAGATGACGGAGAGACATGGACAACTATCGACGGAGATACTCTTGTATCCATGAATATGTGGGGATTCACAAGAAGTATTTTAGATGAGATCGAAGCAGGATTCCCGGCATTCCTTGAGAAAGGTATTAAGGAGAATCCAATGAAATGTGAGTACTTCCTGCCATCCGTAGTCAGTGACCTTCTGGCAGAGGGCAGAGCAACCGTAAGAGTGCTTGAATCCGAAGATAAATGGTATGGAGTTACATACAAAGAGGACAAGCCGGTTGTAGTTGCAGCGGTACAGGCTTTGAAAGACGAAGGTCTTTATCCACAGAAATTGTGGGATTAGATTATGTGTTGTCAGTTACAGAATTTGTGAATCATAATGATTATGCAACATTTTTACCATAAGAGGAACTATTCGTATAAAGATTTTTGTGGTGGATGTGTTATAATCAGAGACAACAAAGCAAAGATAAGCAAGCTGCTGAACACAGTTACTGTGAGTGGCAGCAGCCTGAGCAGTCAAAGCTCAAAGGAGGATTTTAAAAATGGCAATTTTAGTAACAGGAGGCGCCGGATTTATCGGAAGCCACACATGTGTAGAACTTTTGAATGCAGGATATGATGTTGTAATCGCAGATAACCTTTACAATGCATCTGAGAAGGCAGTAGACAGAGTAAAGCAGATCACAGGAAAAGACCTGAAGTTCTATAAAGCAGATATCCGCGACAAAGAAGCAATGAACGAGATCTTTGAGAAAGAAGAGATCGAGTCGGTTATTCATTTCGCAGGACTCAAGGCAGTAGGTGAATCCGTTGTTAAACCACTCGAATACTACGAGAATAACATTGCCGGAACTTTAGTTCTCTGTGATGTAATGAGAAATCATGGTGTGAAGAATATCATCTTCAGTTCTTCTGCAACAGTATATGGTGACCCGGCATTTATCCCGATCACAGAAGAGTGCCCGAAGGGAACATGTACAAACCCATACGGATGGACAAAATGGATGCTGGAGCAGATCCTGACAGATCTTCATACAGCAGATCCGGAGTGGAATGTCGTACTTCTTCGTTACTTCAATCCAATCGGAGCTCATGAGAGCGGACTGATCGGAGAAGATCCAAAGGGAATTCCGAACAACTTGATTCCATACATTACACAGGTTGCAATCGGTAAACTTGAGTGCCTCGGTGTGTTTGGAGATGATTATGATACACCTGACGGAACAGGTGTCCGCGATTACATCCACGTAGTTGATCTCGCAGTGGGACATGTCCGCGCAGTAGAAAAACTGAAAGAGAAAGCAGGAGTTTCCGTATATAATCTTGGAACAGGAAACGGATATTCCGTACTTGACATGGTGAAAGCATTCTCCAAAGCTTGTGGAAAAGAGATCCCTTACCAGATCAAGCCACGCCGTGCAGGAGACATTGCTACATGTTACTGTGATGCTTCCAAGGCAAAGGAAGAACTGCACTGGGTAGCTGAGAGAGATCTGAACAAGATGTGTGAAGATTCCTGGAGATGGCAGAGCATGAATCCAAACGGATACGAGGATTAAGTTTGATTAATCATTTATAATGTGAAATAAAAAGTTGTTGATGAGCAGGGGCGCACGATGATAGTGCGGTTTCCTGTGCTATCAACAACTTTTTTGTATCATTTGTAAATTATGTTAACCAACCGCGAACAGCAACACAGCTCTTGCAACCAACAGTCCATCTGTATTATACTAATAGAACACGATTAAATTCAGAAGAAATTGGAGATAGAAAAATGAAGCGCGAAGTAGATCTTAATGAAATTTCAGACGGACGTCTGTATTCCTCCGGAGATATGGTTAAGGTGGACTGTCATGATTGTGAAGGCTGCTCTGCATGCTGCCAGGGAATGGGAAATTCCATCCTATTGGATCCAATGGATCTGTGGAGATTGCAACTCGGAAAAAAAGAGAATTTTGATACACTGCTTGCAAACTATCTGGAATTGAATGTAGTTGACGGGATGGTACTTCCTAATTTAAAGATGGCAGGAGAGGAAGAAGCCTGTCTGTTCTTGAAAGATGGAAGATGTTCTATTCATGGATACAGACCGGGAATCTGCCGTTTGTTCCCTCTTGGACGTATTTATGAGGAGAATGGATTCAAGTATTTTATCCAGGTTCATGAGTGTAAGAAGCAGGAACGTGGTAAAGTGAAGATTAAGAAGTGGCTTGGAATTGCAGATCAGAAGAGATACGAAGATTTCGTGTGGAGATGGCATACATTTCTTAAGAACTGTGAAGAAGGAATGAAAGAACTTGATGAGCAGAACGCGAAAGTACTGACGGTTGTGGTTCTCCGCAACTTTTATCAAATGCCTTATCAGGCAGAGGAAGAAGCACAGTTTTATCCGGAATTTGAAGAAAGACTGGAAAGACTGAATGCAATGTTTGGATTTTAGAAGTGAAAGTTAACAACAGGTGAAAGGCATCAGTAGATGGAAAGCAACAGTAGAAAAACACAGATATTAAAAGAAATTTTTGGATACGATTCTTTCCGTAAAGGACAGGAGGAGATTGTAGATCAGATTTTGAATGGAAGAGATGTGTTGGCAATCATGCCGACTGGAGCGGGAAAGTCACTTTGTTATCAGGTTCCGGCACTTCTGATGTCTGGGATCACGATCGTAGTATCACCGCTGATTTCATTGATGATCGATCAGGTGAAGGCACTGAATGAAGCAGGAGTTCATGCAGCGTATATTAACAGTGCACTGACAGAACGGCAGATTACAAAAGCATTAGAACTGGCAGCGGCAGGCAGATATAAGATGATCTATGTCGCTCCGGAACGCTTGTTGACACCACGGTTTCTGGACTTTGCATGTCATACAGAACTTTCTATGATGACAATCGATGAGGCTCACTGTATTTCCCAGTGGGGACAGGATTTCCGCCCAAGTTATGTGAAGATCACAGAATTCATCCGCCAGCTTCCAAGACGCCCGGTCGTCAGTGCATTTACAGCAACAGCAACACAGAAAGTAAGAGAAGATATTCTTGAAGTACTTGATCTTGAATCTCCTTATATAAATGTATCCGGTTTTGACAGAGAGAACCTTTACTTCGAAGTAAGACCAGCGCGTGGGAAGAAGGATGCAATTAAGGAATATCTTACACAGCACAGAGAAGACAGTGGAATTATTTACTGTGCAACAAGAAAAAATGTAGATGAACTCTATTTGGAATTGCAGAATGCCGGATTCTCTGTTGGAAGATATCACGCAGGAATGGGGACAGAGGCAAGAAATGAAAGTCAGGAAGATTTCATTTATGACAGGATAGAGATTATGATCGCAACGAATGCATTTGGAATGGGAATAGATAAGTCCAATGTCCGTTTTGTACTTCATTATAATATGCCGCAGAGCATGGAAAATTATTACCAGGAGGCAGGCAGAGCCGGACGAGACGGAGAACCGGCAGAATGTATCCTTTTCTATTCACCGCAGGATATCATGATCAATCAGCTCCTGCTGGATAGTAAAGAGCAGATTGGAGAATACACAGAAGAAGAACTCCGGGTGATCCGGGAACAGGATGTTCTCCGGCTGCGTAAGATGAGTAATTATTGTACGACAAGCATGTGTCTTAGAAAATACATATTGAATTATTTTGGACAAGAGACAGAAGAACATTGTGGGAATTGTTCCAATTGTCTGGAAGAATTCGTAGAGCTTGATGTCGGAGAGATTGCGGCAGACGTGATCGAGTGTGTGCGCGAATCCAGACAGAGATACGGTATGACAATGATCCTTTCCACACTGGCGGGAGCGAATACAGCGAAGATCAGAAGTGCAGGGATGAATGAACTTTCCGTTTATGGAAGACAGAGTAAATGTTCTCAGCAGAGGCTGAAAGACGTAATTTATACACTGCTCGAACACGGATACCTTCAACAGAGCGCAGATCGTTATGCGATCCTGAAACTGACAGACCGGTCAGAAGAATTACTGGAATCAAGAGAATTGAAACTTCGCTGCAAGAAGTCAGAACTTACAGAAAAGAAAAAGTCCGGAAGTGGAAAGAAAGCGTCTCATAGAAAGGGAGAGAGTTTCGGGAATCTTACAGATAAAAGCCGAGAATTATTCGAAGAATTGCGTTCTATGCGTTATTCGCTGGCAAAGAAAAAAGGAATTCCGCCATACATGGTCGCTTCAGATCGTACATTACATGAGATGTGTGTACTTGTTCCATTGAAAAAAGAGGAACTGCTTGAAGTACACGGTATGGGACTTAAGAAATATGAACAGTACGGAGCAGTTTTTCTTGATAAGATTCAAGAAGTGACAGCAGGTGATAAAAAGGGTTACGGTATATCAGAAGATGCTGATGGAACAGATGCAGTTCAGAACCAGAATCCTTTGGACATCGGACCATTTGGAAGCGTAGAGAATTAACAGCAAAAAAGAAGTAAAAGAAAGAAGTGACATAAAAGTGTCTGTAAAAATATTTTCAACATTAAAAAATTATAAAACAGAATATTTGCCAAAAGATATTTTAAGCGGAATTATCATGGCAGCGGTCTCAATTCCAATCTCTATGGGGTATGCACAGATCGCAGGCGTTCCGGCAGTGTATGGACTTTATGGATCTGTTCTGCCGATCCTGCTATTCGCCATGCTCTCAACTTCAAAACAGTTTATCTTCGGAGTAGATGCGGCACCGGCGGCAATTGTCGGAGCTGCACTGGCAACACTTGGAGTGACGGCAGAATCAGCCCAGGCATTGCAGTATGTACCATTGATCGCATTGTTTACAGGACTCTGGTTATTGTTGTTTTATCTTTTACATGCAGATAAGATTGTTGATTTTATCTCAACACCGGTTATGGGTGGATTTATCAGTGGTATTGCGGTGACAATTATTATGATGCAGATTCCGAAACTGATGGGAAGCCCGGCGGGGACTGGAGAATTCATAGAACTTGCAGAACACATTTTTCAGGCAATCACAAAGATAAACTGGTTGTCCTTTGGAATGGGAATTGGAGCACTTGTAATCTTGATTGTATCCAAAAAACTGATTCCAAAGTTCCCGATGGCAATCGTTATTATGATTGCCGGAGTTCTCTCGACAATTGTCTTTCATGTAAACCAGTATGGTGTAGTTCTCCTGCAGGCAGTTCAACCAGGGCTTCCGCGGCTTATTTTCCCGGATTTTACAGGGATCAATCTTACCCAGGCTGTGGGAAGAGCACTTATGGTTGCTGTTGTGATCATGGCAGAGACACTTTTGTCAGAGAACAATTTTGCATCCAAAAACGGATATGAACTGGATGACCGTCAGGAAATCCTTGCCTGTGCCGCAGGAAATCTTGCTGCCGGTGCAGTAGGATGCTGTCCGGTAAATGGAAGTATTTCCAGGACTTCCATGAATGAACAGTATGGAGGAAAGACACAGGTTGTATCCATTACAGCGGGACTGACCATGGCAGTTGTACTTATAGGTGCAACCGGATTTATCGAATATCTTCCGGTTCCGGTATTGACGGCAATCGTAATCTCTGCACTGATGAATGTTGTAGAGACACATCTTGCAGTACGCTTATTTAGAGTAAGCAGAAACGAATTCTATATTTTTATTGCAGCAGGGATCGGTGTGCTGTTCCTTGGTACGATTTACGGAGTTGTGATCGGAATTTTGTTATCTTTTGTTGCAGTGATTTTAAGGGCTACAAACCCTCCGAGATCTTTCCGTGGAATGATTCCGGGAAAAGAAGTTTATTATGATCTGGAGAGAAACCGTTTTGCATATCCAATCAAGCATGTGATTATTTACAGATTTAGCGAGAACCTTTTCTTTGCAAATAACAAAGTGCTGGTTTCAGATATTGAAAACAGCATCAAAGAGGATACAAAGGTCGTAATTCTGGACGCATCAGCAATCAACAGCCTGGATATTACAGCGGCAGATGCACTCGAAATGCTTGCAGCAAGTCTGAAAAAACGTGGAATTAAGTTCTATATCACAGAACATTCCAGAGAAGTTAACGATCAGATGAGAAAGCTTGGAATCGGACATTTGATAAAAGAAGGTGCTGTGCGAAGAACAATTCTTGCGGCACTTCATGATGCGGGGATTGAGCAGCCTTGCCCATTGGATATTCCAGAAGAAGATCTCGAAAAACTTAAGCGAAGAGAATATTTTTCCCTTCCTGCAGAAGAAGAAAATACACTGGAAGAGTTTGCATGGGCATTTGGTGATGATGCAGTCAAAGAAATTGAGAAACGAGTGCTTTCTATTGTGAAGCAGATCCATGAGATTACAGATCTCGAGAAACTTTCCGAAGAAGGAATCAAAGAAAAACTGGAATTTTGGAATTCACTTGGAGCACTTGATGAAGATGAGTTGCTCCGCAGAATGGAGCTTCACTTAGATGATCTTCCAAGTGATGTAAAAGAAAACAAAAAACTCGTCATTGAATTAATCGAGCGTAGAAGAAGAAAACTTAGAGATCGTCTTCTGAAAGAGCATCCAGAGATTGTTGAGCATATTGAAGAGCGAAGAGAGCGGCTGGAGCGAAGACTTGAGAAACAGAATCCAGATGCAGTAAAGCGTCTGAAACACTGGAAAGATGAAGAAATCTAAAGAATAATCTTTAAGATTCTTAATAAATCATTAGGATTGTCAAAGTTCCCTTGTTTCTGCAAAAAAGGAATGCTATGATTAATATGGAAGAAAAAGTCAGGGGACAATTTTGATTGTCCCCTGATTTTAAGAATAGAAAAGAAAAAAGGGATAAGCATGTGGTCTAAAGAAACAAAAGAAGAAAAAGAACGCAAGAAAGAACAAGCGTTTTACGAACATTATAGCGCGATGGGAAAAAGCACAGATTCCATTAGAAAAGAGTGGGAGAGACGCAAGAGGAATGAACAACGTATTCGACGCCTCAAGAGACGAAGGAGAATTGCAATCGTATTGATTCTGCTCGTTGTATTAGTTCCGGCAGTTTCAACATTTACTTATTTTAAAATGAATCCGATTGTATTACGGAGTAAAGTGATCGCGCAGGAAAAGAAAGAAAGTATGGATCTGATGTCCAACATCCGTTTCGTTGTTGGTGGAAAAGCGAAAGATGTGAAGACAGAAGGCAAAGTAGATACGAATAAAGAAGGAAAATATACGGTTTACTATGTCTATGGTAAACAAAAAGTAAAAGCTGAAGTCGAAGTTAAGGATACAAAAGCACCTGAGCTTAAAATGAAAGACAGTTATACAACAGAACTTCCGAAAGATATCAAGCCGGAAGATTTTGTAGAATCAGTAAAAGATGCATCAGATGTCACACTTGAATTTGTCGGACAGGATTCCTGGGAGAAGAAAGGAAAATACGGAGTAACTGTTGCTGCAACAGATAGTGACGGTCATAAAACAGAAGGTAAATCAACACTGAATCTGGAAGAGGATACAACAGGACCGACTATTGAAGGAGCAGATGATAAAGAACTTGCACAGGGCGATACGATGGACTTGAATGAAGGGGTTACGATAAAGGATGATATGGATCCAGAGCCAACATTGGAAGTACAGGGTGCTGACAAAGTGGAATTTGCGACACCGGGAACCTATATTGTCACCTATCTTGCAAAAGACCGTTCCGGAAATGAGACAAAGATTGAGCGAAAGATCAAAGTGAAAAAGAATCCGGATTGGAATGAGAAAGTTGTTTATCTGACTTTCGATGATGGTCCGTCAGAGAATACCGGAGAGATTCTTGATATCCTGAAAGAAAAAAATGCAAAGGCAACCTTCTTCGTCACAGGAAATAATCAGGAACATGATGATATGATAAAAAGAGCCTTTTCCGAAGGACATTCGATCGGACTTCATACCTATACACACGATTATGCAACAGTTTACGCATCCGAAGATGCATACTTCGCAGATCTGCAGAAAGTATCGGATCTGGTAGAGAGTATCACAGGAACAAAATCCATGATCATTCGTTTCCCGGGAGGATCCAGCAACACCATCAGTGCAAAATATGTCAAAGGATTGATGACAACACTTACGAAAGCAGTGAGAGACAAAGGATATCAGTATTTTGACTGGAACTGTGATTCTACTGACGCAAGCGGAAATAATGTGCCGGTAGAAAAGCTGGTTTCCAACGCAACATCCTGCACGGCAAATCATGTTGATATTCTGATGCATGATACAGATGCAAAAGATACAACCGTACAGGCATTGCCACAGATTATTGATTACTATAGAAGTCAGGGATACACATTCAAAGGACTGACCGTTGATAGTGTGGCAGCGCACCATGGAGTGAATAATTGATAAATATTAGAAAGAGCCAGGACAGGCACAACACACGGTGTCTGTTCTGGCTCTTAATTATATCTTAATCCTCATCATCTGTCTGTACAGAGTAAGTCTGTCTCTTTCTTGCCATCTCATCGCTCTCAAGATATTCATCGTAAGTTGTGATCTTATCGATCAGCTTACCGCCCGGAACAATCTCCATGATACGGTTCGCTGTTGTCTGTACGATCTGGTGGTCTCTGGAAGTAAAGAGAAGTACTCCAGGGAACTTGATCAGACCGTTGTTGAGTGCTGTGATAGATTCCATATCCAGGTGGTTTGTTGGCTCATCAAGAAGCAGTACATTTGCTCCTGAGATCATCATCTTGGAGAGCAGGCAGCGAACCTTCTCACCACCGGAAAGTACAGCAACTTTCTTCACTCCGTCTTCACCGGAGAAGAGCATTCTTCCAAGGAATCCACGAACATAAGTTACATCCTTTTCCTCTGAGTACTGTGTCAGCCACTCTGTGATATTGTAGTCATTGTCGAATTCTCCGCCGAAATCCTTCGGGAAGTAAGCCTGAGAAGTTGTAACTCCCCATTTATATGTTCCCTCATCCGGTTCCATCTCACCGATCAGGATCTTGAAGAGGATTGTCTTAGCAAACTCATTACCACCAACAAAAGCAACTTTATCCTCACGGCCAAGTGTGAATGTAAGATTATCAAGAATCTTCTCGCCGTCAATTGTCTTGGAAAGTCCTTCTACAGTGAGAACTTCATTACCAATCTCACGGTTCGGACGGAAGTCAATGTAAGGATATTTACGGCTGGAAGGTCTGATCTCATCAAGCTGGATCTTCTCCAGGGCACGCTTTCTGGAAGTAGCCTGTTTGGACTTGGAAGCGTTCGCACTGAATCGGGAAATAAATTCCTGCAGCTCTTTGATCTTTTCTTCTTTCTTCTTGTTTGCTTCTTTCATCTGACGGATCAGCAGCTGGCTTGACTCGTACCAGAAGTCGTAGTTTCCTGCGTAAAGCTGGATCTTGCCGTAATCGATATCGGCAATCTGTGTACATACCTTGTTCAGGAAGTAACGGTCATGGGATACAACGATAACAGTGTTGTCAAAGTTGATCAGGAATTCTTCCAGCCATGCGATCGCATCAAGATCCAAGTGGTTGGTAGGCTCGTCAAGAAGCAGGATATCCGGGTTTCCGAACAGTGCCTGTGCAAGAAGAACCTTGACCTTCTCAGAACCTGTCAGGTCTTTCATCAGTTTATAATGAAGCTCTGTCTCGATACCAAGTCCGTTCAGAAGATTGGCAGCATCAGATTCTGCTTCCCATCCATCCATTGTAGCGAACTCAGCTTCCAGCTCACTTGCTTTGATTCCGTCTTCATCTGTGAAATCTTCTTTTGCGTAAATTTCTTCTTTCTCTTTCATGATTTCATACAGACGTGCATTTCCCATGATAACTGTATCAAGAACAGGGAATTCGTCATATTTGAAATGATCCTGCTGAAGGAAAGAAAGTCTCTCGCCCGGGGAGATAACTACATCACCGGATGTCGGCTCAAGCTGTCCGGAGAGAATCTTAAGAAATGTAGATTTACCGGCACCATTCGCACCGATCATTCCGTAGCAGTTCCCCTCTGTGAATTTGATGTTAACATCTTCGAACAGCGCCTTTTTCCCGACGCGAAGGGTTACGTTATTTGCACTAATCATTTGAAAGTCTCCTTGTAAATAAATTAGAATTGTGATTACGTTGTTATAATTGTTCTTTTTCAAATACGTGTGAATAAGAACATACCAATCCATATATTAACATAGAAGAAAGGGTGCTGACAAGTACTGAAATAGAAAAAAGCATACGAAAAAGCAGGGCAAACTGTGTGAAAATGTATAAGCAGGGTTGTTTCATGAAGGATTTTTAAAAACATAAAAAGATCAGATTTTATCGGG
>NZ_JAJCNG010000132.1:0-210 GCF_020561005.1 Mediterraneibacter sp. 210702-DFI.3.120 | reverse complement strand
ATTAAAACCAGGTCGACCTGCTCTTTTAAGGCCAGGTCCACGATCCTAGTCAAAGACTGGGCAGCTGACTGGCGGATTTCAGCATATTCCCTGTTTGGCAAAAAAGATAGTCCACGAAAGGGGCTATCTAAGTGCGCGTCAGCTAAATGAATGAATTTCATGATTAGGCTTTTCTCAAATCCTCGTATGCTTTAGACAAAGGCTGGCCGA
>NZ_JAJCNG010000131.1:0-216 GCF_020561005.1 Mediterraneibacter sp. 210702-DFI.3.120 | reverse complement strand
AATCGTATTCATGGTATCGGCAGCAGAGACGACAGGTGCAACGACGGCAGTCTGTACGGGAGCACTTGGACGTGATCTTAAGATGAAAGAACTTCGGGGTTCACTGGCAGTTGATGGATTTTCAAGTGCAATCTCCGGATGTTTCGGATGTCTGCCGCTGACATCATTCAGTCAGAATATCGGACTTGTGACGATGACACAGGTGATCAACCGTTT
>NZ_JAJCNG010000130.1:0-216 GCF_020561005.1 Mediterraneibacter sp. 210702-DFI.3.120 | reverse complement strand
CTTCAACGCTTGTCTGAATTGGTGCTTGCTCTGGCTTTTTAATGGTCTTTCGGTTTGTTTCCTCGGGAGGCTTTTTACGTGGTAAAGCCCCCTTCATCGGATTCAATGAAAATCCACGCCAGTTTGCTCCGCGGGCCCTTTCGCTCGCGTGTGCATCAAGTTTTCAAGTTGACTTATCCGAGTTAACAGGTCCGGCGGCGGTACGTCCATGGCATC
>NZ_JAJCNG010000129.1:0-219 GCF_020561005.1 Mediterraneibacter sp. 210702-DFI.3.120 | reverse complement strand
TACAGGAATCTTACACAAAGAAACAAGCACAAGCGCAAAAATCTAGTCATGAATCAAAAAAACAAAAACAAAAGCAAATTAAACCTAGACGATTAGCTGGTTCTAAACAAAAAGATACCGTACAAAAAGCACTCCAAAAACAAGCGAAAGCGATTAATGCCAGAATTGACAGATTACCCGATGTTGCGCAAGCAAAACAAAAGCGAAAAATTATTTTTC
>NZ_JAJCNG010000128.1:0-220 GCF_020561005.1 Mediterraneibacter sp. 210702-DFI.3.120 | reverse complement strand
CGATTGCACGACGGCCATTGAATTTTGACTCAGCAAAAACGGTAATGCCCACAAGTTCTGCTTCAAATTCTTCAATCATACTCTTCATACCATTGACGGTGCCGCCGCCTTTCATGAAGTCATCCACGACTAAAACTTTTGATCCGCGTTTTAAACTGCGTTTTGAAAGTTCCATTTTTTCGATACGTTCTGAAGACCCTGATACATAGTTCACGCTCAC
>NZ_JAJCNG010000127.1:0-221 GCF_020561005.1 Mediterraneibacter sp. 210702-DFI.3.120 | reverse complement strand
GGTAAGACTTGCAGAACATGGACGTATTCCAACAGATGTTAAATATATGAATCCGCGAATATCCTTTGATGGATTGAACTGGTGGATCAGTGTATGTGTGGAATTTCCTGATTGCAAGGAAACACTTAATGATGATGGAGTCGGCATAGACTTAGGAATCAAAGATTTAGCTGTCTGCTCTGATGCCGTTAAGTATAAGAACATCAATAAGAGTCAGAAAG
>NZ_JAJCNG010000126.1:0-221 GCF_020561005.1 Mediterraneibacter sp. 210702-DFI.3.120 | reverse complement strand
GGTAAGACTTGCAGAACATGGACGTATTCCAACAGATGTTAAATATATGAATCCGAGAATATCCTTTGATGGATTGAACTGGTGGATCAGTGTATGTGTAGAATTTCCTGACTGCAAGGAAACACTTAACGATGATGGAGTTGGCATAGACTTAGGAATTAAAGACTTAGCTGTCTGCTCTGATGCCGTTAAGTATAAGAACATCAATAAGAGTCAGAAAG
>NZ_JAJCNG010000013.1:0-91320 GCF_020561005.1 Mediterraneibacter sp. 210702-DFI.3.120 | reverse complement strand
TACGCCACACCGACGAAATGCGTAGCATTTTGGAGGTTGGCTCTGAACAGTTACAAAAAAATTAAGACTAGAAAAGAATATGAAAAAGCCCGTATCAAACGTTATGTTTGTACGAGCTATGTAAATCAGTTATGTTGGAAAAACCACGGTAATCTTTAATGATTTTTCATCTTTTGTCTCTGCGCTTATCTTCCCATGATGGGACTCCACAGTTGCGGCAGCAATGGAAAGTCCCAAACCATATCCTCCGGTTTGAGAATTTCTGGAGGCATCGGTGCGATAAAACCGGTCAAACAAATGAGAGGTTTGTTCTTTGGAAATAAATTCTGTTGTATTGAAAACAGACAGATAAATACGATTTTTCTTTTTTTCTAAAGCGAGTGAAAGAGTTCCATTTTCGTTCGTATATTTTACTGCATTGTCAAGAAGAATTGTTATAAGTCCGCGGATTGCTTTCTCATCACCGTTCATAGAAATCAGTGGTTCAATCTTGCTGTCCAGATTAATTTGATGCACTTTTGCCGGAGCCTGAAAAGTATGGCATACCTCTTCTACGATATCTGACAGTGGAAATTCTATTTTTGTGTCTCTGCTTACCCCTTCTTCCATTCGGGAAAGCATAACAAGAGCATTGGTCAGATCGGCAAGCCGGCTTGTCTGTGCTTGTATATCCTGTAGCCATTCGTTTTCACCGAAGTCCATTTCTAAAATCTCTGCATCTGCATCAATAATGGTCAATGGGGTCTTCAATTCATGACCTGCATCTGTAATGAATCGTTTCTGCTTTTCGTAATTATCGGAAAACGGTTTTACGATACGTGCTGACAAACCAAGCATTAAAATAAATACAGATAAGAGTCCGATACCGGATACACTAAAGGTTGTAAGCAAAAAGTTGTGAAAATTATTTAATTGTCGTCTGCAATCCAGGAAAATAATGCGTACATTGCCGTTAGACGAATACATACGATATCTGTAATTATCCTGGAATCCTTCTTCTGATTTTTTCTTCCATACTTCGGAAGCATAGTTCACAGCTGTTTCAGTATCGACAGATGCAATCTTTGAAGTATCTGTTAAAATAATCGTTCCATTCGCGTCATACAAAACAGAAAAATATCTGGATTCGTATGGAATTTCTGCCGACATACCATGAGGATCATCTGTTTTCTCTCTTGGTTCCATTCTTGGAAAAGTTCCATCATTTTCCTCTAAGATATCAAGAATCCGGTCAGCATCCGCCACAATCTTCTTATGATTTATAATACCTACAATCCCTCCGATTACAAAAAGGACAAGGAAAAGAGAGACCATAGAAGTAGCAATCAATTTAATACGAAGTTTTTTAATCATGTCAGCTCCTCCAATGAATATCCGGCATTTCTTGTTGCTTTAATCTGAATGTCTGCGTGGAGGGCTGTTAATTTTTTCCTTAAATACGAAATATACACCCATACTACGTTGATTTCTGTATCACTGTCATATCCCCAGATTTTTTCTAAAAAACGTTCGGAAGGAATCAATTGATGAGGATTGGACATTAAAAGCTCTAACATCTGAAATTCTTTATTCGCGAGTCGGAAACTGCCCTTTGCTGTAGAAAGCTCAAAGGTTGCCCGATCTAACGTAACATTTCCAAAAGTCAGCTTAGATGTTGTCTGTGCCGACTGAGTTCTTGTGATAGCGCGAATTCTTGCTAACAGTTCTTTGGAATGAAAAGGTTTTGTCAAATAGTCGTTCGCTCCGGCATCCAGTCCTTCCACTTTATCATCAACTTCTGATTTTGCTGTCAACAATAAAATCGGAATCAGGTTTCCTTTTTCACGAACTTTTCTTAATACCGTAAGTCCATCGATCTTTGGCATCATAATATCTAAGATCACTCCGTCATAATTATCTGTTTCCAAATATTCCAAAGCACTTTGTCCGTCGTAAACAGCATCTACGGAATAATTATTTCTCTCCAGAATGGCTGTCAGCGCCTTTGATAATGCCTTTTCATCTTCAGCTAATAATAAGCGCATGTGTAGTACTCCTTTTGCTTGTCATATTTTTGCAATCTTTTTTAAGTTAAGACTTACTATATCACAAAATGATTAAAAAAAGAAGAAGGTGTTGCCGTATCAGCGGACAACACCTTAATGCTTACATAAAAATCATTAAAATTTAATTTTCAAATTTTCCCATCATAATATCTTTAGATAATCCGATTCTGTTTGTTTTAAAATGGAAGAAAGGACGTTCCGGAAGTGCAATAATATCAATCGGATGCATATATTCTTCCAGACAATCGTATACTTTTTCACGAATATCATCCACCGTGTATCCCTTATCAAGAACAACAAAAAGATATGGCACAAAGCAACGATGATGTTCCGGATCAGGAATGATTACAAAAAATTCATCATCAATTCCCGGGATTTCTGCGTCTGCAAGAAGGTTTTCCATCGGAAGTGTTGCAAGAGAACCACCGCCATAGCGAGGTGCGTCTCCTCTGGTTAATGCATAAATTGTTCCGTCTTCCTGCATATATCCAATATCTCCGGTATGCAGCCATCTTGTTCCGTCAGAATGTATCATGATAGCTTTTGCGGTTGCTTCTGGGTCATCGTATCCAAGCATGGTTCCAGGTCCACATTGACAGATTTCTCCCATTGTGTTATATGTAAGCTCTTCTTCTGTGCCTGGCTTAAAAATCGAAATTGTAGTTAACGGCATTGGAATTCCGACATTTCCATTTCTAATTGGATGAGGTGTTAACGGGAGTGACATATTTGAACCGGCTTCACTACATCCATATCCGGTTGTAAATGTTGCTTTACAATTATGGTCGTTCAAGAATTTTTGTGCACGCTGCAGCTGATTGTTGTTATATGCTTCACATCCGGCTCCGGCGGAAAACAGGTGAGACATATCATAATCATCCGGAACTCTGCCATTTTTCATAACTGTTTCAATAAACATAGGAATCAGTGGCCAGCAGTTCGGACGATAGCGCATCATTTCAAGATCGACATCTTCCGGTGCTACAAACGGGCTCAAAATCAGCAATTTATCTGAAGCTAAAGGCAGAAGCAACATAGCAACAACGACTGCCACAAGAGACGGTGTGAGCTGTGTCACGAGCCAGGTTGGACGAAAATCACTGGATGCACCATAAAAGTTCATCTGATGCATATTTCCGATCATTGTGTGGGCAGAATGGATTACCTGTTTTGATGGACCGGTAGATCCACTTGTATAAGCACGGAAAAGTGGACGGTCAATGTTTTTTTCTGCCTCTACAGTACCTTGATACGCTTCTCCTAATTTGAGAAATTCATTCCAGGATATTGTACACGGACCATACGCAGGATAATCTGTATAAAGTGATTCAAGATAATTCCAGCAATAATCCGGGACTTCTGATCGATTGGCACTTTGTATAGAACTTAAGAGAACAGCTCCGCGTACACCTGCTTCATTACGATATTTGTTCAGGTCTTCATGAGATAAGAAATCCTGTGCGATAATCATTTTTGCACCGGATTTTTTTACTGCATCAACATTTTCCTGAATCGTATTATCTCTGCAAAGAAGGGAAGCTCCGATTTTTTCTGCTGCAAGAAGTACGTAGATGAATTCAGGTACAGCGCGTAAAAACATTGGGATTTCGTCACCTTCACCAAAACCGATTGCTCGAAGGGAACGTGCTACTTTATCCACCTGCTCTTTTACTTCTTTCCAGGTTATTTCTCTGCCATAGTAATGAATTGCTGCGACATCATCTCCCGGGCAACGTTTCAGTAAATATTCATAAACCGTATCTTCTGGAATAGAAAGTCCTTCCATCAACTGTGGTGGATAATACTGCATCCATGGGCGATCAATACTCGGTTTTCCTGTCAGTGTTCTAGTCATATTTTTATCTCCTTCCTGTTTTCAGAATACTCATGGATCTAGAATTCATCTTCGAAAATAAATCTCATGAAATATTTTAAAAATATGTCTTAGTTTAACACTGAATTTCTTGAACGGGTTTGATTCAAGATGCAGAAAAAACAGGTATCTGATTCATAAAATCAAAAAGAAAGTTCAATTACGACAATCTTGATTTCTAGTTACCAGCTATCTTTCCCATATAGTAAAATCCTTTGCATTCATCAAGATGAACGTCAACCAGCTGACCGATCAGACTTTCATCCCCCGGGAAATGGACGAGCAGATTATTGCTCATACGACCTGTCATCAGGTGATTGTCATGTTCATTGACACACTCTACAAGAACGGTCTGTACCGTTCCCTCATGAATTGCACATTGTTCTGCGGAAATTGTCTGAACCTCATGTAAAAGACGATTGAAACGATCTTTTACAACGTCTTCCGGAACCTGATCTTCCATTACTGCAGCAGGTGTTCCGGTACGTTTTGAATAAATAAAAGTAAACGCACTGTCATAGCGCACTTTTCTTACAACATCAAGAGTCTCCTGGAAGTCCTCTTCTGTCTCACCAGGGAAACCGACAATAATATCAGTAGTAAGTGAAATATCCGGAACTGCTTTACGAATCTTTTCAGCAAGTGCAAGATACTGTTCTTTGTCATAATGACGGTTCATGAGTTTCAGGATCCGACTGCTTCCGGACTGAACCGGAAGATGCAGATGTTTACAGATTTTTTTTGATTTACTCATCACTTCAATCAATTCATCTGACAGATCCTTCGGATGTGAAGTCATGAAACGGATTCTTTCAAGTCCTTCAATTTTTTCAATCTCCTGAAGAAGCTGTGCAAATGTCATCGGTTCTTCAAGGTTCTTTCCATAAGAATTGACATTCTGTCCAAGCAGCATGACTTCTACAACACCATCTGCAACAAGACGTTCGATCTCACGGATGATTGCCTTTGGTTCACGGCTTCTTTCACGTCCACGTACATAAGGTACAATACAGTAACTACAAAAGTTGTTACATCCAAACATGATATTTACACCAGATTTGAACGGATATTTTCTTTCAACCGGAAGATCTTCTACAATCTTGTCTGTATCTTTCCAGATATCAATGACTGTTCTGTCAGACTGTATTGCAGATGTTAAAAGTTCTGCAAATTTGTAAATGTTGTGTGTGCCGAAAATAAGGTCAACAAAGCGGTAGCTCTTTTTTAGTTTCTCAACAACTTCCGGTTCCTGCATCATGCATCCGCAAAGTGCGATCATCTTATGTGGATTCTTTTTCTTAATGGAACCAAGTTGTCCAAGACGTCCATAAACACGAAGGTTTGCGTTTTCACGAACAGTACAGGTATTGTAGATTACAAAATCCGCTTTCTCTTCATCCGTTTCTTCTGCATACCCGACCTTCTCTAAAATACCAAGCAGTTTTTCAGAGTCCCTCGAATTCATCTGACAACCAAATGTCGTCACACACGCAGTTAATGGACGCCCCAGTTTCTCAGACATTTCAGCAACATATTCTTTTGCTTTTTCCATAAAATAATACTGGCGTGCAGGCTCTTCCAACGGAGCATTCTCCACCAGCTTTACATTTTCAATTATTTCTTTCATTCTCATTTCCTTTATACAAACTGATTGCAGGATGCATCATAAGCATAGTCAATCAAATCTAATTTATCTGTAAGTTCTTTTTTATTTACTTCCATCTCTTTACATAACTGATCCAGTGATGGATAAAAATCTCTGAGCTTTGTATTTATGACGCTCAGAAGGATGACTGGATCCTGTGGTAAATTCTGTAACATGATCCTAGTTTCCTTTCTTGTTCATATATTTTTCGCCATACTTCTCACCAAGATTAACAATACTTCCATCTTTTTGTTCCATGTCAATATTGTTCAGCTGGCTTCTTAAGTTCACTCGGATAAGTTCCATATATTCTTTACGAAGAATCTTCTGTTCTTTCGCTTCTTCCGGAGTGAGTCCTTCCGCTTTTGATTTTTTATATAATTCATTGATACGATCAATCTTCTTTTGTTCCATTGTCTATATCTCTCCTTTTTCTTGTTCCGTTTAATGTTGCGATATTCTTTACTGTTCACTACCGTGTCAATCACTCCGCTGATTGACACGGAGGATGCGTATTTTGACTTGAATGCATCTCGCCCCATCGCCAAAGGCGATTTAAAATGGCGAGATGCGTTGCTGGTCGCACCTCGTGTGAACAGTAACCGATATTTTTTCCGCTGATTCTGTATTATACACGATTCTGTGCACTTCGTCCACTTTTTTAACTGGAATAATTCTCAAGAAAACCATACAGTTCTTCGGCAGACTTAAGATAGATTCCATTTTTCAGATCCTGTTGTACTTCATCCGGCAGATTATTTACGGATAGGCTGGTTGTTTCGTAAAGGGTTGTCCCATCTTGCAGATAGACAGCAACATATCCATGCAGCTCTTTCAGATAATAGGCATCATCTGAAACAGACTCTCCTTTGGCTGAACTGCGTCTGGTTTGAATGGAATCATTTTTTTCATTTTTAGTCAGTTCTATAGCTTTTTCCTTTTCCAGTAGATTGTTGTAACTAACCTGGTAACCTGCAATCAAACATCCGGTAATCAGAAATAAAACAGAAAAAAAGCCAATCATGTATTTTTTCATCGCAAATCGCTCCTTTTTTCATACAGTATTGGCTTTTTTATTTTTTTTATTCTTCTACTTTTACGGCTGGAAGCAGATGGAATTTCTTAGAAATTCTCAGGATACGTCCACCCATTGGAAGATCAAGGATATCATCTTCAGAAAGTGTTCCGATCTTCAACATAACAACCGCATAAACAAGTATTGCTACAAACAGTGAAATGCATACTGGAATTACACGACCGCCGATCAGTGTATCAAACAGTCTGAATACGCCGAAAGTTACAATGCCCATCACTGCTGCTGCAGCGAATGGTTTTCCGAAAGTGCTTACAAAATCGATTTTGAAACCGCTGACTTTTCGAATCTTGAGCAGGTTCAAAATACTCATTGCAAGTGCAAATACAATATTTCCACCCACCAGTGCATAGACGTTCATCTTGAATACAGTCATCATCAGTACAAATGCTACCAGATGAATTCCAAGAGCTGCTGCAGCATTCTTTGCGGGACTTGTCATGTAGTTTAATCCATGAAGAATGGAATTCGTTACAGAGGAAAGTCCATACAGTACAACAACGATAGCTCCTGCCATCAACAGACGCGCCGGTGTTGCACTGGAGTCATTGTACAGCAGAACCATAATTGGGGAAGCAAGTACAAAATAACCGATACAACTTGGAATAGCAATTACCATTGTAAGACGTAAAGTCTGGTTAATCTTATTGTGAACCTGTTTCTTTGTACCTGCTGTAACAACAGCTGTAAGACTTGGCACAAGAGATGTTCCAAGTGCGTTCGCAATTGCCATCGGGACATTGATCAGGGTGTCGTATTTACCGGTGTAAATACCCTGAAGAGCCATATATTCTTTCTCTACATAGCCTTGTGACTCCATAACATGATTAAAGATTGTAAGGTCGATAATCTGGTTAATATTATATACAGCGGTACTGAATACAACGGGGATTGCTGTTAAAAGTAATGCTTTCAGAAGGAAAGAATAACTTTCAACATTCTGGGTGCGGTCTCTTTTAAGCTGTTTGCGTATTACATTTTTATATAAAAAAATGACAAACAAAAGAAATAACAATCCAGATAAAGAGCCGATAACCGTTCCAAGTGTACTTCCGGCAGCACCGTAAGCAGGTCCGAGAAGCTCCTCTCCGGATTTTTCTCCTGCCTTTGTTCCGATACCAAAGAGGACACTTGCGCCGACAATACTGATCACGGCATTAAATACCTGCTCAATGATCTGTGAGATAGCTGTTGGAAGCATTGTTCCCATTCCCTGGAAATATCCACGGATAACAGCCATAACTGCAACAATCAGAAGTCCCGGGGCAAGAACCCGCAATGCGTAAACGCTAAGTGGAGATTTCATTAAATGTGTTGAAATCAGTCCTGCTCCTAAAAAGATTGTCAGCGAGATGAATAATCCAACACCGATTGCAAAAGCAAGTGAACAGATAAATACACGGAATGCATTTCGTCTCTGACGCTTTGCAAGTCGGATTGATACCAGCTTGGATACGGCAGTCGGAAGGCTGAATGATGAAATCATCAGAGCGATTGCATAGACCTGATAGGCATATCCATAAAATCCGTTTCCTTCATCTCCTAAAATATTCGTCAGCGGAATCCTGTAGACTACGCCTATGATTTTTGTAAGTACAGCTGCTGCTGCAAGTATCGAACCCTGGACAATATAATCATCCTTTTTCGTTCGTTTTTTCGTTGTTTGTGCCTCAGTTTCAGACATAACTTCCTCCTAGTGTCCCATTCCTTAAAATCTATTTAATATATGTATCCTATCAGCGGAAAATACCGACTTTTTCCATGATTTCTTTCTGTTTTGCTTCCATAACAACACGTTCTTCATCAACCATGTGATCGTATCCAAATAAGTGAAGCATACTGTGTGCAATCAGGAAAGCATACTCTCTTTTGGGTAAATGTCCATATTCTTCAGCCTGGGATAACACTTTTTCCTTTGAGATAACGATATCACCAAGCATCAATTCTCCGGATTCCGGATTAAAGGCTTCTGCACTTTCTTCATCAATCACGGAAAAATCTCCCGGTTCTTCGTATTCGATCATAGGGAAAGAAAGTACATCTGTTGGGCGGTCAATTCCACGCTGTTCCAGATTCATTTCGTGAATCTGGGCATTCTCAGTCAAAAGAAGATTGATCTCTGCTTCATAAGGACAGTCTGCAAGTTCTAATGCAGCGTCAATAACTAATGCGGCAATCTCTTCTGTATCAAAGTCTAACTTTATATTCCCCTCTTCTTCGATAAAAAGACTCATCCTTTTTTCCTCCTGTTTTCTCTCGGTCTGGACGATTTCTTCTCATAGTCCTCATATGCTTTTACAATTTTCTGAACTAACGGATGTCTTACAACATCTTTGCTTGTCAGCGTACAGATGTTGATCCCTTCCAGATCTTTTACAACCTTTACAGCAACATCAAGTCCGGATATTGTTCCGGATGGAAGATCTTTCTGCGTAGAATCACCTGTAATAACAACTTTGGATCCAAAACCAATTCTTGTTAAGAACATTTTCATCTGGGCCGGCGTTGTATTCTGTGCTTCATCAAGGATGATGAACGCATTATCTAAAGTACGTCCGCGCATATATGCCAAAGGAGCAACCTCAATCAATCCTTTTTCAGAATTCTTAAGAAAACTGTCAGCTCCCATGATCTGATAAAGCGCGTCATATAAAGGTCTTAAATACGGATCAATCTTGCTTTGCAGGTCTCCCGGAAGAAATCCAAGCTTCTCTCCGGCTTCAATTGCCGGGCGCGTCAGGATGATTCTGCTTACTTCTTCGCGCTTGAATGCTGTGATTGCCATTGCCATCGCAAGATAGGTCTTTCCTGTTCCGGCAGGTCCGAGACCGAAAGTGATCATTCCATTTCGAATTGCATCAACATATTTTTTCTGACCTAATGTTTTAGGTTTGATTGGTTTTCCCTGTAGTGTATGACAGATCAGATCTTTATCAATAGAAACAAGGGCTTCTTCCTGATCTTCAAATACGAGCGAGATTGCATAGTCTACATTCTGTTCCGTAATCGTATTTCCTCGTTTAGCAAGTTCCACAAGCTGTGTAAGTACACGCTGGGCTTTCTGTGCAGCAATTGTATCTCCTACAATCTTGGTTGCACCGTCACGTGAAATCAATGTGACATGAAAAGTTCTTTCTATTTTCTTTATATAAGTATCAAACTGGCCAAATACATTCATCTCGTATTCAGCCGGAATATCAATGATCAGTTCCGACAGACTCATCCGGTTCGTTCCTTTCTAAAGTTATTCTTTCGGTCTCTGTTTCCTCTTCAATCTGCTGATTCAGATAGAGCGTACCTGAAGCCGTTGCCTTTTCGGCAGATATATATATCTTAACATTTTTTTCATTAATTTGAATACCCTTTTCCTCTAAATCTTTACAAAAATAGCGAAATCGACTGCTTAAAATTGTCTGCATCTCTTTTTTCGTATATTTTATTTTCTTGAAGCCGTATTTTTTTATTGTTTCATGCCCATAAAAAACAGGAAGTGAAAAATTTTCTCCCAGTTTTAATTGATGTGCTATACACAATTTTTCAGAAGTAGCGGACATTTTTGGCTTCCATGTTTCTAACCGGACAGATCCGATTTGAATAAATCCGGACTTTTTAGTTTCTTTTGTATATACTTTTTTATTATGATAACAGGAAATTATATCCAGATAAGAAATCTGTGTATCAGCGAAAATATCTGCATCGGCATGCGTATATTGATATCCGGTAATTTCACCACTGTCATCCAGGATGTCAATTCGCCCAGATACAAGTAAAGTTCCTTTCGTTACAGAATCCCCGATATGTACCTGAGGAATGCCGGTGCGTGTAATTAAGTTTGTGATGATTCCATCAGTAGAAGCAACAAGATCAGCAGGTAAAGGATCGGTCTTGTTACTCTTATCTGCCTGAGTAGATGAGATGATAGGAAGCGCATCTTCATTTTCTTTTATCTGTATTTTTAATCGGCTGCCGTCAAGAGAAGCAGATACCCAAACGATATCATTATATTCTTTTCGAAGGGCTTTGACAATCCCCTGACAATCTACATTTTTCTTTTGCATTCCAGGATAAATCCCCTCTTCTTTCAGAAACGTTGTCAAGGTCGTGTCAGTCCATCTTTTATTTCCCTGAAAATGAATATCCCATAGAAATTGCGAGTAACAATCGATTAGAAAAATGCATAGGAAGATGCTGATAAAGAATAGTTTTCTTTTTCGGTAGCGATAAAGAAAAAAAGGAAAGCCATACCGTTTTTTTAGTATGACTTTTGTATGTGTTTTTCTGACATAAGGACGAATCTTTCGAAAATCAGATAAACTCAAGTATAATTCATAATTTGTTTCGATACGGGTCAATCCCCAGAATCGGATGCGGTGATAACAGCAGAGATTCAGAAATCGTTCTGGGGAGTATCCTTTGATCTGAATCTTCACATAACCGGACAAGTAGCGGATCAGGCAATGAATCACCCCGGATTCCTCCCCTCGGTAAATTCTAAAGATGATAATGCTCCAGTTACTTTCATCTCATCATTTGTGTAGTATTGAATCCGGAGTCGTTTTCCCTGGATCCTGATCTGTCCTGCCCGCGTCTGCACACGGATCAGTGCATCTGTGTATTCAATAATGCCCCGATAATTTTCAATACATAATTCATTTCGTCCTAAAATGGTTATAACAGAAGCATTCTGAATCACATCTTTTGGGAGATCCATTGCGGATGCCATCTTTTCTTTGATCTGCTCTCGGTTCATTGAAGTTTTTTATATAAAAATCCTTTGTCATCAGTATATGAATATATCACGATGTCCTATACCAGTTGTTTTCTGTGACAGATCTCTATTTATGATAAGGTTCACCGTTGATGATCCGATAACTTCTGTATATCTGCTCTAACAGAATGACCCGCATCAACTGGTGTGGAAAGGTCATCTTGGAAAAGCTTAATGCATAGTTCGATCTTGCGAGCACTTCTTTGCCCAAACCAATGGATCCGCCAATGATAAATGTGATATGGCTTGTTCCCTGAATTCCAAGTTGATTGATTTTTGCAGAAAGTTCTTCAGAACTAAGAAGCTTTCCGTTAATCTCAAGAGTGATCACATAGGTATCCTCTTTTACATACTTCATAATACGTTCAGCTTCTTTATCGCGAATTGTATTTTCCACGACATCACTTGCATGGTCAGGTGTCTTTTCATCAGCTACTTCTATAATCTCCAGTTTGCAGTATCGGCTTAATCGCTTGCTGTATTCTGCAATTGCATCTCGCAGATATTTTTCTTTTATCTTTCCTACGGTTATTAATGTAATCTTCATTTTTCTGTTCTTTCTGAATAAATTTTAATCATGCATGCCTGTCAACTGTTATTTTGATAAGCTGTCAGCAATTTCGTAAACATAGAGTTCGTGAAGAGCTCTTGTTGCGCAAATATATTCCGCCTGATTTTTAAGCGGATTTTCTTTTGCACCGCGAAGTGCGAAAACCTGGTCAAATTCCAGCCCTTTTGCAAGATAAAATGTGGTTACTGTGAGTCCTTTCTTAAATGCGGAACTGTTACGATCCACATAGGATACGTTGATACCACGCAGTTTCAGGAGACGGCTTAAGTCAAAAGCTTCTTCTTCTGTTGTTGTGATCAGGGCAGCAGTTTCAAAGTCTCCCGGACATTTTAAATGACAGACAAGTTCATCAAGCAATTCCGTATCTGTGTTAAATGTCTTTTCTACGACTTCTTTTCCATGGCGGTCCAGTAACTCAAGATCAGATACTCCACTGACTTTTTCCGCATACCGGGCAATTTCTAATGTATTCCGGTAACTCTTTTTGATTTCAATCGTTCGGATCTCACGTCCAAGTAATTTAGGGAGAAATCTCAGTACATCCTGTTGCTTTGTATCCAGTGTCTGTGCACGGTCTCCAAGAATAGTCATTCTACAATGAAACAAGGATTCCAGGATGGTGTATTGCAGATAAGTGTAGTCCTGCATTTCATCAATGACAAGATGTTTAATGTTCTTATGAGTTGAATTCCCACCGGAAAGACGATATTTAAGATAAAGCATAGGAAATACATCTTCATAAGGGAGCTTTCGTTTTTCGTACGGAACTTCCGGCAACAGATCACAATCACAGTCATCAAGCATCCAATTATAAATGGTGTAAATATCTTTCGTTGTGTACATCTTGTCGAACTTCATCTGAAGCATCTCCTGATCATCCTCTGAAATATTTCTGCCTTTCAGAGTTTCCCAGGAATCGATAAAATAGTCTTTTACAGCATCCATACGTTTCAATAACGGAGTCTCTGTGAATTTATAATAGAACAATTGGATCAAGTCTTCTTCTGTCAATGTCATTCCACGGAACTCAATTTCTTTGAATTCCATCAGACGATCTTCCAGAATCGCAAGGAAACCTTCTATTTCACCAATAAAATCTTTGGATTGTTTCCAGTCAAAACGATTCTGAGCTGATTCATCCGGAAACTTCATCCGACGTTCCAACTGATCATAACGATCCTCACAGTCTGCTGCGACACCTTTTCGAAGCTCTTTGTAGGCGTAGAGATCAAAACTCATCTCACGGATATTCTCTTCTCCTAATTCTGGGAGAATATGTGAGATATAATCTGCAAATACGCTGTTCGGTGAAAGAATCAGTATGTTGGATGATTTCAGAGTGTCGCGTTCATGATATAAAAGATATGCAATTCGGTGTAAAGCAATCGAAGTTTTTCCACTTCCGGCAGCTCCCTGGATTACAAGGATTCGATCTTTCGTATTTCGGATAATTGCATTCTGTTCTTTCTGGATCGTGCGGACGATATTTTTTAATTTTACATCACTGTTTGTTCCAAGTTCTTTTTTCAGAATATCATCATCGATCTTTGTATCACTCTCAAAGGCATAGACAAGTTCTCCATTCTGAATCTTAAACTGCCATTTTGAAAGAATCTCTCCATCCAGTCTTCCGGCAGGAGCCTCATAGCTTGCAGAGCCTTTATCATAATCATAAAACAAACTGCTGACCGGAGCTCTCCAGTCGTAGATCAGCGGCTGCATACCGTTCTTTTCAGCAAAATTTCCGATTCCAATATAAAACGGTTCCGGTTCGTCATCTCCATCATACATAAAATCGACACGTCCGAAAAAAGGTGCATCTAACATTTTCTCAAATCTATGTTTTAATTGCAACTTCTCATTATTAGCGTTGACCTGATGAAGGAGTGCCTGCTGATTATCGTAATCTTCGTAACCATACTCATCCATCTCCGTATAATTTTCCCAGTAATATTCCTGCATGTTATCAATCTCTTTCTGTCCATCAGAGAGAGACTGCCCTATTTCTTCCAGTCGTTTTTGTAACTTTATCTCAACATCTTCAAGGAAGCATCTTCCATCAAATCGATTGTCATTGCTGTTATAATTCGTCATATGTTTTATATTTCCCCCAAAATAGATTTTTGCTTCTTAGGTTTATTGAAATGTATGACAAATTTCCATAGGGTTCTCTTTTTAATAGAACTCTATGGAAATTTGCAAACATTTGGTTTATTATTTTACCATATCTTCGAACAGGTTGTCATCTAATTTGAGCAAAATTGCTGATAAAATGGGTAACAGTTCAGCTTTCGGGTTGAAAAGCTAATACATTCAAAATATCTATGGAGTTTATTGTCCTTTATGCCGATTTCTTCTCGATATTCACCTATTATCTATTCTTCTTTCTTATAAAATAAACAATAAGAGCTACAATAACTATAATTAATGCAATATTTATGATTGTGTAAATCAAATTTATCATATTCTTACCTCCCTCGTATAATATTCCACCTTTTTCGTGAAATATCATAGCATATATAAGAGATTTTTAATATCACTAATTTTATCTACTATTTTAATTCTTATTCCATGCTATTTTTTACTTTTGTTGTAATGTTCTTAATAATTCCAACTTGCACTGTACTTTGCATTAGAAGTTGAAATATGCGTCAAAGAACTATTAATCAAAATATAATGATCATAATGTCCATAAACCGTTACAGACAAATTTTTTCCTGAATTTGTTATTTTGCTAGAATATGTATCTTGCTTCCATTTATTACCTATTGTCAGTCCGCTATAAGAGCTCGTCACACTTGTAATAGACTTAAATTTTGAATTTGCATAGGTATATTTTGCATAAAGCGTCATTGACTGTCCCGCTGTAACACTAAGTTTTTTGCTTTTAACACCTGTATTGGAATAAACAGCAACATTCGCAATATTTTCATTTGAAAAAGTTGGTTCTGTAAAATCAGCTTCTGTAATATTATAATTTGAAAAATCTATAATATTATTAGTTTCATCATAAAGTTTATTAAATATCTTTGGAGAAAGATCTAAAAATTTGCCTTCGCTTGTCATTTCAGTTACAAGTGAAAGATATTTTTGCGTTTGTTCAACATTTGAAAATTTAATAGGTATTACTCCCTCTGGAACGTCTTCTGAATTTATTAGATTACCTCCTATTTCAGATACTATCTTCTGTTCGTTCTCATTATCTAATTCTGCTGCAAAAATAGAAAGCGAAGAATTAGATATTCCTAACGCAAATACCAACATTCCTATTATCAATCTTATTTTTTTCATTTCGATTTACCTCTTTATTCATCTTTTCTTATACATTTTGTAGAAATATAATGCCATTTGTTATTAACTTTAAACTTAGCCCATCCTTCATTAATAGATCTAACCCAAACAATATCATTTTTATATAAAATTCCCAAAGATGTGTAACTTGTCCCAGGTCCTGATCTCATAGTTGCCTTACTTACACTTACTCTATATTTTGTTGTCAAGATTCCTTTTTCTGTATTTTCAGAAAATGTTTTTTCGCTCTCATTGCCATTCCAATAATTTGTCTCTGTTTGAATACTATCATCTGTATTTTCAGCCGCATATGTTGTTACATCCGATATGGTTAATATATAACAAAATGCCATTCCCACAATACATATAGCTAAATTTCTTTTTTTCATTTTTTCTCTCTTAAAATTAGTCTATTTCTTATTTTTTTTGCAATTCTAATGCTTATACTAACAACAATATAACTACTCCAAAATATTATAAAACCATAATTCCAAAATAGGTTTTTAAAATTCCATTTTTCATCTATTAAACAAGATAAAAGAACACTAATCAGAATTTGAATAGTTAATATTAATAAAATTCTAATAATTTCTTGCATTGCTCTTTTCATATTTAATGTCCCAACCGTTTACTAAAAGTCCAAGAACCCACATATTTTGTACGTGCAGAATTTAAATAATATTTGTTCTCATATCTTGTATATATTTTCCCTGAAGTTTTTGATCTGTAGACCTTACTTGTTACATATAAATAATCTGGTAATGCTGTCACACCTGATCCTGCACCTCCTGCAATTGCTGAAACAATAATCTTTGTTGCTATTGATAGGCTTACATATGGTGTTACTGCTACAATTGCTCCTGCTGCAATTGCTATTGTGACTTTTTTCCCTACAAGTGAAATGCCATACTTATCCGTTCGAAGATACGTTTTACTTCTTGCAAGTTTTTCATTATCTGCCGCTTGTATTAGGTCTTCTTGATCCACAGAAATAGTATACTGTTCCACATCACCATTACTGTTAGTTTCAATACATGTAACTTTTCCTTCTTGAACAGTACTTAATATACTAGATTCTAAAATTTTTTCCTCTCCGTCAATTTTATAAAATGTGCTTTCAATATTGCTTCCATTAATTTTTTCTGTTATATAATACAAGCCATCTTCTCTTTGTTCAGTATAATTAACTGCTGAATCTTCTGGCATTTCAATATCATTAATTTCACTCACTTGAGTATAGCTATCTTCATTATTTGATGCATAAACTGGTTGTCCAACTGTACACATCATAATTGTTGCCAAACCAAAGCATATAAACTTCCTAAAACATTTCATTATTTTCTCTCTCCTTCATCACATAATCTTCCAATGTAACTAACTGAATTTCCCGGTGAACCAATTAATTCTTCTTTAATTTATCAAAAACTCCTTAAGTTTTATCTTAAGAAATCTGAAGAATTCTTAAGTCTATTCTCTCTTATTCATTGTTATGGTATTATAAATAAGCCTACTAATTTATAAAATGCATAAAATATAGACCGCTCTGCACTACTTTTCATAGTATGTTTTGGGTAGTAACTAATCAGCAGACATTATAATTTAATGCTTTTATCTTAAATTTTTTACAATAATAAATATTAGGAGACATTCATGGAAAAAAATATATTAATCATTGAAGACGACAAAGATATTCGAGAAGGAGTAAAAATTTTATTGGAAGGAGAAGGTTATTCCGTTGAAGAAGCTTCAAATGGTGCAGATGGACTGAAAAAACTCACTCCGAACACAAATCTAGTCATTCTCGATATTATGATGCCTGGCATCTCAGGATTGAAGACTTGTGAAGAAATCAGAAAAATTTCTTATGTTCCGATTCTTTTTTTAACTGCCAAATCAAAAGAATCCGACAAATTAATTGGATTTATGGCCGGAGCAGATGATTATCTTATAAAACCATTCTCTTATACTGAACTTTTCGCAAGAGTCAGAGCTCTTCTGCGCCGTCATCAGGTTTATGATCGAGAAATATTGCAAATTCAGAAAGAAGAGTGGATTGAAACCCATCAGATACGCATCAATTCTACAAAAAACATTGTGTTCCAACAAGGGAATGAAATTCAATTAACCGAAATAGAGTACAAAATATTGCTTTTATTAATACAGTACCCCACTAAAATATTTTCTCTTCAAAATCTCTATGAAAGTATTTGGGAAGAACCTTTTATAAGTACTTCGGCTAATACTATTATGGTACATATAAGAAATCTTCGGACAAAAATTGAAGAAAATCCTCAAAAGCCTAAAATTATTCAAACTGTTTGGGGAAAGGGGTATCGTCTTGGTTAAATTAAAACGCAACAGTCTTACGAAAGAAATCATTTTCTTAGTTTTATCTGGTCTTGCAGCAGCTCTTATTCTCTTTTTGATCCTTTTTCAGGTAGGAACAACTTTGCTAAGTGAATATTTTGCCAGTTCAAATTTCATCTATAATTCAGAAACATCGTACATTAATGAGCTCACAGAATTTGTTCATAAGAAAAAGCTTGCTGCAACAGATACCGACCAACTTGGCGATTGGGCTCATCAAAAGGGAATTCGGCATTTTACTATTTCTCGCGAACGAGTATTAATCTATGACAGTACCTATTCAAACTCTATCGTTCTGGGAAATACTTCTGAATCGGATACTTTACATTACAATTGGCAATATTTTCATACTGTATCTTTTTCTGATGGAGATGCAGACGTTTACATTTATGCGAATTATGAATTGAAGTATTATCTGTTATACTATATAGCTGCCGCATTTATCAGTATTTTTCTATGGATCTTACTTTTCGCTATTGGAATCGGAAAAAAGGTGAACTATATTCAACAGCTAAGTTCTGGTGTAACACAAATTGAATCGGGTGCATTAGACTACGAAATTCCTATAAAGGGAAATGATGAATTGGCCACTCTTGCACATGGCTTAAACGAAATGCGTCTTTCCTTGATTGAAAAGCAACTAAAGGAAGCTCAAATGAAATCTGCCCAGGACCAGCTTGTACTTAGTATGGCTCATGACTTAAGAACACCTTTAACTGGTCTTATGACATTTTTAGAAATTGCTAGAAAGCAAAACTCCTTGAATGAATGCACAGACTACATTAGTAAAGCTTATGTCAAGACAACACAGATACGTGATTTATCTAACCAGCTCTTTGATTTTTTTCTAATCAACTCAGAGAATCCTATGAAATTAGAGGAGCCGGAAAATGTAGAATATGCATTAGGAGAATACCTTTCCGAACTATGTGGATTACTGGAAATGGACGGATATCATGTTTCTATAGAAAAACTCTACTGGGAACCGGTACAGATACAAATATGCACAGATTTTGCTGGACGGATTATTAATAATCTTGTTTCTAATATTAAAAAATATGCCCATCCTGATCTGCCAGTTTTTCTGATTTCTGAATACACTAAGACATCTGCCTGTATTACCATCCAAAATACGATCGCTGTTCCTGATCAATTTGTACACGGGACAGGCATTGGTGTAAAAAATATACATGCTATGATGCATCAGATGAATGGACTTTGTCAGGTAAATATTGAATCCGATTCTTACTCTATTACCTTGAAATTTCCAGTTATTTAAAATATATATAGAACAAAGAATGTGCTTCGGCACATTCTTGCGCCTGCGACACCTCTACCTTATACGCCGCAGTGCGCATCCTGAGCGGAGCGTTCTTTATATATTAGGAAAGGACTTTCCTAATATATAAAAAAATATCCTGACAAGCACAGATTTTTCTGCATCCTGTCAGGATATTCTGTTTTTAAATTCCGATTTTCTTAAAGAAGCTTATGCTCCTATGTACAATCTTCCTTCTATTATTTATTTCTCAGATATTCATCGATACCTTTGGCACCTGCTTTACCAGCTCCCATAGCAAGGATAACTGTAGCAGCTCCTGTAACAGCATCTCCACCAGCGAATACACCTTCTTTAGATGTCTGTCCATTCTCTTCCTCTGCAACGATACATTTTCTGCGGTTTGTCTCAAGACCTTTTGTTGTAGAAGAGATCAGCGGGTTCGGTGATGTACCAAGAGACATGATAACTGTATCTACTTCGATGTCGTACTCAGAGCCCTCAATCTCAACCGGACGTCTTCTTCCGGATGCATCTGGTTCGCCAAGTTCCATCTTGATCACTGTCATGCTTGTGATATTACCGTTCTCGTCAACGTTGATCTTCTTCGGATTAGTAAGAAGATCGAAGATGATTCCTTCTTCTTTTGCATGATGAACTTCTTCTGCTCTTGCAGGAAGCTCTGCTTCACTTCTTCTGTATACTACATGAACTTCTGCGCCGAGACGAAGAGCTGTTCTTGCAGCATCCATAGCTACGTTACCACCACCAACAACGGCTACTTTCTTACCGGCAGCGATCGGTGTATCGTAATCATCACGGAAAGCTTTCATCAGGTTACTTCTTGTCAGGTATTCATTTGCGGAGAATACTTCGTTTGCATTCTCTCCCGGAATTCCCATGAACATTGGAAGTCCGGCACCGGATCCGATGAATACTGCCTCGAATCCTTCTTCTTCCATCAGCTGATCGATTGTTGTGGATTTACCAATAACAACGTTTGTCTCGAATTTAACACCGAGCTCTTTTACTTTCTCGATCTCTTTTGCAACGACTTTCTGTTTTGGAAGACGGAACTCAGGAATACCATATACAAGTACTCCACCGAGCTCATGTAATGCTTCGAATACTGTTACATCGTATCCGAGTTTTGCAAGGTCTCCGGCACATGTAAGTCCGGACGGACCAGAACCGATAACGGCTACTTTGTGACCGTTCATAGTCTCAGCACCTTCTGGTTTGATATCGTTCTCAAGTGCATAGTCAGCAACGAAACGCTCCAGTTTTCCGATAGAAACAGGCTCACCTTTGATTCCACGGATACATTTTCCTTCACACTGGGATTCCTGCGGGCAAACACGTCCACAGATAGCCGGAAGTGCACTGGATTTACCAATGATCTTGTAAGCTTCTTCGATATTTCCTTCTTTTACCTGCTGGATAAATGCCGGAATGTTGATGGATACAGGACAGCCCTGGATACATTTTGCATTCTTACAGTTAAGGCATCTTGTAGCCTCTTCCATTGCTTCTTCTTTGTTATAACCGAGACAAACTTCTTCAAAGTTTGTTGCACGTACTTTTGGATCCTGCTCTCTTACAGGTACTTTTTTCATCATATCAGCCATTATTCGTCACCTCCACAATGTCCGCATCCGCCGTGATGTGTATCGCCTTCCTGAAGCTTCAGCATTGCGCGTCCTTCTTCAGATTTGTACATCTGGCTTCTCTTCATTGCCTGATCAAAGTCAACAAGGTGTCCGTCGAACTCTGGTCCGTCAACGCATGCAAATTTGATCTCATCACCAACCTGAAGACGGCAGGCACCACACATACCTGTTCCGTCTACCATGATCGGGTTCATGCTGACGATTGTCGGAATCTCAAGTTTCTTTGTTAAGAGACAGACGAATTTCATCATGATCATCGGTCCGATTGCAACGCAGACATCGTATTTATTTCCGTTGTTTACAAGTTCTTCTACCATAGTTGTAACCATTCCTGCGTGTCCGTAAGAACCGTCATCTGTACATGGGTAGTAGTTGCCTGCAACAGCTTCCATCTGATCTTCAAGGATCAGCATATCTTTTGTCTTAGCACCAACGATAACATCAGCATCGATTCCGTGTGCTTTCAACCATTTTACCTGTGGGTAAACCGGAGCAGCCCCAACTCCACCGGCTACAAACAGCATCTTCTTATTCTTAAGGGACTCAAGGTCTTCATGAACAAACTCAGAAGCGCATCCGAGTGGACCCGTGAAGTCACGGAAACTGTCTCCTGCTTTAAGTTCCCCCATTTTCGTTGTAGAAGCTCCAACTTCCTGGAAGACGATTGTGATTGTTCCTGCTTCTCTGTCATAATCACAGATTGTCAGCGGAATACGTTCGCCTTTCTCGTCCATTTTAACGATGACAAACTGACCAGGCTGACAGTGGCTTGCTACACGTGGTGCATGAACATCCATCAGATAAATCTTATCAGCCAGTTTTTCAGCTTTTAATATCTTATACATGTTTCTCCTCCTTGTAAATAAATCGACGTTATTGTCTTCAAACATTGTGTAAACAATAACAACTCGCTCTTTGTTAATAATACGACACTTCAGCTATGAATTCAAGTAAAACATACGGGTAGACACACAATTTCATGCATCTACCCGTATTGTTTAAGACAAGTTTACAGCGTTATCTTATTTTATAAGAACACTGAAACCTTTATTAATTTTTGATTTTAGAAATCAACTTCTGTTCCGTAGTATGTACATGTAAGAAGTTTAGCCATAGCAGCAGGATCGATTGCACGTGGGTTGGATCCTGTACAGGCATCTCCTACAGCCAGTTCTGCAATCTTGTCAACTTTTTCTTTGAATTCTTCTTCATTGATTCCGAAGTCTTTCAGAGTCTTAGGAATGTTCAGTCTTACATTGAACTCATCAATCTTCTCAACAAGGCTGTTGATCAGAGCCTGCTCAGATGTTCCGGCAAGTCCCATTCTGCGTGCGATTTCAGCATAACGTTTTGCAGCTACAACGTCTTTTGCGTTGTATTTGATAACGTATGGAAGGTAAATTGCGTTAGCACATCCGTGCGGAATATGTCCTGTAGAGAATGCAGCACCTGTTTTATGAGCCATTGAATGAACGATACCAAGTAATGCATTAGAGAATGCCATTCCTGCAAGGCACTGTGCATAATGCATCTGCTCTCTTGCAACCATATCACATTTGTAAGATCCTGGCAGATAATCAAGAACCATCTCAATTGCCTGCAGTGCAAGTGGATCTGTGAAAGGTCCGTTCAGTGTGGATACATATGCTTCAATTGCATGTGTAAGAGCATCCATACCTGTATATGCAACCTGTTTAACCGGGAGTCCTGCAACAAGGTCAGGATCAACGATTGCAACATCTGGTGTGATGTTGAAGTCAGCCAGTGGATATTTCACACCAGTCTGATAGTTTGTGATAACTGAGAATGCTGTAACCTCTGTAGCTGTTCCTGAAGTTGTAGGAATTGCTGCAAATTTAGCTTTCTGTCTCAGTTCCGGGAAGCTGAATGGTGTGATCAGGTCTTCAAAGGAGATCTCCGGGTACTCATAGAATGCCCACATAGCTTTCGCTGCATCGATTGGTGATCCACCACCCATAGCAACGATCCAATCCGGCTCGAAAGCACGCATTGCTTCTGCACCTTTCATAACAGTCTCAACTGACGGATCTGGCTCAACACCTTCAAACAGCTGAACTTCCATTCCGCCTTCTTTCAGATAATTAACTGCTTTATCCAGGAATCCCTGACGTTTCATAGAACCGCCACCAACTACAAGAATGGCTTTCTTTCCTTTCAGGTTCTTCAGTTCTTCCAGACATCCTTTTCCATGATAAATGTCTCTTGGTAAGCAAAATCTACTCATAACAAATCTCTCCTTTTTTATGTAGTATTGTTATTTTTTTAACAGATATTATTATAACTCTGTATGCTAAAAAAAGCAACCCTATTTTGGAAAATTTACATAATATTTTCCAAAATCAAGGTTGCTTTCTAGTTACTTTACACAGTTTACTTAATATGTAGTAATATAGTTTCGTGTTGTTGCTTCCGTTGCTTTTCCATTTTTATCGTTCACGAGAATTGCTGAAAAAGTTGTTTGTGAATTTTCTGGCATATCAATCGGGTCAGTATATTTCTCAGAGGATGCGGTTGGAGTTGAACCGTCCATCGTGTAGTATGCCGTATATCCATCCGGTACCGTAATCGTGATCTGAGTGGCTGTACTATATTGTCCGGTTGATGGAGAAACTGCCGGAGCGTCTACAAGTGGAAATTCAATGGAATATTTTGCACTGGAAACAGCGCTTGGTATTCCCTTTTTATTAACAGCAATTGCACGGATCTCTGTGTCACCTTCGGACTGAAGCAAAACAGCTTCTTTGTATTCTGTACTTGACTCCGTCGGATCAGAACCATCTGTTGTATAATAAATCGTTCCGTCTGTAGCAGATGTTAATGTTACCTGCTGTACTTCATCATAGGTTCCTTCTTTCAAACTGAATTCAGGAGCAGATGAAACATAATCATTCATAGCAGATAATACATTCTTATCTTCACAATCTTGCAGGAGATCAGAAATCTTATTCGGCTGTTCTGTTTTTTCATAGAATTTTACTGCAGCTTTATAGAGATTTACATTCGACGGTTGTGTCTCCAGTGCGTTGAGATAGACGCTCTCTGCACTGTCCAGATCATCCTGGGCAACATAGATATTAGCAAGTCCGGTATAAGCCTCTGCCTTTGATTTATCCTTTATAATTGCTCTGTTAAAATAATTCTCTGCAGAAGTATAGTTGCTATTCTGCAGTGCGGCATTCCCTTTTTTGATCATGCCTGTATAGGAATTCTGATATCCGATATAAATTCCGACACCAACCAGAAGAATGAGCAGGAAAAAAACCGTAAGTAATTTTTGGCGTTTTTTTCTGGCAGCCTCTTGTTTTTTGATCTGCTGCAGGCGTCTGCTCTCAGTAGATGTCCGGCGCAGATTCTCTGCTGACTGACGGGCATCCTGATAACGCTTTGCATCTGTTTTCTGACGTTGTCTTTGCGCTCTCTGGCGTCGTAGCTGTTCTCTTCGCTCTTCTCTTACTTTATCCAGTTCCGCCTGGCTTAAGACGCGTGTGGAACTAGGATTTGATCGTTGATCTTGCCGATTTCTGTTCTGTTGGTTTTGGCTCATATTCTGCCTGCGGACTACATCTGCCTGGATCTGACGTGTAGCTCCGGCTACTGAGCCTTTCACTTCGCGTGCGAGTACGTCTTCCAGAGGGTTATAATCTGGTACAATCTGTACTTCAGCACCGCATACGGGACAAATCAACTGATCGTCTGGTATATTTGCTCCGCAATGTGTACACCTCATTTACAAGTTCCTCCTACTTACGAACTGTTTCAACACAATTATTCATCAGCATCGCAATTGTCATTGGACCAACACCACCCGGCACCGGCGTGATTGCAGAAGAATGAGGTTCAACATCCGCAAAATCAACATCTCCGCAAAGATGGTTCGCTTCATCACGATGCATTCCTACATCGATGACAACAGCTCCCTCTTTGATATATTCAGATGTGATAAAACGCTCTTTTCCAATTGCAACAATCAGGATATCTGCTCGTTTTGCTACTTCTTTAAGATCTTTTGTTCGGGAATGTGCAACGGTTACAGTTCCATTTTCACGAAGCAAAAGGGCTGCCATTGGTTTACCGACGATATTGCTTCGCCCAATGATCACACATTCTTTTCCTTCAATCGAAATATTGGATCTTTTCAAAAGCTGAATGATTCCGGCCGGAGTACAGGATAAAAATCCTTTTTCTCCGATCCAGAGTCTTCCAACACTTACAGGATGGAATCCATCCACATCCTTATTCGGTGAAATTGTACGGATGATCTTATCTTCATCAATATGATCCGGTACCGGAAGCTGTACAAGAATTCCGTTTACGCTTTCATCCGCATTTAACTCTTCTACTAACTTAATCAGTTCTTCTTCCGAAGTCTCTTCCGGAAGTTCATATGATCTGGATTCTACCCCGATATAGGCGCATGCCTTTTTCTTGTTTCTGACATATACAGAAGAAGCCGGATCACTTCCCACCTGAATAACAGCAAGGCAAATATCAATGCCTTCTGCCTTAAACTGTGCGACTTCTTCTTTCAACTCATCTTTAATCTGCTGAGAGATTAATTTACCATCTATCAACTGTGCCATGTGTATCTCCTTAATTAATTATCTAACTCCATGAAAACAATTGGCATTGCCGGTCAAAAAATACTATGACCGGCAGCCAATCATAAAAAACTTTAGAAAAGTCCGGTGATCTTTCCGTCATCTGTAACGTCGATTCCGTTTGCAGCAGGAACTTTTGGAAGTCCAGGCATTGTCATAACAGCGCCCGTCAGTGCGACAACAAAACCGGCTCCTGCACTTACATATACCTCGCGGATATGAATATCAAAGTTTTCAGGTCTTCCAAGCTTTGTAGCGTCATCTGAAAGAGAATACTGATTCTTTGCCATACAGATCGGGAAAGAACCAAATCCCATAGATTCAATCTTGGCGAGCTGTTTCTCAGCTGCAGGTTCATATACAACATCATGTGCGCCGTAAATCTCCTGTGCGATTGTACGGATCTTGTCTTTCAGAGAAAGCTCATCATTATAAAGCGTATGGAAATCACTTTCTTTTGTCTCAAGTGTCTCAAGAACCTTCTGCGCAAGATCTACACCGCCTTCTCCGCCTTTCTCCCACACTTCTGAGAGGGCAAACTCGCATCCGCGTTCACGACAGAATTTTTCAATAAATGCATTTTCAGCATCCGTATCTGTTACAAATGAATTCAGTGTAACGATTACCGGTACACCGTATTTCTGAATATTTTCAATATGTTTCTCAAGATTTACAATACCTTTTGCAAGGGCATCCAGGTTCTCTTCTGCAAGGTCAGCCTTTGCAACGCCACCGTTATACTTTAATGCACGTACTGTTGCAACTAAAACTACTGCGTCTGGTTTCAGACCTGCCATACGGCATTTGATATCAAAGAATTTCTCAGCGCCAAGATCTGCACCAAATCCGGCTTCTGTGACAGTGATGTCACTTAACTTCAGAGCCATCTTTGTTGCACGTACACTATTGCAGCCATGTGCAATGTTTGCAAATGGACCGCCATGTACTAATGCCGGTGTATGCTCAAGTGTCTGGATCAGGTTTGGCTTGATCGCATCTTTCAGAAGTGCAGCCATAGCACCTGTTGCCTGAAGATCATCTGCTGTAACAGGTTCTCCCTTGAAATTGTAAGCAACAATGATTCTTCCAAGTCTGCGTTTAAGATCAGCAAGATCATCTGCAAGACAGAGGATCGCCATGATCTCAGATGCCACTGTAATGACAAAATGATCTTCACGGACCATACCGTCTGTTTTGCGTCCAAGTCCGACAACAATATTTCTGAGAACACGATCATTCATATCGACACAACGTTTCCATACAACCTGTCTTGGATCAATGCCAAGTGTATTTCCCTGCTGGATATGATTATCGAGCATTGCTGCAAGAAGGTTGTTTGCTGAAGTGATCGCATGAAAATCTCCTGTAAAATGCAGGTTCAGATCTTCCATAGGAACGACCTGGGCATATCCGCCACCGGCTGCTCCACCTTTGATTCCGAAACATGGTCCGAGAGATGGCTCGCGAAGTGCGATCATTGCTTTTTTTCCAAGTTTTGCAAATGCCTGTCCGAGACCTACAGATGTTGTAGTCTTACCCTCTCCGGCCGGAGTAGGATTGATTGCCGTTACAAGTACAAGCTTTCCATCCTCGTTATCTTTGATTCTGTTCCAGAGTTCATCGGAAAGTTTTGCCTTATATTTTCCATAAAATTCAAGTTCATCTTCTGAAATACCGGCCTGTACCGCTACCTCTTTGATGTGTTTCATTTCTGCTTCCTGTGCAATCTGAATATCTGTTTTCATCTTTCCCTCTCCTTTGTATCACTTTTGGTGTTTTTAGATTTTACGAAGTCTGATTCTGCATATATTCTGCAAATTCTTCTTTTGTCATAAGCACTTTTCTTGGTTTTGTTCCTTCCTCCGGACCTACAACACCGGCTTCACATAGCTGGTCCATAATTCTGGCAGCACGGTTGAAACCAATCTTGAACATCCTCTGAAGCATACCAATCGATGCTTTTTCCTTGTCGATGATCAGATTCCCTGCATCTGCAAAATAGACATCCCTGCTGTTCTCGCTGTCCTGTTGTCCCGGAAGCATCCCCTGCCCCGGAAGATCTGCGCTGCTTGAAATCTGTTCTTCTAGTTCATTACTGTACGAGGTATTTCCGTTCTTGTCAATCAAATAATCAACAACTTTTTGAACTTCTTCGTCCGAAACGAAAGATCCCTGCACCCTGACAGGTTTTGGATATCCGGATGGATAAAAGAGCATGTCTCCCTTTCCCAGGAGCTTTTCGGCACCATTCATGTCGATAATTGTCCTTGAATCGACACCTGATGATACAGAAAAAGCAATTCGGGAAGGCATGTTTGCTTTGATCAATCCGGTAATAACATTTACAGATGGTCTCTGTGTTGCAAGAATCAAATGAAGTCCCGCTGCTCTGGCCAACTGTGCCAGACGACAGATAGCACCTTCTACTTCTCCCGGAGCAACCATCATAAGATCAGCAAGCTCGTCAATGATAATTACAATCTGAGGAAGCTTTTTCTGAATCTCCGGTCCGGTTTCCCCATGTTTGACCTTTTCATTAAAGCCCTTTAAATCACGTACATTGTACTGTGCAAAAAGTTTGTAACGCTTTTCCATCTCAGCAACTGCCCAGTTCAAAGCACCTGCCGCCTTC
Source organism: Mediterraneibacter sp. 210702-DFI.3.120 (assembly GCF_020561005.1). Taxonomy (NCBI): domain Bacteria; kingdom Bacillati; phylum Bacillota; class Clostridia; order Lachnospirales; family Lachnospiraceae; genus Mediterraneibacter; species Mediterraneibacter sp. 210702-DFI.3.120. Next base: position 63,467 of record NZ_JAJCNG010000013.1, on the reverse strand, counting down.
TTCATATCTGTGACAACCGGAATCATCAGATGTGGAATTCCGTTATATACACTTAGTTCCACAACTTTTGGATCGACAAGGATCAGTTTAACATCATCAGGATCTGCCTTATAAATAACACTCATGATCAGAGTGTTGATGCAGACAGATTTACCGGATCCCGTTGCACCTGCAACAAGAAGATGCGGCATCTTGGCAATATCAGTCACAACAACCTTTCCGGCAATATCTTTACCAACTGCAAATGAAATTGGCGATTTACTGTTTTTGAACTCTTTTGACTCCAGCAGATCTCCCAGCATAACCGCTGTATTTTCACTGTTCGGAACTTCGATACCGACCGCGGCTTTACCAGGGATTGGAGCTTCAATTCTTAGATCTGCAACTGCAAGATTTAACTTGATATCATCTGCAAGTCCAACAATCCGGCTTACTTTTACGCCCTGTTCCGGTTGAAGTTCATATCTTGTAACAGATGGACCACAGCTTGCGTTTGTTACATGTACTCCAACTCCAAAATTCTGTAGTGTCTGTTCCAGTTTTAAAGCCGTGGCACGAAGGTGTTCATCCGAATCACCGCCGCCTTTCTTCCCCTTCTTTAACAGATTCAGCGGAGGTGTATGATAAACCGACCGTGGTTTTTGCTCCTGTTCCCGTATGGTCTGTTCTACACTGGCTGTCTCTGCGGCAACCGCCTGCGCATCTTTTTTGCTGCTTTTTCTGGAATGCTCCTGTTTTATCTCCGGGCTATTTTCAATCATAGGATCCGCAGCCGGATCATGTTCAGAACTCATCTCGTTTTCTTGTCGGGAAGCGGGTGTCTGTACCGGTTCAAGATGCAGTGCATCGTCAAACGGAATCTCTTCTGGTACATCCATTGCCGGTTCTGCTCTGTTAATGACAAAATGATCTTCAAAGGAATCCGTCAGATCTTTTGAATTCGGCTCTTTCTCCGGGACAAGTTCTGTCATTTCAGGTGATTTTGGAGTCCGCCCAAAGCCACCAACAGGTGATTCTTCCTCTGAAAGAAGCGTTGTGGCGAACGTAATACCTGATGCTTTAAGGTCTGTCCGCTTTGTGCGTTTCTTTTTCTCACTTGGAGAAGATGCATCTGCCTGTAAAGTTTCGACTTTTTCTCTTTGCTTCAACGCAAGTGCCTCTTTGCGGGCATCCCGCTCCAGTGTACGGATCTCAGCAGTTTCCTGATGTTTCCGTTTCACTTCCTGATAAGCTTTCTTTCCATGTCTTCCAAGTGGAGCTAATAAAGAACGTTCTGTTACCAGAATGATACAAATGATTGAGAAAATGATCAAAATAACATAAGTACCTGCTTCTCCAATCAGTGGACATAAAATACTGATCAGAATTCCGCCAAGTAATCCACCCGCATTTTTATCAGCACTGGAATCTTTGTAGTAAGATAAAACAGATGTCCCGGCAGTATATGGATGAAACATCAATTCTAAAATTCCACAAAGGAGAATGACCAGAACAATTGCGGCACCTACTTTTATGTAAGCATGAGGATTTCCTTTGTTGGAAATATAAAAAGCAACTGCTCCGAAAAATACAAATGGAAATAAATATGCCATTGCTCCTACAAGTCCAAATCCTACAGAAGAAATTGCTCCTCCCGCTATGCCACCCATACCAAAATTACTCAGGATAAGAAGGATACAGATGGCAAGGGAACCCAATAGAAGAATCTCTGAACGGATTTCCTGACTTTGTGCTGTATTTATATGATTTGAAGTTCTTTTTGTCTTACTGCCAGAACTTTTCTTTGTGGAGGCAGAAGCTTTTTTTGCTGTCGATGTTTTCTTAGTTGTTGCATTTTTTGCTGCTTTCGCTGTGTTGTTCGTAGAACTTTTTTTCGTATTTGTAGATTTTGCAGCCATCTGATTCCCCCTTAATTATTATACCATTGTACTGATTCAATCAAACGATAGATTGAATACATACTATTTTAAGTATAACATCAATTAAAATTCATGTCATTACAAAATTTCTTTGATCAGATGCCATTTTTTTGTTCTATATTTACATTTCCGAAGGTTTTTCCCGTTTTTCATCAATCAATTCATAGAGTTTTTTAAATGCCTGATGAATGCCTCCGACTTCGTCGATGATCCCTTCTCTTACAGTTTCTTCTCCTTCCAACAGTGTTCCTACATCTTTTACAAGCTGCGTAGGGTTCAACATCAGATCAACAAGACGTTTTTCTGTGATTTTAGAGTGTGTAGCAATAAATCTGGCAATTCTGTCCTGTGTACGTTCCATATTTCTCAGACTCTGTGTCACACCGATAAAAGTACCGTTTGAACGAACCGGATGAACAACCATGGTTCCTGTCGGTACAATAAAGGAATAATCTGCCGAAACAGCAAGAGGACCGCCAATAGAATGACTTCCACCAAGGACAAGAGAAACGGTTGGTTTCCCCAAAGAAGCTATCATCTCCGCAATTGCAAGTCCAGCTTCCACATCTCCACCCAGTGTATTTAATAAAATGAGAACCCCCTCTACTTCATCGCTTTCTTCAGCTTCAGCCAGTTGTGGAAGTAAATGTTCGTACTTTGTTGCTTTGGTATTATTTGATACTGTTTCATGTCCTTCAATTTCACCTATAATTGTCAGAAGACGAATTTTGTAATTCTTTTTATTTTCATTTAACATTAACGCACCAAATTCTTTGATTTCATCTGATTTTTGCTTTTTTTCCTCGCTCATATAAATATGCCTCCTGTTGAAAGTAAATAAATACTATTACTAGAATGCACAGAATACGGGGAAATATGTATTGTATCCAATTCCGCATATCAATCTCCACAATTTAAGCAAAAGAGCTAATTACTGTTTAAAACCTACAATTCGGATACAAAAAACAGGAGATATGGATACAAAATCATGGGAATCCATACCTCCTGAATCATATGTTATTTATATTAATCTTCCAGTGCCTGTTCTACATCGGCAATCAGATCTTCAATATTCTCAATTCCAAGACTGAAACGAATCAGATCTGGCTGTACACCTGCTTCCAACAGTTCCTGCTCATTCATCTGTCTGTGTGTATGACTTGCAGGATGAAGTACGCAGCTTCTTGCGTCTGCTACATGAGTTACAATCGCAACCAGTTTCAGTTTGTCCATCATCTTAACTGCTGCTTCTCTTCCGCCCTTTAATCCAAAAGTAATAACACCGCATGTTCCATCCGGCATATATTTCTGAACGAGGTCATAATCTTTACTTCCCGGAAGTGACGGACAGTTAACCCATGCTACTTTCTCATGTCCCTGGAGATACTGAGCCATCTTTACAGCGTTCTCACAATGTCTTGGCATTCTCAAATGAAGACTCTCGAGTCCAAGGTTCAGAAGAAATGCATTCTGTGGAGACTGGATCGATCCAAGATCTCTCATCAGCTGTGATGTTGCTTTTGTTATATAAGCAGCTTTACCAAACTTTTCTGTGTATACAATTCCGTGATAAGTCTCATCCGGTGTTGTAAGTCCGGCAAACTTGTCTCCGTAAGCAGCCCAGTCAAAGTTACCGCTATCAACGATTGCACCGCCAACACAGGCTGCATGTCCATCCATGTATTTTGTAGTTGAATGAGTAACAATATCTGCACCCCATTCAAAAGGACGACAGTTAATCGGTGTTGCAAATGTATTATCTACGATTAACGGAACATGATGTGCATGTGCAGCTTTTGCAAATTTCTCAAAATCAAAAACAGTCAATGCCGGATTGGCAATCGTCTCTCCAAAAACAGCTTTCGTATTCTCCTGAAATGCCGCATTCAGTTCTTCCTCTGTGCAGTCTGGGTCTACGAAAGTTGCTTTCACACCCATTTTACGGATTGTGTGAGCAAACAGATTGTATGTACCGCCATACAAGGCAGATGCGCATACGATATGATCACCTTCTTCAGCAATATTCATAATCGCATAAAAGTTTGCTGCCTGTCCGGAAGAAGTCAGCATTGCTGCTACTCCACCCTCCATATCACAGATCTTTGCTGCTACTGCATCATTCGTCGGATTCTGAAGTCTTGTATAAAAATATCCGGACTCTTCAAGATCAAAAAGTCTTCCCATCTGATCACTGCTGGTGTAACGGAATGTTGTGCTTTGTATGATCGGGAGCACACGTGGTTCACCGTTTCCCGGATTGTAACCGGACTGTACACATTTAGTTTCCATCTTGTAATTACTCATCATTGTCCCCCATTTCTTATAACTGATTATTCGTTCCAGTTATGGTATACGTCCTGAACATCATCATCTTCATCAAGAAGATCAAGTGTTTTCTGGATGTTTTTAATATCTTCTTCTTTTGTAAGATCAACATATGTCTGTGGAATCATTGTAACTTCAGCAGAAACCATAGGGATTCCGGCTTCTTCCATCTTCAGACGAACATCACTGAAGTCTTCCGGTGCTGTTAATACTTCGTAGCTGTCTTCTTCTTCGTTAAAGTCTTCAGCACCTGCATCAAGTACAGTCATCATAAGATCATCAGAGTCCATATCGCACTCTTCTTTATCAATAATGATCTGTCCTTTTTCATCGAACATGAAAGATACACATCCAGGTGTTCCTACGTTTCCGCATCCCTTTGTAAATGCATTTCTTACATTGGAAGCTGTACGGTTCTTGTTATCTGTAAGAGTCTTAACGATAATAGCGGTTCCGTTCGGTCCATATCCTTCATATGTAATACGCTCATAGTTATCAGCAGTTCCTTCTCCGGCAGCTTTTTTGATATTTCTCTCGATTGTATCATTCGGCATGTTGTTTGCTTTTGCTTTTGCAATAACATCACGAAGTCTGCTGTTGTTTGTCGGATCAGCACTTCCACCTTCCTTAACAGCAATTGCAAGTTCACGTCCGATCTTTGTAAAAATCTTTCCTTTCGCTGCATCATTCTTTTCTTTCTTATGCTTGATATTCGCAAATTTAGAATGTCCTGACATATTCTGATTCTCCTTTTCTATTGTATCAATGTATTTTATATAAATTCATTTGCATTCACAGATACACACTAAGTTCTGTAAAGCACTATCCTTATGATTTTACCACGCTTTTTTTGTTCTGTAAAGAATTTGGTTGGATTTATGTAGTAAGATCCAGACTGATTCTTATTGCTTGGTCAATTTTTTTCATTCGTTCCTGATCGATATGACAGACATATTCTCTCAGTCTTTTCTTGTCAATTGTACGGATCTGTTCCAGCAGAATGACTGAATTTTTCATAATATTATAATCATTTGTACAGATTTCAATATGTGTCGGCAATTTTGCCTTATTCATCTTCGACGTAATTGCGGCACAGATGATGGTTGGACTATGTCTGTTGCCTATGTTATTCTGTATTATAAGTACCGGCCGGATTCCACCTTGTTCGGAACCAACGACAGGACTAAGATCTGCGTAATAAATGTCGCCCCGCTTAATTATCAATTCATTCACACTCCGATATTCCAGTTACTTTTCGTATTTGTTCTCTGATTCTTCTCAGAACCTTTTGTTTTTCTTCTAAGAACATACTAAAGTATCTCCGGTTTTATCGGATGTATGCATATCAACCGGATTCTTTCAATTATTCCGGTTATTCGAAATAATCAATCTGTTTTACGATCGTACCGTTTTTATAATACTCTCTCGGAACACGCTTGCTCAGATCACAGACAAATTCATAATTGAATCTTCCACTCAGATCAGAAAGATCTTCTACACGGATAATGGCGTCCTTGTCTTTTCCGACCAGAGTAACCGGATCCATGAATTTTGCTTCCGGAATCTCTGTTACATCTACCATAAACTGATCCATGCAGACTCTTCCTACAATATCTGCACGTTTTCCATGGATAAGAACATAGCCTTTATTTGAAAGGGAACGCGGATATCCGTCACCGTATCCGACGGGAATCGTAGCGATCCGCATCTTCTTTGGCGCGACGAAAGTTCCACCGTAACTGATGGAAGTTCCTTTTTCCACATCCTTTACAAAGCTGATATGGCTGATTAATTCCAGTGCCGGTTTCAGGTCAACAGCATCTTTTTTCACTTCATCTGATGGATACATTCCATAAATAGAGATCCCGGCTCTGGCAAGATCATGCTTCATATCCGGAAAATCAATAATTCCGGCACTGTTATCACAATCATAATAGGAGATCTGGACTCCATTTTTTTCTAACTGTTCTTTCATCCAGAGGAATTTTTCATGTTGGGTAAATGTATAAGACTTGTCAAATTCATCTGCCTTTGCAAAGTGTGTGAACATTCCTTCCATTTTAATATTAGGAAGTTTGCTGATTCTGGAAATTGTCTCAACACTCTCTTTGCTTACTTTGAATCCGATTCGTCCCATTCCTGTATCAATTTTTATGTGAAGAAATGCGGTCTTTCCTGACTTTGCGGCAGCATCAGCCATTCCCTTGGCCATCTCTTCTGTATAAACTGCTGCACGGATTTCTTTTTCAACCATTTCTTCATACTCATCAGGAAAAACACAGCCAAGAATCAAGATTGGTTTCTTGATTCCATGTGCTCTTAAAGTTCTTGCTTCTCCCATGCATGCTACAGCGTAACCCCAGATATAAGGCGTTTCCTCAAACATTTCCGCAAGAGGAACTGCTCCGTGTCCGTATGCATCCGTCTTGATAACAGCTATTAAACGTCCCTCCTGACCAATGCGATTTTTCATCTGTTCCATATTATATGCAATTGCGTCCAGATTGATCCGGGCACATACTCTGTTATACTGTTTCATAATTTATCTGCACTCCTTTGCATTCTTCATTGCATCGGCCATACCCTGAATCAGGTCTCTGGCTAATACGCTGTAACTTCCTTTGCTCTTTTTCGCTTCATCTCCACCACAGGCATGTAGGAAAACTCCCACAGTAGTGGCTTCAAATGGTGCCATATGCTGTGCAAGAAGTCCTGCAATCGTTCCGGCGAGAACGTCTCCGGAACCACCTTTTGCCATAGAGTTATTACCAGCGAGATTTACAAATCTCTGCCGATTTGTCTGTGCGACAACAGTACGACTGTCTTTTAACACACAGATTATGGATGATTTTGTATCCGGTCCAGATTGTTTTATGATCTGATCAAGTGCCTGGAAGCGATCTTCCATGATCGTATCAATACTCCATCCGGTCAGCCTTGACATTTCTTTCATATGTGGAGTTAAAATCACAGGTGCACAACATTGATTTAATAACTCTATATTCCTGCTCAGTAAATTAAGTCCATCGGCATCTATGACACATGGACAGGATACATTTTTCAATACATTTTTCAATATCTTTTCGGAAATCTGTCCCATTCCAAGTCCACAGCCAATACAAACCACATCAGCCCAGTCAAGAAGATGAGACAGTTGACTGTCATCATAAGAATCATAGCAGGATATGATTGCCTCCGGAAGAAGTTCCTGCAGTGCCAGACGGTTTTCACTTGCTGTATAAATCTGTACTAGACCGGCACCAACTGTATAGGCAGCACAGGCAGAAAGAAATGCAGCACCAGCCATCCCGGGACTTCCGGTGATCATAAGAACTTTTCCATAACTTCCCTTGTGTGAATTCATCATTCTCGAAGGAAGAAGTTTTCCAAGATCATTTTTGTCAAAGGTATAACAAACATCCAGGCGATTCGAAAAATATTTCGGATCAATTCCAATCGCAACCGGAATGCTCTCTCCTGCATAGGACTTGCCAGGGAAAAGCTCACAGCCTAATTTTACACATGCCATACATACTGTAAGGTCGGCTCGAAATGCTGTTCCAAGAATCTTTCCTGTTGCAGCACAGATTCCGGATGGAATATCAACAGCAACTTTTTCTGCATCCTGAAGATTCATCCAGTCGATCACATCTTTATAATGTCCTGTGATTTCACGGCAGAGTCCAACACCAAATACAGCATCAATTATTACAGTATATTCTTCATCCGGGAATTCTGTGAATACAGAAATCCCCATATTTTCTACAATCTGTTTCTGACATCGACATTCTTCACTTAAAGAAGCTTCTTTCCCTGCAAATAGTACATCTGCATGCTTTCCCTGTTCGGTTAAGAGCCTTGCTACTGCAAATCCGTCTCCACCATTGTTGCCGCTTCCACAAACAATCAGACTTTTTTCTGTGGAAATATTTTTCTTATGCATTGTCTCGACAATCTGAAGTGCTGCACGTTCCATAAGTACAAGGGATGGAATCCCAATTTCATGAATTGTGTGTGCATCAGCTTCACTCATCTGCTTCCCATTTGGAAGATATCTCATGCTTATCGCCTGACCTTTCTAACATTATTAATTCCTTTTAACATGAACAGATGCTGCGAAACCTCCTTTTGTCAGTTGGTCCCACAGCATCCTTGCAGCTTTGCTAGATTCTATTCTTTATCCTGCTGACAAAGGTTGTAAGATAACTTCATCAGTGTGTCAGATAAATGTACGTTCTCAACGACCACATCCTTTGGAAGGGAAAGGTCTGTATGTGCAAAATTCCAGATTCCCTTCACACCGTTATCTACCAGAATATCAGCCACTTCAATTGCTTTTGATTTTGGAAGTGTCAGTGCAGCAATTTCAATGTCATTATTCTTAAGAAAATCTTCCAGTTCATCAACCATACGCACAGGAATCCCCCTGATCGTTACGCCTTCCAGTCGAGGATTCACATCGAAAAGACTTTTCAGAATAAATCCGCTTCTTTCGAAGGAAGCATAGTTTGCTAGTGCCTGTCCTAAATTACCGGCACCAATGATAATAAAATTATGACATCTATCCAATCCTAAGATCTTTCCAATCTCTGTATAAAGATATTTCACATTGTATCCGTACCCCTGCTGGCCGAATCCACCGAAATTATTCAAATCCTGACGTATCTGTGAAGCCGTTACATGCATCTTCTTACTCAAGTCACTGGATGAAATTCTCTCTACGCCAGCCTCCAGCAGATCTCCCAGATATCTGTAGTACCTCGGAAGTCTGGAAATGACTGCGCGTGATATCTTTCTCTGTTCCAATTTTTAGCCCTCCACTCTTAAACTACTCTTTATTATATAAAAGAGTTAAAGTTCTGTCAAACTTTTGTTTTGCAAAAACCTTTAAAATCCATATATTTTCCTTGTATTTTCGACATTTTTCTATATAATGATAATGTTAGAAGTCAAAAAACGAGGTGAAAATATATGATACTCGCATGTCACAATATAGAAAAAGCGTTTGGGGAACGCGAAATTGTACGAGACGGCTCCTTTCATATTGAAGATCGTGAGAAAGCTGCTCTTGTCGGTGTGAATGGCGCCGGGAAATCAACAATCCTTAAGATGATCATCGGAGAAGAACCTCTTGATGGTGGAGAGGTTATTCTCGCGAAAGGAAAGACGCTAGGTTATCTTGCGCAGCGTCAGGATTTAAAATCCGGAAATACCATTTATGAGGAAGTAAAAAGTGCAAAAGCGGATATTTTTGCAATGGAAGCTCAGATTCGTTCCATTGAACATGAACTGAAGCATCTGGAAGGTGAGGAATTGCAGAGCCACCTGGAGACCTACAATCGTCTACAGTCTGAATTTGATGCAAGAAACGGTTATGCCTGCGAAAGTGAGATTACAGGTGTATTAAAGGGACTTGGGTTTACGGAAGACGATTTTAATAAACAGACAGATACACTTTCAGGAGGTCAGAAGACCCGTGTTTCTCTCGGAAAATTACTGCTTACAAGTCCGGATATCCTCCTGCTTGATGAGCCGACAAACCACTTGGATCTGAATTCCATTGCCTGGCTGGAAACATATCTGATCAATTATTCCGGAGCGGTATTTATCGTCTCCCATGACCGTTATTTCCTGAATCGTGTTGTCACAAAAGTTGTTGAGATTGACAATGCACAGGTTCGCATGTACCTTGGAAATTATAAAGATTATGCAATGAAAAAACAGCAGATCCGAGATGCACAGCTGAAAGAATACATGAATCAGCAGCGTGAGATCAAACATCAGCAGGCTGTTATTGATAAATTAAAGTCTTTCAATCGTGAAAAATCGATCAAACGTGCAGAGAGTCGTGAGAAAATGCTTGACAGGATTACGCCATTGGACAAACCGGTTGACAGTACGAAAGAAATGCATTTTACGCTGGAACCATCGCAGATCAGCGGAAATGATGTTCTTACAGTGGAACATCTCTCAAAGCAATTTGACAATCAAGTTCTCTTCAGTGATATCAGTTTTGAAATCAAACGTGGCGAACATGTCGCTGTGATTGGTGATAACGGAACCGGAAAGACAACACTTTTAAAGATCATTAATCAGGTTATTACAGCGGATCAGGGCGAATTCACACTTGGATCCAAAGTGACGATTGGTTATTACGACCAGGAACATCACGTACTTCATGATGATAAGACTATTTTTGATGAGATTTCTGATGACTATCCTGATCTTACCAATACACAGATCAGAAATACACTCGCTGCATTCCAGTTTACCGGAGATGAAGTGTTCAAAGAAATTCATACGTTAAGCGGTGGAGAAAAAGGACGCGTATCACTTGCCAAACTTATGCTTTCGGAAGCAAATTTTCTAATCCTTGATGAGCCAACCAACCATCTGGATATTACTTCTAAAGAAATTCTGGAAGAAGCATTAAATAACTACAGCGGAACGATACTTTATGTATCCCATGACCGTTATTTTATCAATCAGACCGCCTCCCGGATCCTTGAACTGGTGAATCAGACATTTGTTAATTACATCGGAAACTACGATTATTATCTGGAGAAAAAAGAAGCACTGACACTTGCTTATGCTTCTGGAAATGAAACAAATGCAGAAAATGTATCCAATTCAGGCAATTCTGCTGCATCCACTCCTGCTTCGGATTCAAAATTAAGCTGGCAGGAACAGAAGGAACAGCAGGCACGTGAACGTAAACGTAAAAATGAGTTGAAGAAAACAGAGGAAGAAATTGCAAAACTCGAAGATCGCAACACAGAGATTGACGAGGAACTGACGAAAGAGGAAGTTTATTCGAACTCTATTGAGTGCCAGAAACTTTCAACAGAACGCGCTGCAAATGAAGCAAGATTAGAGGAATTGTATGAATTGTGGGAAGAATTAGCAGAATAATGAATCTGCATAACAGTAATCGCCTGACAGCTACTACTTATGGTAACTGTCAGGCGATTTGTTTTAAGATTACATTTCTAAATTTAGTCAAACTCGAATCGGGATCAAGGTTTGTTTCTATACTGTACCGGTGTGATATTATACAGTTTTTTAAATGTTCTGTTAAAATGCTCTACATTCTGATATCCCACAGATTCTGCAATACTTTCTACAGTTGCACTGCTGCTCTTAAGCATTGCTCTTGCCTTTTTCATACGGATTTCTTTCAGAATATCTCCGAATGTCATTCCTGATTTTTCTTTAATATATTTTGACAAATATGGTTTTGAAAGGAAGAACTTCTCAGCAAGATCGTCCAATGTAACTTCTTTATAATTTGCATAAATATAATTTGTAATATCTAATAATCTTTCATCCTTGCATGTCTGGGATCTCTGTACGCTATCCAATTTATTCACTGCAACAACGAGTGCTTCAATAGATGCTTTGATAATATCGGCATCAACTCCGACACCCCAGTAACGCTTCTTGTTGGAAATAACACCGACATAAGCAACAGCTCTGGAAGAAGATCCTTTTGTCAAAGAATGCTCCTCGTAAAATGCAAGTTCAAATTCGATATCAAAATAATGCTTGATTGCATTGCTGACAGCATCCAGACGTCCGTTTCCAACACCTGTGATCTTGCGGTTACTTCCATTGTGGTGAATCGTTGCTTCTGCGACAATTCCATCTTCTTGTTTAAAGTGGCATTCATCAACACTGAAAATTGGTTTCGCATTGATGTAATGGTCTTCAAAGATATGATATACATTGTCTGGTGTAAGTTCTTCGTGAGCCTTGTCGGAAACATCTTTTACAAGATATCCGACTTCTTCTCTCATCTTTTCCGGTAAGCTGATTCCAAAGCTCTGCTTCAGGATATAGTTTACGCCACCCTTTCCTGACTGGCTGTTAATACGAATTACATCGGAATCGTATCTTCTGCCAACATCCTGTGGATCGATCGGGAGATATGGAACAGTCCATGTCTGACAGTCATGCTCCTCTCTCCAGGTCATACCTTTCGCAATCGCATCCTGATGTGAACCGGAGAATGCTGTAAATACAAGATCTCCTGCATATGGCTGGCGCGGAGAAACTTTCATTCTTGTCACGCGTTCATAGATTTCACAAATGTCACTCATATTAGAGAAATCAAGTTCCGGATTCACACCCTGAGAAAACATATTCATTGCAAGTGTGATAATATCTACGTTACCTGTTCTCTCTCCGTTTCCGAACAATGTTCCTTCGATTTTATCAGCACCGGCAAGGATTCCAAGCTCAGCATCTGAAACTCCTGATCCTCTGTCATTGTGCGGATGCAGAGAAAGAATTACATTCTCTCTGTCGCGCAGATGCTTGTTAAAATACTCTACCTGACTTGCGAATACATGAGGCATAGCATTTTCCACTGTTGTAGGCAGGTTGATGATCGCTTTGTTATCAGCTGTTGGCTGCCAGATCTCAAGGACTGCGTTGCAGACTTCTAATGCATAGTCAACTTCTGTTCCCTGAAAACTTTCCGGACTGTACTGGAATGTAAAGTTTCCATCTGTTTCTTCTGCTAACTCTTTCAAAAGTTTTGCACCGTCAATTGCAATCTGCTTTACCTGCTCTTTATCTTTCTTAAATACCTGTTCTCTTTGTGCAACAGATGTTGAATTATATACATGGATAATAGCATGTGGAGCACCTTTGACAGCGTCAAAAGTTTTTCTGATAATATGCTCTCTTGCCTGTGTCAGAACCTGGATCGTAACGTCATCCGGAATCATGTTCTGCTCGATCAATGTTCTTAAAAACTGATATTCCGTCTCAGACGCAGCTGGGAATCCGACTTCGATCATCTTGAATCCTACATCCACAAGCAGCTGGAAGAATTCCAACTTTTCATCCAGACTCATCGGCTCGATCAGTGCCTGGTTACCATCTCTCAAGTCAACACTGCACCAGATTGGTGCTTTGTCAATTGAATCTTTCTTTACCCAGTCATAACATGGCTCAGGTGGCATAAAGTAAGTCTTTTCGTATTTCCTCCAGTTTTCCATAATGTGTACCTCTCTTATATTTAATCAATTTAGTTGTTGTTTTTTAACACTCGTTTATATTAGCACAGGAAAGTCTTAGATTGTAGTGACTATTTTAATCACCTCACTTGATCTTTTTTAATATTTCCTGCTTTTTGGTACGAATTTTTTATAGAAAACAGGTGGAAAATATATTCCACACATTTTTTTAAGGTTCTCTTTTCTGCATTCTGTGTTGTATAGACGGGATATTCACGGATCAATTTGTCATTTAACGTGCAGCGAATCCTGCCGACTTGCATTCCTTTCCTTACAGGAGCATCCAACTGATCAGGAATCTCATAGTCAACAGAAATCGTTTCATCTTCTTTCAATAGGAAAGAAACAGGTGTCAGATTTGCAGTAAGAGAAATCTTGGTTCCGTTTTTACCGGGATAAGCTATCATATCTGAATGTGCTTTTATCCCATTATTAATAAATATCTGCCGGACAGGTAATTCGATTTCAAATGTCTTATATTGATAATGATCTAAAGCATAAGTCATAAGAGTTCTCATATCGGACCATTTATAACTCTTATTATTTGGCCATCCGCAGGCAAGAAGTGCAACGATAAATGTCCGCTTATCTCTACGCAACGCACCGACATAACAATATCCGGCATCTGAAGTAAATCCTGTTTTTCCGGAAAGAGCGCCGTCCATCATATTTAAGAATGCATTATGATTATAACAGCTGAACGACCGTTTTCCTTCAACATCTTGAAACTGATAGGTTTCGGTACGCGTGATCGTAAGAAATTCTTCCTGTTTTTTAGAATTCATAATACAATAACGCATGATCCTTGCAAGATCTTCTGCTGTAGTGTGGTGGATTCCATTTGAATCGGCTGCATCTAATCCATTCGGTGTGATAAAATAAGTAGAATAACAGCCGATCGTCCGCGCTTTTCGGTTCATCAGATCTGCGAATTTCTCTACACTTCCGGCAACAGCTTCTGCAATTGCAACCCCAGAGTCATTATGTGACTCCAGCATTAAGGAATAAAGAAGATCTTTTAAATAAAACCGTTCTCCTGCAACCATTCCAAGATGTACCTTTGGCTGTGCAGCAGCCTGATTGCTTACTGTAACAATCTGATTTTCTGAATCAATTATGCCGCTCTCTAATGCAAGAATACAAGTCATAATCTTTGTTGTACTTGCCATTGCCCGTTCTTCCTGTCCATTTTTGGAAAATAAAATACGCCCACTGTCTGCATCCATTAAGACGGCAGACAGGGCGTATAATTGTTTTAGCTCATCTGGAACTACCTGACGTTCGTTAGAACTGACATTTATCTTCCAGTTTTGTCCTGTATGATCAGATGTAGTTCCAAAAACATGAACCGGAAAAGAAATTCCAATGATCATGCTGACAATCAGTATGCGAACAAAGAATAAATAGATTCTGAAATACCACTTTTTAAATTCTATCATCAATTGATTTCCTGTCTGTATTGGAAGCTCCATTCTTCTTTTTATTTTATGATTCCAATGCACGTTGTAGAATTCAAAAATCAAATGTCCATACGGATCTTTGCCTCATCCTCTGCTTCTTCTTTGAAATGTTCCAGCTGCTCCGGATTCAATGACGGAAGATCATCAATCGACGGTACACTGAATCTTCTTAAGAATTCTTCCGTCGTGCCGAAAAGAATTGGTTTTCCAGGTGCATCAAGTCTTCCGACTTCTTCTACCAGACCATATTCCACAAGTTTATTTACTGCATGATCAGACTTTACTCCACGGATCTTCTCTACCTCGATCTTAGTGATCGGCTGTTTGTACGCAATGATTGACATTGTCTCAAGAAGAACGTCCGTCAGAGTATATTTCTTTGGCTGCTTTGCCACACGGATCAGATAGTCATACATTTCCTTCTTTGTACACATCTGATAAGACTTGTCCAGTTCAATGATGCGGATTCCTCTGTTCTTTGATTCGTATTTCTTCATCAGATCCTGAAGTAATTCTTCGGTTGTCTGCTCATCCTGTTCGATTGCTTTCGCAATTTTACTTAGTTCAACAGACTCTCCCATTGTAAATAAAATAGCTTCAATTGCAGCCTGAAGTGTTTTTACTCCTGCCATTTACACTACGTCTCCTTTTCTCTCAATCATGATCTCACCACAAGTAGATTCTTGTTCAACATAAATTTCACCCAGCTTCATCATTTCAAGAATCGCAAGAAACGTAACAACAACATGCATTTTACTCTTCTGCTTCTGAAGAAGCTGACGGAAACTGAACCGGCGGTGTTCCTGTAAATAATCACGCACATAAAGGAACTTATCTGTGAGTGAAACTTCCTCTTTCTCAATCTTGCCAAATTTACTTCTTACCGGATCCACTTTATCTGTCTGCCGACGCATAACTTCCTGAAAAACTTTCTTTAACTGCACCATTGTCAGATCCCCAAGTAAAAGGTCAAGATCAACTGGCTCTACATATTCCAGAACTTCTTCCGGAATTGTCGGATTCTTATATAAAATCAGATCCGCATCTACCTGGCGGTCTCTGAGCTCATAAGACATGTATTTATACATTTTATACTGTAGCAGCTGTTCAACCAGTTCCTGCCTTGGATCTTCTTCCTCTCCGTCTTCTTTGACTTCTTTTGGAAGAAGCATCTTGCATTTAATATCCAACAACGTCGCTGCCATAACAAGAAATTCACTCATCACATTCAGATCTTCCCGTTGCATCTGACGGATATATTCCATGTACTGATTCGTAATCTCCACAATGGGGATATCGTAAATATCAACTTTATTCTTCTCAATCAGATGAAGGAGCAGATCCAACGGTCCTTCAAATACTTCCAGTTTTACCGGTATTCCCATAATAATCTCCTTTTATCTGCAAAGGGTAATTGCAATCACTTCTGCCGGATTGAACAGTCTCACATTAAATGTATGTGTTCCAAGCCCTTTGCTGACGATGATCGTCTGTTCTCCCTCCACGGTCATCTCTCCTGAATATTTTGGAAAAAGAAATGCCTGCGGAGTGATCACGCCGCCAATTCCCGGCAAGCGTACACATCCTCCATGTAAATGTCCAGACAAAATCAGATCGGAACCCCATTCCTTATAAGCTTCCATATAGGATGGATTGTGGGCAAGCAGAATGTGATAACTGTTGTCTGCAAAATTCTCTGTTGTCTCCTGCTGTTTTTCCTGATTTCCTGTAGTATGCTTTTCTCCCAGGCATCTGCGTACATCTTCAGCGGTGACATCCGCCTTGCGGAATTTTTTATTCACAATCAGTGGGAGTTCCAATCCGCTGATATGAATCGGTTGATTTCCCAACAGAATATCGCAACTTTCATTTTCCAGAAAATGAACCCCTTCTGCCTGTAACTTTTTACGATACTCTTCATAACACAAAGAATAGTTTTCCTGATTCTCTTTGATTCTCTGTTCATGATTTCCACTGGCATAATAAACCGGGCAGAGCTGCGGCAGACGACTGACAAAATCCAGTGCCTCTTGGTATCGCACGTCATTTTTTGCTACCAGCATATCTCCGCCAATTAAAATCAGATCCGGCTGTTCTGCTCTTATAGCTTCGAACAATTTATTGTTCTGCTTACCATAAACATGGTTGTGCATATCACTTAAAAAAATAATTCTGTTCACTGGATCTTTTTCGGCTGTGCAGGTTATCTTTGGTGAATGTACTTCGTAATGTGTTACACAAAAAGAATGCTGCTCCCGATACATTTCTGCTAATATAACCGCGCACACAATCAGAAAAAGAACTGTGAAAAAACCTAGGATGCTCATATCGTATGTATCTCGGACATCTCAGCTTCTGCAATCGCCACACCGGAACTTGATCCAATACGGTCTGCACCTGCATAAAACATCTTCCGTGCATCTTCCAGTGTATGAATACCACCGGATGCCTTTACCTTCATGTCAGAGCCAACCGTACGCTTCATAAGAGAAACTGCTTCTACAGTTGCTCCGCCGGTTGAGAAACCAGTAGAGGTTTTTACATAGTCTGCACCTGCATCACGGCTTACAAGACAAGCCTCCTGAATCTCTTCGTCTGTAAGCAGACATGTCTCAAGAATCACCTTTACAATCACGTCATCCCCGGCAGCAGCTACAACCGCACCGATATCTCTTCTTACATAATCCCAGTTTCCACTCTTCAATGCTCCAATATGGATAACCATATCCAACTCTTCTGCGCCGTCTTTCACTGCTGCTGTTGCTTCTGCAATCTTCGCAGTTGTTGACATTGCTCCTAACGGAAAACCAATCACGGTACATACTTTAATTCCTGTATTTTTCAGAAGAGAGGCACAAAGCGCAACACAACTTGAATTCACACAAACAGAATGAAATCCGTACGTAACTGCTTCCTCACATAATCCACGGATATCTTCCTCTGTTGCATCTGCTCTTAATAATGTATGATCAATACGTTCTGTAATCATTAATTTAATCTGCCTCCTGTATTTTTATATCCATTGCGGGTAGTAAAATTTCATAAAACAGACTAAAAATTATTCTGAGCTACCCGCATTCGTACCCTTTATTATAAAACATTTTCCATGTTCCCGACAAGTGTTATAATAATTTCTTCCAAATCTTTTTTAGATAATCTCCAAAATCTGCCTTTTCCACAGGTGTTGAAGCGATCAGATTTACGGATCCGATTTCTTTCCCGCTTATCCGATAACAAATCCGACCAACTGTTTCCCCTTTTTTCACAGGTGCTTTTACTTCATCTGGAATTTCTGTTACTTCTTCGACTTTCGATAAATCGGATCCTTCCGTATCTACATAAGTAAATCCTTCCTCATATTGAATCTTTAGATGATCTTCTTTGCCACCTTTCACCAGAACCACTGGCAGTTTCCGTTCTTTTGCTTTATAAATCTGACATTTCCCAAATCCATAATTCAATAAGGTTACCGCATCCTTAAAACGGCTTTTTGAATCTTCAGCGCCCATAATTACTGCGATCAGATCCACACCATTCTTACTTGCCGTTGCTGATACACAGAACTTTGCCTTTCCGGTGGATCCGGTTTTCAGACCAGTGGCATATTCGTACTGCCGGATCAGCTTATTTGTATTCGTCAGGCCAAATTCCGAAGATCCACGGGCAGTTGTATGCGTGATATTTTCCATCCAGACCGTACAGTAGTCCTTTATCTGCGGATATCTGGTCATCAGTTCCCGCGACATGAGTGCAATGTCTCTGGCACTCATCTCATGACCATCTGCATCTAATCCGTTACAGTTTACGAAGTTTGTATGTTTCATTCCAAGTCCTTTTGCCCGCTCATTCATTTGTTTTACAAATTCTTGTTCATTACCGCAGATACATTCACTCATAGTTACACACGCATCGTTTGCGCTTGCGACAGAAATGCATTTTAGCAGCGTACCTACCGTCTGCATCTCTCCAGGTTCTAAGAATACTTGAGATCCTCCCATAGAAGCTGCATACTCGGAAGTTGACACTTCATCATCAAGTGATATAGTTCCGTTTTCTAATGCATCAAAGATTAACAACATTGTCATGATCTTTGTAACACTTGCCGGTGGCCGCGCAGTATCTGCATCTTTTTCAAATAAAACCGTTCCCGTAGACATTTCCATAAGAATACCAGACGGCGCACTTATTTCTACTTCTTCCGCGTGGACTACACTTGTCGGAAATGTAATCCTATACAGCAGAAAAACAGTCAGCAGAATCACTGTAAAACCTTTCTTCATCTGCAATTCCCCCATGGACTATTCTTTTACCAGTATAGTAGCGATGGAGGGGAAATATGTCTGGAGAGAATTGACTTTTCAATTTTACAGGCGTATATTAGAAGTACTGTCCATTTTCTATAATTTCAGATAAATGGAATCTAATATTAGGAGGTCAAAATGAGCTCACGCACTTATTACGATATCTTAGGTGTATCCAGAGATGCGACTCTGGAAGAAATTACTTCAGCGAAAAATGCATTGGCTAAGGTCTACCATCCGGATGCCAATATGCATAAAGATATAGATACAACTGCTTTTATGCAGGAGATTCTGGAAGCCTACCGGGTTCTTTCCAATCCGGCGAAAAGAAAAGCTTATAATCTGGAAATTTTTGGAGTTACAGACCGTGTTTTTAAGACATTTAAACTTACGCCGGAAGATGAGAAAGAATCCGTTTCTTTCGTGACTTACTGGAATGCAGCCGTGCAGCTCCAGGATATCATTGATCAAAGTGTTCGTGTAATGGAACGTGCTTCCAGGACAAAGACACTCTCTCAAAAATTAATGAAAAAGCTTGGGAAAAATGATCCGGATGAGATGCACCGTGAACGCCAGCTCAGCCGCCTATCCATGCAGGCAATGCGTCAGATTACCACATTGAAAATGGCAGGAATTCCAAGCGAATACTGGAATATAGATGCCATGAACTGGGTACTGGTCCGTTGGGGACAAAGACAGGATACAGATTTCCGAAGTTTGTTCAATCGATATGATATCTACGTGGAGAAACATTATTCCACTTCCGAGAAGAAAAAACTGCATGCATATAAACGTCAGTTTCATCACAATTTGAAAAAGCTTCTTTCCTATGCATTGGAGGCATAAGAGACAGGGAGAAATATTTCCAGTATATTTATTAGAAGAATGAGGTACATCATGAAAATAAGAGTAGCATTTGTATGTTGGGGGAATATTTGCAGATCAACCTTAAGCGAAAGCGTGTTTACCTATAAGGTAAAAGAAAAAGGGTTGAGTGATCAGTTTGTAATAGACAGTTTTGCAACAAGCACAGAAGAAATCGGAAATCCACCGCATAGAGGTACAGTAAACAAATTAAAAGAAGTTGGAATTCCTTTAGTACCACATCGTGCAAAACAGATTACATTTTCCGATTATGATAATTTCGATTATATCATAGGTATGGATTCGATCAATATAAAATATCTTAACCGCATGCTTAAAGGTGATCCGGACGGTAAGGTTTCTAAACTTTTAGATTACACATCACATAAAGGCGCTGATATCGCAGATCCCTGGTATACTGGGAATTTTGATGCAACTTACAGAGACGTAAACGAAGGATGCGACGCTTTATTGGCTTATATTTTAGAGCAAAAATAATCGAGGGGGCAGATTTTGCTCCCTCTTATCTATTCAACTATCATTTAATATCTAATCCAAATCTGTAAATTTCACTGATCCTGGCCTGCGCCTGTTCAGATTCTTTTTTCTTGATAAGCTCGTTACGGTCACTTAAAATAGCAAGCATTTCATCCACAACTTCTACATCCGGCAAATCAGAATAATGAGATAAATATCCGATCATTCTTGTTGCTGTATAATCGGTATTCAGATTTCTGGTGACAAGATCACATAAATTCTCCGGATAACCTCGTTCCATCATCAGATTGTAGAGCTGCATGCTGATTTCTGTTCTTGGTTTCATGGGTGTTCTCCTTTTTTTGTTGTAACCATTCTATCATGTTACGTCCAAAAAATCATCTATATTTACATGTAATATCTGCATAAAATCCCGTGGGTTATTTTCTAACCGTCTATGCCTTCCAACCCTTGGTTTAACAGTTATTGAGCATCCCTTAATTGCTCTACAACGCTGCATTTTGCTGCATTGTCATACATCATGCAGGGGATCAGCAACCCCAGCAGAAGAAATACCGGAATTGTCAGCAGGACAGGCAGAACGGTGAACTGATACTCAAAGAACCAGAACATACTGCCCAGCATTTTCCCTGCAAGAGGTTCCACCGCCAGCGACAGAATAAAGGCCGCCGCTACGGAAGACATTGCGTAAAACAATCCTTCGTAGATCAGCATGGTTTTGAGCTGCCGGTTCGTCATTCCTACAGCCTGAAGCACAGCAAATTCACGGCGGCGGGAAAGAATACCGGTCATCATGGCGTTGAAGAAATTTAAGAGTCCCACCAGTCCGATGATAGCACAGAGGATACCACCGATCAGAAGGAACATCTGCCGGAACTGAGCAAACTCAGAGCGAGCTGTGGCCTTGCTTTCATACATCAAGGGTGAAAACTCACCGGCAGTGAGCTTCGATAGATATTGCTCTGCTTCGGCCTCATCAGCGTCGTCCGCTGTGTCGAACAGGTAGAGCATCGGAATGGTCGCACCACCGCTGTCCCTCTGTGCGGTGTCCACAGACAAAACTGCATCATAGCCATCACCACCATAACGATAACCCATGGAATACGGAAGTTCTACCAAAGCGCATACCGTGTACTCTACATCTCTGGCTCCATACAATTTTGCCTGAAGGTACTCCTCCGGTGTATCTTCGGTGCAGAGTTCTCCGGTGCGGCTGTCGATATATTTCACATCATCCGCATAGGTAGCCGTGATCGTGTCTCCAACCTCGGGGTAGTATTCAGGATTGGGCAGATTGCCGTAATCATCCAAAGAAACCGCAATGGCAATCGCGTTATTGCCCGGCTTCAACATAGGAGAAATATCTCCATCAAACACTTGCAGCTTGTCAAACAGGCTGTTATCCAGAGCCTCGATTCTGCTATCTCCCATCACCATATTCCCCCGGTGCTCCATGCGGCTCATATGGCTGTCTAACTGCTCGGCGCTTTCGTACCTTGCATAGTTCTGCCGCAGAGCATCCTCCGTCATCCACAGGTATGCGTTTTTTCGCACAGCATATCCCGTGCCGGAAAGACTGGCCTTTGTGTTTGCTGCGATCTCCTCGATCTGTTCTGGCGTGATGAATTCATCTGCCGGGTTGAAACGGAAATAGTCGGGAGTGCTGACGATAAAATCGGCGCAGGTCATGGAGGATACATACTTCTCCATGCTGAAGCCTCCCACAAAGGCACACAGCGCATTGAACAGTGTCACCGACAGTGCCAGAGACAACACCACCAGCACCGTCTTTTTCTTGTTTCGTCCCAGATTGGCAAAGGCCATCTGATGGAGCTTGGCTCCCCGGGTGCTGCGCTGTTTTTTCTTAGTCTGCATTGCATCCGTATATTTGATAGCCTCCACCGGAGAGACCTTGGCTGCCATTTTTCCAGGCTTGGAACAGGACAAGAGCACCGTCAACAGGGAAAACAGCATGGAACCAAGGAAGATTACAGGCGAAGTGCTGATGGTGGTGATGCCTGCATCCAACTTGGTGGAGCGCAAGACAACAGGCATCAGAACAGCACCGATGCCGTAGCCCAGTAGCAGCCCCGCCGGAATGCCGATCAGACAAAGCAGAAGTGCCTGCTGGCGAATGATGCGTTTGAGCTGCCGGGGCGTTGTGCCAATGGTTTTCAGAAGTCCGTAAAACCGGATATCCCCTGCAACAGAGATCTGAAAAATGTTATAGATGATAAGATACCCCGTGAAAATCACCAGCAGCAAAAAGGCTGCTATGGCAATTATCAGCTCTGGATCGAGCTGCGACTCCAGCTGGGATGAGGTATATCCCCAATTGACGCCGATTCGGACGCTGTTGGGATCAGTATAGCTGTCCCAGGTGTAGCCAAGATCGGTATCCACCTGCTCCATCTGCCCTTGAATATTTGTGCCGGAGGCCAGCATGACATTCAAATCGGTGCGGAAAGGCTGTAACCCTGTTTTCACTGCCTGCGCTTCGATGTCATCTGCGTAATCACGGCTGATGTTGATGTAGTGAACAGGCATTAGTTCATCATAGTCCCAATAGCCTACCAGCGTAAAGGTATCTGTTACAGTAAAGGCGGTTTGATCTTTGTCCGTGATGGAATATGAAACCGTGACCTCGGCGCCCAGTTCCGGTGTCACACCAAGCAGCTGCAACGCTGTCGTATCCATAGCCACCTCTTTGCCGCTTTCGGGCATCCGCCCGGTAGTTGGGGTGGCATAGCTCCATTTGGTACAGTTGGCATCCATGTAGCTGATCTCTGCCGGTATTTTGGCAAAGACCCCCTCCGCAGTGATACCGATTACCTTCCGTACCCCCGTAGCCTTCACCTTTGGGTGAGCAGCGATGCGTTCCGCCTGCTCGGGGGAAACATCCTTAAAGGTGCCGTGTGCATAGCCGCCTACCTGCCGAAACTGGTAGGTTTCATAGCTGGCGTTCAGTGACAAGACAATGGTGAACATGGAAGTAAATAGCAGCGTTGTCAGCGCAATGGCAAAAATAGCGATCAGATTGCGGCGACGGTTCGCATAAAGAGATTTTAAGCTGAGCTTTCGAATACATTTTCTGTTTTTGACATTCATCGTAGTCACCTCCCGTTAGTTCTCTGAGACGATCCGACCATCTTCGATACGGATAATGCGGTCTGCCATCTGCGCAATTTCTTCGTTGTGAGTGATCATTACGATTGTCTGGGCGAATTTTTGACTTGTGACTTTCAAAAGACTCAATACATCCTGGCTGGTTTTGGAATCCAGATTACCTGTCGGTTCATCTGCCAGAATGATAGCGGGTGCTGCCGCCAAAGCACGGGCGATTGCCACACGCTGCTGCTGACCGCCTGAGAGCTGATTTGGCAGCGCATCCAAGCGGTCGCTCAGTCCAAGCGTCTGCACGATCTGCTGCACAAAATTCTTGTTTACCTTTCCACCATCCAGTTCAATGGGTAAAATGATATTTTCATATACATTCAGCACCGGAACAAGATTGTAGCTCTGAAATATAAAGCCGATTTTTCTGCGGCGGAAGATGGTCAGCGCTTCCTCTTTCAGGGAGAAAATATCCTGTTCGTCCACCATGACCGTACCGCTTGTAGGGCGATCCAGCCCGCCCAGCATGTGCAGCAACGTGGATTTTCCGGAGCCGGACGTGCCGACAATTGCAACAAATTCACCCTTCTTTACACTTAAATCAACTCCATCCAACGCATGAACTGCGTTATTGCCGGAGCCATAAATCTTTTTCAGGTCTTTTGCCTGTAAAACTTCCATAAATGAGTACCTCCATGAAAAAATCTGTATGTATGAAAGGAAATGATCCTTTTACACATACAGATTATCGCATAGGATTCTTTCCACATTCTTGCGAGGGCGCAAAAAAATCTAACAGTTTTGAAAGAATTGTTGTTATTTCGGCAGAAATATGGAAAACGTACTTCCTTTTCCCGGAACGGAAGCAACCTTGATATAACCGCCCTCGCCGGATATGATCTGTCGGGCAAGATATAAGCCAATGCCCACACCTTCTTGTTTCTGCACACTATTTGAGCGGTAAAAGCGAGCAAATATCTTCGCTTGCTCACTTTCCGAAATGCCTGTGCCAGTATCCGATATATCGATCCTTGCAAACATTTCGTAACTTACGGCAGAAATTCTGATTGTGCCATGCTCTGTATATTTAATGGCATTGTCTACGATATTAGCCAGCGCTTCCGCTGTCCATTTGAAGTCGAACACAGCAAAAGCATCGGTATCCTGCAGTTGCAAAGACAATCCTTTTTCAGAAGCCTTGGCGGTATATTGTTCTACTACGCTTTCAAGCAGTGGCTGTAGCGCTGCTTGCTGAGGGGCAAGTGAAATGATCCCGTTTTCCAGTCTGGAAAGCTTTACGAGAGAATCGATCAAAAATCGCAGCTTTTCCGATTGTTTGTACAGCGCTTCGACATTTGCCTTCGCCGATACAGGAAACGCTTCCTCCATTAAAAGCTCGCTGTATAACAGCAGGTTTGCAATCGGCGTTTTCGTCTGGTGCGAAATGTCCGCAATCAAGGATTTGATTTTGTCTTTTTCCTGCGCTACATTTCGAGAAGATGCTTCTGCGGCAGAAAGATAGTGTGCAAACTTTGTTTCTAAAGCAGACAGCCGGCTTTCATCAAAATTGGTTTCAGAAAAGGAGCCAATCATAGAAGCGTCCAGCATCCTTTCGATTTCTTCCATCGTTTTTCTGGCCTTTCTCCGCTCCCATAATACAACAGCTACCGCCGCCAGAAAACACAGCAGTATGATCACAATGCCGGTTCTATTCATCTTTTGTCACCCAGCTATAACCGATTCCATAGACGGTTTTAATGTATTTCTGTGCACCAAGCTTATCCCTCAGACGCTTGATCGTAACAGATAAAGCATTTTCATCCACATATTCTGCGCCATCTGTCCAAATCCGGTCTACAAGGTTTCCACGTGTCATGGTTCGACCTCGGTTTTCAACAAGCAGACGCAGTAATTTTTGTTCTGTTTTGCTCAATTCTACTTTTGAATCTCCCGCATAAAAGGTCATCGCCTCAAAGTCAAATTGAAAAAGATCAATACAAATCGGCGCATTTTTATGGTTTGACGCTTGCTTTCGCAGTTGGGTATTCACCCTTGCCCGCAAAACCGAAAGAGAAAAGGGCTTGGTAATGTAATCATCAGCGCCTCTCTCCAATCCGTCTACGATGTCCAAATCAGTATCATTGGCAGTCAGCAGAATAACAGGAATCCCGGGCGTGTTTTCCTTGATCTCCCGGAGCAGCTCAAGCCCACTGCCATCCGGCAGATTAATATCCAACAGGATCAGGGATACACCGCCGCAAAGTAGCTGCTCCTTCGCCGTTTTTAGGTCTTGACAGGAAATGATCTGCCGAGCATCTGCTTTCAGCGCTTTGCATAAGCCTTGATTCAAACCGATATCATCTTCAACAATCAGTAATTGCTCCATATATCTCACTCCCATTTTTTCTATATCTATCATTCGCTCCTCCTTATTATCAGAGCTATTTCAGCCATAATATTCTTTAAATACTCTTTTATCTGTCCCTGTTTTTCCTGAATACGCTCAAGAATTACTTTCTCCGCATTAGTAACAGCAACAAGACCAAACAACTCAGAAATCGGCTGATGATTTATCTGTTTTTCCAGTTTTTCATATACCTGTTCACCTTTATCATTTGTCAAACATGCATATTCAAATAATGCGCAGCCGCTGGATTCTGAAACAGATATACCTTAATAGCCTCAATCTGAACATCACGCATCTGCCCTTTTTTCTCTATATACTCAATTAAGTTTTTAACCGTACACCGTTCTGATTCATACCATTGCGTACACTTATTTTCTATCATTTTATAGAACATGTATTTACTCCCGTCTTTAAAATGTATATTATTATTTTTCTCAAAGCGCAAATTTTTCACTTTGAATCACGTTTAATATGCAATTCTAAAATAATCCAAATACGCCTTATACTTATCCTGTGCGGTCAGACAGGTATCTGTCAAATAACCTTTCTCATTGTTCCACTCTTTCAGTCCACGGTAGTAGAACATCTTCAGATTATCCTCGATAATGAACGGCACGATATTATATTTCAGACATTCCTTAAACATAATCAATCTGCCTACACGGCCGTTTCCATCATGCAATACCACATTGGGACTCACAAAGAAATCTATAATTGATTTCCACTTTTTGAGTACGTTCTTTGCCGGTTCCCTCTGCTTGATACACATATATACTGTCAATCAGTTCAACCAGCATAGAACGGTTTAACTCTGTTACGTTTTCATACTTGCGTATGGTTTCTAAAAATTGGTTTGTATTTTTCGTCTTGTAGTCCTCGGCTTCGATTTTCTCTTTTAATGCCTTACGCCTTTCTTCAAGTTCTCTCTGCTCATTTTCATAAGTTACAGACATTTTCTCAAAACGTCCATCAGAAATCTTTCCTGCTACATTCTGCTCAAACAGCTTCATTATGATACTGTCAATTTCAGCAATACGCTTTTCTGCCAGTTCCAATTCCTGTTTAAACTGCTTGATTTTCTTACCGCCGCCGGATTCACTCAACACCCTCATTTCTTCAATGAACTGGTCGCCTAATGTTTCCATATTCTTGATATGCTTTTGAATGTCGTCCATGACAATCTTCACTAATGCGTCATAGGAAATTGCATGAGTTGTGCAGAGGTTGCTGTTTCTGGCATATGTCCTGCAACGAAATCTCGGCTCTCTCCCGTTTGGATTGGAGAACGCCATATTGCGTCCACAGTCCGGGCATTTTACAAGCCCCACAAACATATTTGGTCGTCCAGTCTTATTTGGTCTTTTCTTTACACTGATGAATTTCTGTACCAGTTCAAAGGTTTCTTCATCAATGATAGCTTCATGGGTGTTTTTTACAACAATCCAATCTTCCTTAGGAACCGCTACCAGTTTTCTGTTCTTGAATGATTTTGTCTGTGTCTTGTGCGATACCATATGACCGAGATACACTTGATTTTCCAAAATCATCTTAACATTTTTTCCAACCCAGTCGGTAGGGAATCGGAACCCTGTGCTTGTTTCCAGCGTGCCATTCTTCATTGCTCTGTAGGCTCTCGGAATCAAAATCTTTTCTTCACACAATGTTCTTGCTATCTGATGAACACTGTTTCCCTGTTTCGACATTTCAAAAATACGCTTGACGATAGGCGCTGTTTCCGGGTCTATCAGTAGTTTACGCTTATTGTTCGGGTCAACCCTATAACCATACGGAGCGAATGAACCGCAGAACCCGCCACTTAAAGCAGTTGTTTTCTTGACGCTTCGGATTTTCTTTGAGGTATCACGTGCATAATACTCATTCATAATAGATTTGAATGGCATCATCTCGTTATCCTCATATCTTGTGTCAACATCATCATTCAGTGCGATAAAGAGAATGTCATTGTTCGGGAAGATTTCTTCCACGTAATACATGAACATGGCATTGTTGCGACCGAACCTTGACATATCCTTTACCATGATTCCACTAGGCTGTGTATCTTCCATAGCGTCCTCAATCATGCGGTTTAAATCCGGTCTGTTGAATGTTGTGCCGGAATAGCCATCATCTACATACTCGTCAATGATTTCAAATCCTTTTTCCTTTGAATAATATCGGAGCATTTGCAACTGGTTTGTGATACTGTTGCTTTCTTTATCAGCGTCACCATCATCTTTGGATAAACGTGCATATAATCTAACTCTTAATCTTGCTTGCTGTTTCGTCATTTTTACTCCTTTCCAACAGCAAACAAACAACTTATATCCTGTTAATATTATACCACGCTACTTAATTATTTTCAGCCGCTTATTACACTGTTCTCAATTTAATATCCATTGTTTTCCTGCTCGATTTCCTTTTGAATCAGCCTTTTAATCAAATGCTGCAAATCCACTGTACCGGAGAACACTGACGTTACATAAAAGGTCGTATTTCCTATTTTTATTGTATTGGACTGTACTGTTTTTCCTATAATCCCACCTCATTTCTTCCAACAAAAAAACACCATTTCTGGTGTCTTTCTGCTAATCTACACTGATTACTTTGCGTTCATACTTCTTTTCCTGCAAATCAATCTCCGCATAAACCATGTATTTGTCATTAAGTTCCGTCTGTCCAGTCTGAATACAGGTTGTCTGATGAATCTGGTTTATCCACTTTCCTTTCTCTGTGTCAGGACTTTCATGTATATGTCCGTGCAGAGAAAGAAGTGGCTGTTTTTCTTTCAGAAATTCGTAAATATCAACAGAGCCTATATCCAAATCTTGATAGCGCAACTGTCCTAATCTCAATCCCGCAGGCGGCATGTGCATAACGTAAACCGCTTTTTGTCTATCGTCCGGCAATGGAAGTTTCTTCAGCACATCACACATATGCGGTAATTCTGTTCTGGAATATTCCAGCCAGTTGTAAATCCTGTCATAATCAACAGCATTAGAGATTCCGGCTACAGGACTTAACTGACGCTGCGGAATATAATGTGTTTCTGTAACAACCCTGTCTTTACAACCGAACGGATGGTCTAAAATATAGTTCATGCCGATAAATTCATATCCATTGACAGAAAATTTCCTACCAGCTATATTGCTGACATTTTCAAATCTGTCGCAAAGATTGTCAAACATTTCATCTGCTGCCAGTAAATCATCATTTCCAAGCATGGCAAGGTATGTGATGTCCTGCTTTTTCAGTTCCTCAAAATATTCATCAAGGAATCCATTGATAAAAAACGATTGCTCACTGTGGCGGTCACATTGTTTTGGTAACATATCCCCGCCATTTACAATGACTTTGATTTCCTTTTCAATGGCTACGTCCAGAATCTTTCTGTACTTCTTTTTATCTCCGTGTAAATCTGTAACATACAATATCTTCATATCACTTTCTACCCCTTTTAATACAGCATTTCTTCCTAATCATAGTTAAAAGTATACCATATCAGAGATAGATTATCAGCAGCTTATATCTGACATACAGACTGCAAAATTTTTGCCTTATGCACCTCCTTTACTGTGTGTTTCCGAAGCAGTCAGATGGCTTTAGAAGCTCCACTGGACTTTCACCATTCTCATTCCTATGAGCAGAACCGCACCATGCGAGTGTATCATTATTCAGATATACAGGTCATGGCAGAACGACCATTCCACAAGTCGCTCTCGGCTCATTGCATGAATCGCTCGCTTTTTTAGGTCATGGCGTACAATTTCCGCTGGCTCGCTGCATATCAAACGTATCTGATTGCTTTATTCAGTTGTCAAAGAACACCCGACTGTATTTGTCAGTCTGTGAAAATCCATTATCTGAAATAATAGACTTTCATAGATTGACAAGCGGAGCATAGGGAAAGGGAGAAAAGCTCCGCCTGTCGGAATGGTTAAATTACGATAATCTCAAAGTTTGCAATCATATCCATTACCGCAGCCTGTATTCTGCCTTTCAATTCAGAATCCACTACCATGTAGACATTTCCATATTCATCATACAATTTGCGTAAGCTCAACTTTGATATGTAACCGTCATAAAAATCCAAGATTTTCTGTATTGCAGCTTCATCACCAATAGTAGCCGCCACAATCACAGCAAACGGTATGTGTTTTGTGCTATTATCCACTTTTATTCCTCCTCCATCATTTTTCGTAAATCTTCCAGAGTGCTTGTCCTGTGACGGTAAACAGTGGTACGAACCACATTCATAAGCTCTCCAATTTCTGCGTCAGACATATCCATAAAGTATGACAACAAAATAATATTTCGTTTTCTCTCTGGTAAACATTTGAGTGCTTTACTCAACTGGTCGTCAGATACTTGTACTTCCATGCCAAGAACATTGAACGCTGTATAATCGCTGGAATACTTGTCGTAAACGCCAGCTTTATTCAATTCCAAATCTGATATTTCAGAAAATGGAACTTCATGCTTCAAGCGTCTTGATATATCACGGTTATACTTCATTGCTGCTCTTTTAATGACTTTCTTTGTAAGGCAATCAAACTGTGCTTGAATAGCCTGCTCGAAAGAAGATGACTTCATAGTTTTTCACCTCCTTTCTGCGTGAGAGTGAATAAGGGTTGTTTTCCCTCTATCCCCCTTTCCGCACAGTAGCTACCCACGCAGCAGCTATTTGTTGCGTTTTCAGAAAAGAATTTGAAAAAAATTTTTAAGCAGCAAAAAAGCACAAGAGCATAAAAGAAATGCTGTTCTTGTGCTTTTACGATTGTTCCTGCTATATAATGTGAAAAACCACATTCAAGGGTATTTTGTGCCGCTTTGAAAGTTAAGATTTTTTTGATAATAACGAATCTGTCGAAAAATGTCGGCTATACAGGTCTTTCAATGCGGCTACCTCCCAAAGCCGCTAAACCAATATGCTGTTTTTTGATGGAAAAAGAAAAAGGCGGCTTATCAAACCGCCATTGAAGTAATGATATTTTTTGACACGCAAAAATGATACTGTTAATAACGGTTTTTTTATTTACCGCTAGGCAGTACCTTTTTTGGTTTTATACGCATAATAGGAACTCACAAACCATACTATACGTTTTTCTATACCTGTTAGAAAATCAACAGGAACAGTAAAATATAGTAAGGTGATTACATATGCGTAAAAAAGAAGATAAATATGATTTTAGAGCTTTTGGTCTTGCAATCAAAGAAGCTCGTAAAAAGCAAAAATTAACTCGTGAGCAAGTGGGAGCAATGATTGAGATTGACCCACGCTATTTAACAAATATCGAAAACAAAGGGCAACACCCAAGTTTACAGGTGTTCTATGACCTTGTATCATTACTTAATGTTTCCGTTGATGAATTTTTCCTGCCTGCGTCTGATCTGGAAAAAAGCACCAGAAGACGACAGTTGGAAAAACGACTTGATAACTTGTCCGATAAGGATTTGGTTATCATGGAAAGCGTTGCTGACGGAATCATCAAATCAAAGGAAGTGGAGGACAAGTAATCCTCCACCTTGCATATTCAATAAAATAAGCCGATAACCCAAGAAATTCTTAACTCATTCTCGGTATTATCGGCTCTGCGTCTTTGCGTCTGGCTCTTTTACAATGGTTACTTTTAAATTGTTTACGTTGATTAAGCTTTCTTTTTTGCATTTTGGACAGAATAGAGGAAAATTTATTAATTCCGTATCTTTTCGTACTTTCAATCTAGTTTTATTACTACAGATTGGACATAATAACCATTCTATTTTTTCCTTTGTTTGATTCATAAATATCATTAACAGAGTTTGTTGTTTCCTTTCTGAAAATTCAGTTTTATGAAAAATGCCATGATTTCATATGTCTGTAAGTGATAAAATCAAAAATAATTTTCAAAGTAATCAAAAACAAAAAGACTACCATTAAATTCTGAATAAATGAACTCATCAAAAATGATTTTTCTGAACTTAGTAATTCCAGAGTTTTTTGAGCATTTAAATTGTTAATAGGAAAGAAATATAATAGCTTATTTAATATTCCTTTTCTGAATATCTGCAAAAGTAGTTGTGGTAGTAAAAACATACCCAATGAAACAGAAAGTGAAGTTATAGGTGATTTTGCAAAGGAAGAAATCAATAATGTAAAACTAGAAACAAATACAATTCCTATACTTTGCAAAAGCACAACAATTAAGTATGTTTGCAAATGATTCCATTCAACAGGAAACTGAAATAACCCCATTGACAAATTTGTCTGAATACTTGAATTCCACCCGCTAGTATCATACATGAGCGAAAAAATGCCTGCGTTCAGAAGATGAAATAAAATCAATGTACATAGAGGAATCACCGTTCCTACAATAATCTTCGCAAAAATCATTTTATTTCTGCCTAATTTGGTAATCAATAAAATTTGATTCACATTCTTTGAAGTATCATTGGAAAATATTGTAGAGCAAATTAAAATAGTCAAAACACATATGAGCAGGTTTATATTTCCAATTACTGAAAAGAAATCTGTCCACGGAACATAATTACCTATTTGTAAAGGCTTTTCAAATTCTGTGAATCCTAAATCACGAATCGAATGAACTGATACATCATCTAGCAATAGTCTTTCTCCGGATTTTACTTTTTGAATCATTTCTGTGTAAATATTTTCGCTGTCATCGTCAAAAAAATTGTCGCCCATTTGCCAGTAGAATAAATAAAAAGGTTTATCGGTAACTCCTTTCTCTTCATTTTCCTGAAACTGATTCATAGAATCAGATAATATCATTTGTACTTTTTTGTCTGTAAAGTCCCCCGCATATTTTTGACTGATGATAGTATCTATATTTTTAGGAAATCCTTTGTTGACATTATTTCTTTCACTCATTTTGAATTGTGAATAGTTATATCCAACAAAGAAAATACCTAGAAGAACAATAAAACTTATTACTAAACTTCCTATGACAATTTTATTTTTAAGGACTTTTTCAAATTCAAACTTTATAATTTTCATCAGTTTTCTCCCTCCTCACGAAAATAGTATAAATATAAATCTTCTAATGATGGCTCAACTTTTTTTGCATTTAAAGCTGGTTGGTTTGTTGAAACAATGCGGAGAACCGCTCCATTTTCCGTATATTTCCGATTACTCACAATAAATTTATCCTCAAAAAGATTTATTTGATCCATGTTTACGAAACATTCCCACACATGATTTTGAATTTCTTTTAGGAGTATATCTGTTGTACCTTTATTCAAAATCATTCCCTTCTTCAGTACAATAATTTCATTCGCAATATATTCCACATCAGCTACAATGTGTGTAGATAATATAACGATTTTATTGTTAGCAAAAGAACTGATTAATTTTCTGAATTTAACTCTTTCTTTTGGGTCTAGTCCAACGGTAGGCTCATCCAATATCAGAATTTGAGGATTATTGAGCATTGCTTGTGCAATTCCAAGTCTTTGTTTCATTCCTCCAGAATATTTTCTTATTTTTATGTCTTTCATTTCCTCCAAACCAACTTGCTTAAGTAATTCTAAAGAACGTTTTTTTGCCACAGTATTATTCAGACCCTTTAGAGCCGCAATGTATAACATAAATCTCATACCCGTAAAATCCGGATAATAACTAAAATCTTGAGGTAAAAATCCTAAATTTGTTCTATATGCTTCCGCTTGCTGATTTACATTTTTGCCATTGAATTTTATGCTTCCATGAGTAGGCTCCATAAGTCTGCAAATAATTCTAAATAAAGTTGTCTTTCCCGCACCATTTGCTCCTAATAAGCCATAAATGCCCGGTTTCAATGTTAAAGAAATATCATTCAACACTAATACCCTCTCATATTTTTTTGTTATATTTTGTAAAGTAAGCTCCATTTTATGCAACCTCCAATCTAATTGTTCGTGCCTGTGAATAAATAATGTGCCCTAGAATGATAGTTGTGAGCAAATAGGTTACGGCCCAATAAACTATTTTTTGCTCATAAACATTAAAAATATTTGTAACAAGAATAAATGCAACTCCGATTGAACCAGAAGCAAACCATAAAACATAATTGTACATTTTGTTTCGCCACATAGTAAGAATCGAAAACAAAATGATACAAATTAAGTTATAAGGAACAAGCAAGTATAATAATATGTTTAATAGCGATATAGAAAGTGTGGGTTGTACTATAATAGACATCAAAAATACAAGTATCATATCTATTAATCCCATAATCAATAACTTGACTATTGTATGTTGACGTAACTCATACTTCAATGTTTGCTCCAATTCCCACATTCCTGTTGTAAAGCTTTTAAATAATTCATCAATAAAGAAAAGTATGGATACAATCAAAATAAACGTAAGGATTTGCATAATTTCATTTATTGAATGAAGAGAGGAAAGGTTTGATGTAATAAAAATAGCACATATCAATATAATAAATTGTGCTATCCAGCTACGTACGGAAATAAAACGTAGCGTAGATAGAAATAAATTAAAGTATGAATGTTGCTTTATCTGATTAGTAATAATTTGTTCTTTGCCTAGAGAAATAATATGTTCACGTGTTTGTCCATCAATATCTATAGGATAGTTTTTAATTTTTTTAATGATATCCTCATTCATTTTAAAAACTCCTTTCTGTCCAGTAATTTACTCAATTTTTTTAATCCTTGTTGAATACGTGATTGAGCTGTAGGAACACTTACCCCCGTAGTTTTCGCAATATCTTTAACTTTAAAATCATGATAGTACTTTAAAATGATTGCTTCACGTTGCATATCTGGAAGTGTATCTAAAGCTTTCTGGATAATAATACTATTTTCATTTTCTATTATGTTATCAATCATTGACTTTTCTACATCAGTAGAGAAAACCGAATCATTCAATTCTGTTTGATTCAAAGATTTTTTGGTACAATAATTGTTACAGGTATTTACAGCTATTGTGAATAGATAGTTGTAAAACTTACCCGAATAACGAAAGGTATTAATTGATGTAACAAGTTTTAAAAAAATATCTTGTGTCAAATCGGCTGCCACACTTCGATTACCATAGCATCTTCGAACACAATAGCAATAAATTTGATTATAATATTTATTAACCAATACTTCCCATGCATCTGTATCCCCTTTCTTTATTTTCTCTATCAGTAAATAATCATTAATTTCCTTCACCTTCTTTATAAATAGGATATCCTTCACTTTAAATAAACAAGCTTCTTTGAAAAAACATTTAAATATAGCAAAAATTTTTATAATTTATATTATATAGCGTTCGCTAATTTCTTGATAATAAATCGTTCCGATTTACAATTTGTTAGTTGACTATGTTTACTATAACATAATAAAGTAGGAAATTGCCTACATAGCCTTGCTGACAATTTCCTATTCAAAATCTATTTTACAATCTTCCAGTTACTATCTTTTTCCAACGTCAAGTCAAACTGTGAAATCTGCGTTGCTTTCGTCCTCTGGTCGAGATATTTCACCGATATTGACGCTTTTATCTGTTCCCCATCTTGTATGAAGATGGGATTTACCAGCTCCGAGAAGACATAATCACAATTCACAGGTTTAAGAACATTCCCCGATACATAATAAGCAAGCTCCTTTTCTGTTGCGGTAGGGTAGAGCTTGAAGAATGTTTCCAAGAACTCTGTCACTTCCTCCGTCGTGGCAGCGTCCACCGTTCCATCTGATTCCTGCGCTTTTGGTTCATAGCTGGATTTTGTTGGTATGCTGCTGATGGTTGGATTCTGTATGATAACCAGATTCCCGTCACCATCTACATGAACCACCACCATATAAGCGGAAGTGTAGACGATAGAAGTTTCTCCCTCCGTTACCGTCTGATCTATCGAGTAGACAACGGTAAAGTCGGTTGTTCCAGCCTGTTTTATATCCCAAATCTTAACGTCTGTCACCGTAGAGCTTGTGGGTATATCCTGTCGTACCGTATCAACATTCAAATCCTGCAAGCTCTTTGTAAGATACTGGTTGATAGCTGTGGTTCTTTTTTCAATGGATTCCTGCGTATTACTCCAAGAATAGTAGGACTTCGCAAATGCTTTGACGAAATTCTCTATCTTGTTGGTATCAACGATACGTTGTTCAATGACTTCTTTCTCATGTACCGTGTGCATATCAATAGCGGTGAAGTTCTTATACACCCCAAAACTGACGCTTGCAATCAGCACCAGCCATAAGGCAATCACGGTTTTCTTGTGTGTGCCGACTTTCATCACAGGCACACGTTTCTCTTTCTTCGGTTTCGGTTCTTTCTCCTTTTTCTTAAATATCATAGTACCATTCCTTTCTTATTTGGTTTTCACCCGTCCAGCACCAATCAAGTGTTGCTGCCAGTACGAGCCTGTTAAATCTGCATAGCCGATAGGGTCGCCAGCGTGATACATTCTGTTGTTTCCTGCATAGATACCGACATGTGTTACATATGTTCCAGCGTTATAGGTCGAATGGAAGAATACCAAATCACCAGTTTTCGCCTGTGATAGTGTTATGTGCTGCGTAGCGTCATACTGTGCCTGTGCGGTACGGGGCAAGCTGATACCAGCCTTTCCATAGCACCACTGAACCAATCCCGAACAGTCAAAAGAAGTGTTGGGATTGCTGCCGCCAAACACATACTTCCAGCCCTGATACTTTAACGCTTCGTTGAAGATTGCCTGTGCGGTTGCGTCACTAAAACTAGGCACAGCAAGATACTGGCTGACTAATTTCACATAGAACATATTTCCGTACTTGTAACGCCAGCCGCCATTTTCTTTTATGGCAATCTCGTTTTTATAGGTGACTTTCACGCTGCCGGACTTATCCTTTGCAAAGCTGACAGCCAATTCAAAGGTATATTTCTTGCCATGTTTCGCCACATAATCAATGAAGCCGCCGCCATAATTATAGGCTTGTACCACTGTGTTGATGTCACAGCCTTTTGATTCTGCGGATTTCAACAGTTCCGAGAAATATTTGCACCCCTGTTTGATGGATTCCTCTACGGAAAGGGAATTAAGCGGCAATCCAAGTGATTCACTGGCTTGCATAACGTCTGTCGTGCCAGTGCCGCCAGATTCCACCTGCATAATCGCAAGCAGATAATTCACATAGTCGGAGATTCCATATTCCTTTGCATATTTTTCTACCGTAGGCTGATGTTTCAAAACTTCCTGTGACAGATTCAGTCCAGAAAAATCAAAATTGGAAGAGCCGCTTTCTTCATCATCTGCGGTCACGATAAACAGGAACAGAAGCAGACAGATAATCACTGTGAAAATCCCACCGAACACAGCAAAATGCCTTAACTTCATTTCTTGCCGCCTTTCTTACTGGTAGATTTCTTCATTGTTGATTGATTTGTGGTCTTTTTCTGAACCGTCTTTGTCTGCTTCTGACGTTGTACCGTTTGCCTTGAAATATCTGTGGTAGCTTGTGAATGTTTATTTACTGCTGATGAAGTCTGTTTATCTGCCGGACGGGATTCTCTGACAACCTGTGTTCTTACATTCTCCTGTGATTTTGTCACAGGCTCTTTACTCTTGCTTGATTGTGGCTGCTCCTTTGTCACTGTGACAGGACGCTCTTTGACTTTCTGCTCCGGCTTTAAAGCTGCCACCTGTGAATCCGATTTTACAGGAACAGGCGTTGTGGCTGGTCGCTCATGCACCGGGGCAGCTCTCTTTGTCGCTGATCCGTTGCTTTGTCGCTCCTTATCCACAATCGGACGCTGCGGATTCTGTTTCTCTGACTGCGGCTGTTTCGATACCGATTTTTTATCCACAATTCCACGCTTTGAGGTAGACTGTGATTCCTGTGTATTGCTTTGTGAACTATGTATGGTCTGTGAGGAATCCGTCTGACTTTTCTTATCCGGCAATGCAAGCGGCTTCTGTGATTTGGAATCCGGCAGAGCTGGCGGCTTGCTGTTACCTCCACTGGAAGAAGCAGAAGTATTGTGATTTGCTCTGGTATGCGTATTACCTGTCTGTTTGGTATTGTCTGCCTTTTTCGTAGAAGCAGAAGCAGCCGCCGCACCAGCTACACCGCCAGCAGCACCAGCCGCCATTGTCCTACCGATTTTACGCTCCAAGCGTCTTGCCCTGCGGTTGAGGAACATATACGGGTGTCGCATGATTCGTCTGCTGACTTGCTGTGTATCGGAAGATTGCAGGCTGAACATTGCCATCAAGTCACCTAATTTAAAATAGATTCCGGCAAAGGTGACTATCTGTAGAAATGCCACCATGAAAAACGGATAGCCGGAGGAAATGGAATAAAACATAGTCGAGATACTAAAGGCTGTGGTAATAATCAGTGTGATTCCGGCTCTCATCATAATGGTATTGAACAGCTTCGTAAGAGCCTTTTTTGCCATGCCCTCATAAGTCGGTATCATGGAGAGGATAAAACTAATCGGCAGGAACATGGCGTAAATGATGAATAGCACCTGCGAGAAAATCATCATGCCGGTAAGCAGAAAGACAAATGCCGAGATACCAATATTGAAGATAAACAGGAACACTACCATACCTAAACGGGTCATGGTCTTTGTGACGCTCAAATAGTCATTGTCCTTATCCTCGATTTCCTCAATCACAACGTCCTCTCTGTCGTCCGTGTCTGGACTTTCCGATAACAGGCTTTCCACACGCTCAGAATCGAGCGTTTCTATATCCGATTCCCCGTACTGTAAAAGCAGCCACGGTTGTTTCACCTGTATGGAAAACAGGCTGTCTCTTATTAAATCTACGCTGTCTTTTCCTTTGCTGTTGGAATCGGGCAGCACGATTTTTGTACCGAGCGATAATGCCGAGCTGCTTATATCTGCGGAAAAGTCATTGATTTTGCTGATATAGTTTGTGGCATAGGCAATAAAGGACGCTGACAGAATAAATACCACAAGAAAGTTGATAACCGCATGAATGGCTTTTGTGGTTTCTCTTTTTAACAGTCCTGTGTATGCCACATAGATACCCATTACCAGAATGAGGATAAGCAGGAATCCCACATAGAACCCCTCGTTGGAAAAGCCACTGGAAGTCACGCCAGCCAGCGTTTGAATGTTCTTTCCAATGGAGCTTGCAGTATCAGAGATAAAGTTCAGCTTGTAGGCTTCCTGTACTACATAGCCTGTCGCATTGGAGATATAAAGGCTCACCGTCCAGACAAAATTTGTGATAGCGTACAAGCCATACTGAATACTTTTCCCGATTCCATCAAGCCAGTTCCACGGTAGCCAATCCCAAGAGCTGTCAACGTAAAAGTCAAGCTGATAATTCTCTAGGGGATATTTAGAGTAGGCGTTAGCGTCACTCACTGTATTATCCACCAGTCCAGCCGCATAAGCCACTGTTCCTGTGATGGATAAAATCACCAGCACGCCGAGAATCACCGCAAGAGTAATGAGCAGCCAGCGAATTATCTTTTTCTTACGCATAGGCTTCACCTCGTTTCTTCTGTCTGCACTGGCGGTCTGGTATCAAAGGCATGGAACAGGTCAGAGAATACAGGGTGAATCTGGATAACGCCCACACGCCCGTACAAGTCTTGAAACAGGCATTGCCCGTTTTCCAAATCCCTAAGTCGTTTCTGGTTTCCCTCGTCCTGCTTATCCACGCCGAAAAATTCAAGGGTATTCTTGATTTCCTTTAT
The DNA here is from genome assembly GCF_020561005.1 of Mediterraneibacter sp. 210702-DFI.3.120. Lineage (NCBI taxonomy): Bacteria > Bacillati > Bacillota > Clostridia > Lachnospirales > Lachnospiraceae > Mediterraneibacter > Mediterraneibacter sp. 210702-DFI.3.120. The sequence goes on along the minus strand of NZ_JAJCNG010000013.1, from coordinate 23,912 downwards.
GTCTGTGCTACGAAAAGCAAACTTCAAGCCGATATTGTTCTTTATTTTTTCGTCGTCCACATCACCAGAGTTTTGCGTGACGAAGTAAACAGCGGCGTTCATGGAACGTCCGGCACGAATCAGCTTGTTAGAAAGTGCTTTCCCCTGTGCCACCTGTAAGAACGTCCACGCTTCGTCCAAATCCACCATCTTAAAAATGCTCCTGTCGGAATGGATAAAATCAAGGGCAAAGGTACTGATAACGATAAGCATTGCCACAGAAAGCAGCTCCATTGTGGTGTATTCTTCAAACTTCGTGTCCTTATCCGGCAATACAAGGTCTGCCACCTGTATGATGTTGAGCTGCCTGTCTAAACTGATGGACTGCTCCACATCACCGTCCGAGAACAAAAGGTGTGCAAAGTCATAATCAGTCATGCTCTCGATATGGCCTGCGATATTTTCTGCCACAGGAGAACCGTCTTTGCGAAGCTCATCAATGACACGGAGCAATCCTCTTTTCTTGCTCTGTGTCACAGAACGGATCGCACGCCTTAATACAGGGAACTTCTCACCATCACGGGAGGAAATACCTGTAAGGAATGTCAAAATATCAATCGCCAGACTTTCAGCGTCTTTTGTTCGCTTCATAATCACATACGGGTCAAGAAGTCCTCTGTTTTTGTCCTCACTGGTAAGGTTGACTATCTTGATTTCCTGTGCAATGTCGGGTAGCGTTTCCTGCCAGTTGCCACGCTCTGATTTTGGGTCTACAATGACCGCTTTTCCTCCAAACAGCACCGCATAATAGATGATAAGGTTGTTACAGAATGATTTCCCACCACCGAGCGAACCGAGAAAAGCAGCCGCAAGAGCATTTGTCACAGAACCCTTTACGCCCTGTGCCGCAAGGCTAGGTTTCAGATAGACGTTCTTTCCTGTATCAAGGTTATAACCGATATAGATTCCGTCCGTTTCCCCAAGCTGTTGTGTCGCACCGAATCCAAGTCCAGCGAGAAAGTCAGAAGTGACATACTGGATATAATCATTGATATATCTTTTGCTTGACGGGATAAACTCACCATGCAGTCCCAACATATCCCCGAATGGGCGAACTAGCTTCACATTCAAATCATCATAGAAGTCTTTGACTTCATCACAACGTCTTTTCAACTCGTCCAGAGAATCCGCAGCTACACGAATAACATAAGAGAGTTTATACATGGATTCTTTGGACTGGTCTAAATTCGTTTCCAGCTCATTCACCGAATCCAGAGCGTCCATCACATTACTTCCCGTTTCGTTATTGGATTCCCAAGCGTGATTATCTAAATCTTTCAATTCCTTTTTCTTGTTACGAACTGTAGTTAATGCTTTCTTGTTCGTCACAATCTCCACATTCATAGAAGTTGAAACAGGGAACGTGAATTGCTGTTGCTGGTAATAAAATATCTCGCTTGACGGGAAATTCAGCTCACCCACGATATTGTTTATCGTGAAGTAGGCAACATACGTTGTCTGATCTTCACGCTCCATCTTTAGGTATCGCTGATTTTCTTCAATCATGCAGCGTGTCGGACGGATAAGGTCATATCGCTTCACCAGTGTTTTACGCTTTAGTTTCTTTATCGGGAGGTCATAACTGTAATCACTGTAGGCAACGCCAGTATTCCCGTAGATATGTTCCAAGAGATACCCGAAATCGTTCTTATCCAGCCTGCGGAACTGAAAGCGGCGTGAGATTTTACTTTCCAAGAGTTTTTCCATCTTTAGAAAACGGTTGATTTCATCATTGCTCATGGAAACAAAATCACCCATGAGCTTGTGATTGACTTCATAGATAAAATCCGTAAAGGTCATAGCCGCTGATTTTCGCATACCCTTGAAGCTGATTTCTTCCTCATTCACCAGCAGCTTGAATCCAAGAAAAAAGCGGTAGTCAATCTGATTTTCCCCAATCATTTCAACCAACGCTTCTGTCTGTTCGTCTACCTTTTTACAGGCAATCTCTTTTAACCTGCCTGTGATTCCTTTTTTGGAACGCTCCTGTACCGCACGTAAGCTGTCCTCCGTGGCAATCTGTAGGGCATGGATTTTCCCGTCACGGTTCTGGGCGATAAGCTGACGGAAGTTGTCATGCACCATGTACTTTTCTTCTGGTGACAGGAACGAATAATTGTAAGGTGTCAGCTCATAGTAGGCGAAGCACTCACCGTCATGGTTGAACACCAGATTGTTTTCGATATATTTAATCGGGAACATACATCACACTCCTAACTGTCGTAATAACGGGATTGAATTTCTCATTTTTCAATTTGATGGCTTTTCCAGCATAGGTCACTTTTGGTCGGAGAAAAAAGCTCGCACAGGATTTTAGGAATCCAAAAGGCTTCTTTCCGTCAAAGGTCTTTTGCGACACGAACCAAGTGAACGCTATAGGGATTCCAAAGTATTTGAGGAACGCACCATCAATCATGTTAAAGGGCGGAAGTTCCCCAAAGAGAATCACCACGAACAGCGACACCACAAACCAAGCCATCTGGCTGAACGTGACAGGGAACGGGAGCTGAAAGTCGTTGATTGCGTAAATGACTTTCTCCACGCTCCATATGCTTGTATAGCTTTTGATTTTCTTCAATTTTCACAGCTCCTTTCTTTGAAGATTTTTCTTTACATGGAAACAGCAGCCTGTGTTTCAAGGCTGCTGTATAAAAATAACCAGTGTCATTTCACTGGCAGATAGTAAAATATTCAGTTGTTGTCAATATGGAAATTCAAACACGCCATGATTGGTGACGACAAAACGCCCCTCTATATCAAGGTCACGCCCGTATGCTTCATAGTCTATGTAATTACGGATTCTGTCTGGTATCTCACCCAGACTTTGACATTCATCTATGAAGTAATAGGCAACGTCTGTCATATCGTCACAATCGGGATAGTGGATAATCTCGTCTGCGTGTTCGCACAATTCCTCTATGCTGCTGAAACAGCAGAGAAGTTCCGATAACTCGTCCTGTATGTCCGCTGGTAAGTCCTCCACCATTGCACAAAGGCGATTGACTTCCTCAATCGAGGTGTACTCGTCAATCTCAAAGGGCAGCTCATAATCATGGATAGCGTATTCTTCGTACCTGTCATTCAAGCCGATACGTTCTGCCATCTCGTCATAATCAACGGGCGGCGTGAACCAGTCGCCTACAAGCTCACCCTCATTGTATTTCCCAAGATTGGCAATATAGATTCGCATTTCTTCGATACCACATCACCCCTTTACTGGTAGCGGAACACGCCGCTTGTGGTGAATAAGTATCTGTCGTCCAGTTCCAGCTCACTTCCATAGGAATGATAATCTATGTGCTTTTGCAGTTCGTGAGGAATCTCACCAAATACGTTTTCCTCACAGATAAGGTATTCTGCCAGAGCTGCACCGTCACCTACATCATAGTAGCGTATCTCGTCTTTGTGGTCGATAAATTCCTCGAAGCTGGAAAACCATTTCTGCTGAATGGCTTTCATTTCATTGCCGATAGGCGTACCCTCCAATTCAAGCACCATGCGGCAGTTGGCGTTGATTTCCCAGAGCGGCGTATCGCTGTGTAAGTCAAAGGGCAGCTCATAGTCGGCAATCTCAATCTGTTCTTCATGTTCCACGCCGAGTTTTTCCTTGACTTCCTCAAAATCCACAGGGCAGTTGAACCAGTCGCCAGAGTAACCATCGTCTTCGTCATGGTAAGGTTTTGTATTATTTAACAGGTAAACTCGCATTTCCTGCATGGTCTGTCACTTCCTTTCATTTCCAGTATTCCCATTATAACAGCATAATCTACACCGAACACATAATGAGAAAACTTTTCTAACTGTTCTTTAGGATATTTAAGCGGTAGCTGTCGTTTGATTTCTTCCCATACCTCACGCTTGCGGTAAGGCAGGTCGGAAACATCATTGCAGCCGATACATTCTTTCATATCCTCAAAAATATCTGTTTTCATGTTGTCCTCCAATCTTTGATTTTGGCAAACAAAAACAGCAACTATTTAGCTGCTGTTCGTATGTTCTACTTATAATTATCTAGTCGTTTCAATGCCTTTTGTGATACAATGATGATTTCTTTCCCCTCAATATAAGTAATGTAATTATTATATTGATTTTGGCGTTTTGGATTTTTTTCTACATCAATCTTTCCCCACTTAAACTCAATTTTTTCAATGGATAGCGGAAATGTAATCGGAAAAGAAAAACCTCCTGTACGTTCATAGATTTGTATTACGGTAGGGTCATGTTTTAATTTATTATTTGCATATCTTAATCCGCTAAAAAAAGAAATATCGTTCTTATCCAACTTTTTTTCATAGGTCTTTTCTAACCACTCATAATAATCTAATAGCCAATGTAAAAATGTACCAACTCTGTAATTGACTTCTTTTTTCAATTCATCATTGTTTAAATCAGTTTCAGCAAGTTTAATTACTGATTGCATTTCTTCAAAACTTTTCTTTATAGCATATTGGAGCATAAGGTTATCCCTCCCAGATTTAGATTGACTTTTCTCTAGTATATCAAAACTCTAGGAGGGATAACAATATATTACGCTCCGATAATCTTATTGAATAGCTGCAACAGTACGTCTTTCACGCCAGCAGCATTGAATACCAAGCCGACAGCGATTAAGGCAATCACCAAGAATCCAATCAGTTTGGAAAATTCACGCTTGAATCCGAGATACACGCCGATAACCGCAATCGCCATAAGTACCAAGCTCTGTGCGTTAGATAAAAACCAGTTGTATAAGTTCTGTCCGAAATTCATTATTTTTTGCTCCTTTCCATCATTTCAATTTCTTTGTCTGCGGTTGCTCCTGCCTGCATAAGACACATGGTAATTACACCGAATCCTGCCCCAAGTGAGAACAGGAATAAATCAAATAAGATATGCTTCATGTTGTCATTCCTCCGTTTCTGTAATCATTTCCTCCGTAGAGGTTGTCTGCTGTTCAATCAGCTTTTTGTGACGCTCCGTGAGCTTCGCATGGTCTAAAATATCTTTGAGATAAGTCGTGCCATTTTTACTGTCAATCTTCTCTAAGACTTTCCAAGTGGGAGCCACCTGCCTGCTTATCCAGTTCAGCGTCCTTGTGAGCGTATAGGGCTCTGGTTTGGTCGTCAGTTTCAAACGCCCACGATCAGAGCCGATAAAGTACGCCCATTTTTCATTGGTCTGCCATTCGCTGCGTCTTTTCTCCACCTCCCTGTCAGCGAACCGCATATAACGGTTGATAATGTTAAAAGCGGTACGTTCTGCGTCATGGTAGGTCAGCAGGTCACGCACAGCATAATAGGCTCGCTCATTTTTCAGCCGGATTTCAAAACGGTTCTTGATTTTCGTATCTTCAATGGCTATGTCATACTTTGCGTACTGTTCATAATCCTTTTCATAGATACAGAAATAAACCTCCGATTTGAGCGAACCGATATAAAGCGTATTTCCCATTCCGTATCTGTCCTGTTCATTGCTTCTCACCAGCTCACCGCTGCGGTAGCTCTTGAAGCTGCGGAATACGGAAATACATTCTTCATGGTTGCATTTCTCTGTCAGCTCTGGAATATCCAAGATTCCTGTCATATCGTTGATGGCAAGGTCAAGACGTTTCATCACACCTCCCTCCACCAGAGCGTCCATGAGAAATTCATACCAGCTCCTATGCTGTGCCAGCAGGTAGCTTTCCATCTGCCGACAGCCTTTGCCTTTCAGCTCCAGCAATGTGCCTTTTTCCTTATCGGGTGAAGCCAGCACGAACACATCACCCAAGACATAATGTTCCGCATAGGAGTAGAACCCGTAGTCCTCATGTATCATCACGTCCAGCTTTAATTGCAGAATATCTTCAATCACGTGCCGAATGTCCTGTGTGGGGAATCGGATTCTGACGTAATCCAAGACCATTTCCAGCGGATTCTCTGGATTCAGCTTTTCCAGAGCGTCCGTGAATTTCCCCTTGATTTCTTCCGTCAAGGCTACTTTTCCAGATTCAACCCTGCTGACATACTCACGACTGACACCAGCCATGACCGCAAGACGATTCTGGGAAACGCCGTACTGCGTCCGTTTTTCTTTGAGTTTGTTTATCCAGTCGGTATCATTCAGATAAAATCCCTCCTATCAAAAAAGGAATGTGACAGTTACCGATTTTGTCACACTCCCTTGAATGTTTGAAAAGTCCTCTGTTTTCAAGGACTTTCCGATATTTTGTTGCCTGTTTCCTGTTGATTTGTGCCCCCCTGTTAGATAACGGGGGCAGATGGTTGGGGCGGCTTACGCTACCCCAACACAGGCTAGTCCGTACCTGCGTCTTTCGCTCCGCACGCCGCCTGTCCGTCCTGCCTGTTTTGTGACAATCTTCCTATCTCTTTTAAAAAGTCATGTCCTTTGGGTACAAGGGGAGTGTAAAACTCGGATATGACACTGTTTCCCGTATCAACATAGCCACGCCCCTTAATCTGCTTCAAGAAAAAGTCCTTGTCTACTTCACCGAACATCATACTGTATCCAAGCTCCGACATACGCCCAAGAGCCACACGGAAATTGAACTGGTCACGGATTCCATCACCGAGATACTTTGCGTCTGGACGCTGACAGGCGAGAATGAGAAAATATCCTGCCTGTCGTCCGAGCATGACTATCTGTTTCAGCTTGTTAAGGACAGCAGCATTTTCCTTTGTGGTGAGCATTTCCATGAACGCCACATATTCATCAAAGATAAGGAAGTGGGGCGATAGTCCTAAATAGGCATAGTTTTCACCTGTCCTGTAATTCTCCATGAGCTTCATTGCTTCACTTCTTGCCATCATACCGTCATAGAACCTGTCAATACAGGCGGTTATATCGTCTTTCTTGTACCAGACTTCCGACATGACAACGGACAAATCCGCAAGGTCGGCGTTCTTTGGGTCTAAAATATACATGACCGCATTGCTGCGGAGCAGAGCTTCAATGATAGTAAGGATAAAGTAGGTTTTACCACCACCAGTGCCGCCAGCAATTAGCATATGTGGGAGCTTGTCATACTCCCACCAGACATTTTTCATCAGACGCAAGCTGCCATGTTCAGCCTGTACCTCATTGATAGTGATTCTGTTCGCAATCGTATCATAGAGCAACACATATTCCACATAGCTGTCTTTCAGCTCTTTGGAAACCAGCTCACAGTACAAGCCTGTTTCCAGTTTCTTTTCCAAGTGTAAAAGCTGCTCTTGATATTTCCCCAATGTGATTTCTGTACGGATATATAAAAGTCCATGCTCCATACGGTAATACAGTTTTGGAAAATAGGTGATTTTCTCTTTTTTAGTAGTAGCTGGCAAGTCCTTGAAGAATCCGCTATCCTGTGTGGATTCCGATTCATACCAGCCATTTTCCAACAGCATACGAGCCAGCTTTTGACGGTGAAAGAGCTGCTTCACTCTGTCATACTGGAATCTGCGATAGAAAAGGGCAGCCAGCACACAGACCAGAGCCGCCACAACGATAGTCATTATCCTGTATGGCATGATTGTCAAATGGACGCTGCCATCTTGAAAAAGTGAGATTGCTTTCCAGTCCGTAGTGATGATTGACTTTAGGTTCAGCAGCATAACCACCGCAAAGAACAGCAGGAGCAGTGAACCAAAAGAGAAACGAAAAACCAGTGATTTGTCACTGGCTCTGATTCGATTCCCACGTTTATTGAATTGTGGCATATAAAATCCTCCTTTCCATGAAAAAAGCAGCTAATCTTTTACAGACTAACTGCTTATGGTATTGAATATGAAATTATAATATAAATCAAAAATATTTATTATGGTAACTGTATTCCTTTTGAAGCCAAGTACATCTTAATTGCATTATATAAAACAGGCACACCAGCAGTAATTCCAGCTACTGCAACATCTCCACCTTTATCTTTAACATAATCCCAAAGTGGATGACTTGAATCTATTTGTTCTTGTATAAGATTCAAGATTTCTTTTTCAACAGCTACACCATCCTCGCCAGAAGCAAAAATATTTTTGAGAATTGACAACTGTTGTTCATTAAATTCAAGCTGCTGTGTTTGTACAGATAATTGATTTTTCAAAATATCAATATAGGCATTTTGATTTTCTACAACTTTGTGTAATTGAAGATTGGTTTCTGCGGTATTAACTGCTGTTTGCTCAATCGCTTTTTGCATTTTTTGACGATTATTATAGGCTTCATCAGCTGCTTGTTTCATTAGTTTGTTATTTTCTTCTATTTCTGCCTGAACGCTTAATGCCATATTCGTTGTACGTGATAAATCAAGAGAGGAAAAATTATCTAAGTTTACTTTAGAGAAAATATCGTTTGCCATGTTTTTTCTTCCTTATCAATAATTTGACCAGATAGTCATAGGTATAGATAAATTTATTTATAAATACTGTCTGACACTGATTTCTAACAATATTATACAGTTATTTAACACCGCTTTCAAGCAAAATAGAATTACGCTTATTTTTTATGCTGTGGTTGCTGGTTATGATTTTGCGGATTTCCGGCTGTCTGACCGTTCTTATTCTTCAAGACAATATCATCTGCCTTGATATACCAGTCAACGTCTGCACCTTGAAATGTAGCGGTTGCCACCGTGTCAGCTACAGGATTGATGATTTCCACCTCTGCATTGTAATCAAATTCCTTTAATGGAACAGAAGCCGGAATACTCACCTGTATCATGCGTCCTTGCTCTTTACACTTCAAATCGTAGGTGCGTTCCTTGATTTCTTCAGAAACCGTACCGTCCTCATTCTGGATATGTACCTCTCGTCTTAATGCGGAGAATTTCAATACCCCGAAAGTCTTTTCCTTGTCAATAATGATTCCGTTTGCTAATCTCATAAAATTTTACCTCCTTATGCTTTCACCATATCGTCAGCCGATAAGATATAGTTTGTGAATCCTCTTGTACCGATTTTGTAACCCTCTGCGGTGATTTTGGGATTGATAAGTTTCACTTTTTCCTCTGATTCAAAGTTCTTCTCACCGGCAGAAGCAGGCAGCACCACGATAATATCATCTGCCCTCTGTACGTCCGAATAAAGGTTGAAGCTACGGGAAACTACCGTCATACGTCCGTTGATCCTACGCTGTTCCACCTTATTCTCACCTGCAAACTCCAAATTTCCGAATGTTTTTTCCATGTTTGGGATAACGTGTTTTAATTCCATAAATTGTTTACCTCTTTTCTTTCTATATTTTTAAAGATTGATTGTGTCATTCTGCTGTCGGGATAATATCTGTCTGCCTGTGAATTATCAAGGGCAGGCGTTGTGCTGAAAGCACCCTTGACAATCCCCATTCAGAAAGATAAATCGTAATCAAGCAGAAGTTAGATAAAATATCAGGCATATGCTGATTTTCCTAAAATAAATGTGTTTCCGGCGGTTCTTTGTTGTGATAGTTTTTCAATCTTTATCCCTCCAATACTTCTTTGATTCCTGCCATGATGTACTCCGCACAGGGTAAGGCGATTGCGTTTCCAAGTGCGGTACACCTTGCATTGTCGCTGGTCTGTTTTCCGAGATTGTCATACTTCGTCCAGTTGTCAGGAAGCCCCATCAGACGTTCACATTCAAGCGGTGTCAGATAGCGGATAACTCCGTCTTTTTCTTTCCCCTCATACCAGAGCGAAAAAATATTGACAGCACCAGCTAAAAGAGTGGGAAAAGGGTCATCTGACCGTCCGAAGCTTCGTAGGAATCCGGGTATATCTCCCGATTTTGCACAGCTTCGCATTCTTCTTTCCTCAAAGGGACATAAGACGGGTATTTCCCTCCCTGTTTCAGCAGCAGATATTCCACCGGCTCCGGCGGAGGATAGCCTGCTCTCTGTGCCAGTGTCAGGAAGTGGGTACAGTTGACGGGGTTTAAGTAATATTTCTGCGGCACGCTGTCCTCCAAAATCTGCCACGACAAAGACGCGCTTTCTTCTCTGTACGAGGGAGGGTTCTCCCCAATACTGGGCGTCCAAGAGGCGCCAACAGACGTCAGCGACACTCCCTCTAACCATTCCGCATTTTGCCCATCTTCCAGAATCAGGCATTGGAATCTCGGAATCTGTGAATGATTCCAGCACGGATTTAAAGTCCAGCCTGTGATTTGATGAAAACGCTCCTGCGACGTTTTCCCAAACAGCGATAACTGGAAATATTCCATTGGTCGCACACCTCATTTCTTTTATGATTCTGATTGCATGGTAGAAAAGCCCCGATTTACTTCCTGCCAGCCCCTCACGGAATCCGATTGTGGAGAGGTTCTGACAAGGTGAGCCGAATGTGATGATATGCACTGGAGGTATTTCAGAGCCTTTCAGCTTCGTTATATCCCCCAAGTGGAGCATATCGGGAAAATGCCTTTTCGTAATGGAAATCGGTACTTTTTCAATCTCACTGGCCCACACGGGAGTAATCCCGTGACGGGAAGCCGCAAGAGGAAATACCCCGATTCCATCAAACAGACTCCCAAGTGTAAGGCACATTATCTGTTTCCTTTTCTGCCAAATCTCTTATATCCGGCAAAGATAAGACCAGCAGCAGAAATTCCCATCATAACGAATAGTGCGACAAATGGCGTGTTGTCACCTGTTTTTGGTGAATCACTTGTCTTTGTTGGTGTGCTAGGTTCTTCTGGTGTCGTAGGGGATTCTGGTTTTTCTTTGACTGTCACAGTCTGCCCCTCGTCCTTGATGTCCTTATGTTCAGCCACTTTGATAGGCTCGTCTGGATTGGACGTATCGTACAATTCTTCAAAGGTCACAACCTCTTTGCCGCCAAGCTCCGAAGCATTGAACGTAAATTCAATCTGAACCTCCATTTTAGAATCCTCGGCAGTAAAGGTAAGGTTGTTTTCTACACGCTTGCCATTCACTAGAAGTTCTGTATTTTCAGACTTCACCATCTGCCAGCCTTTAAGAGTATATTTCACGCCTTTTTCAAGACCATCTAAAGTGACTGTATCGACAATCGTTACTTCATCGTCTGCTTCAATCGTCTTTTCACCTGTTGCCTTATCGGTAGCGGTTGTGTGCATAGTGATGATACGTTCCGTAATCGTCACCGTTTGCCCCTCGTCCTCAATGTCCTTGTGTTCAGCCACCTTGATAGGCTCATCTGGATTGGATAAGTCGTACAATTCCTCGAATGTCACAAGGTCTTTTCCTGCAAGAGAAGAAGCATTGAATGTAAAGGCAATCTCGACTTCCATACTGGAATCTTTTGCAGTAAAGGTATAGCCACTTTCTACAGGCTGACCATCAATCAAAAGCTGTGCATTTTCAGATTTCACCATCTGCCAGCCTTTTAACTGATAAGCTGTACCTTTTTCCAAGCCATCTAAAATGACCGTATCAATGACAGTTACCTCTTTACCAGCAACAATCATCTTTTCACCTGTGGCTTTGTCGGCAGCATTAGTATGAATCGTAATCATTCGTTCTTCGATAGTCACGGTCTGCCCCTCGTCCTCAATGTCCTTGTGTTCTGCCACCTTGACAGGCTCGTCCGGGTTGGATAAATCGTACAATTCCTCAAATGTCACAAGGTCTTTACCGCCAAGAGCAGAAGCATTGAACGTATAGGAAACCTCAACTTCCATTTCTGATTTTTTCGCAGTGAACGTGTAATCACTTTCCACAGGTTTACCATCTATAAGAAGCTGTGCATTTTCAGACTTCACCATCTCCCAGCCTTTCAACTGATATTTTGTGCCTTTTGTCAGACCGTCCAAAGTCACAGTATCAACGATAGTCACGCTTTTTCCGGCAATGATTGATTTTTCACCTGTCACCTTATCTGTGGCAGTCGTATAGATAGTGATTTCTGGCTCATATTCATCTGTGAGCGTACCTAAATCCACAACAACTTTATTTCTCGATACCACGACATCAAATGCCGGAATCAGCGTCATTCCCTTGTTGGAATCGCAGCGTAATTCTTCGATTGTGTAAGTATCATAGAGCAAAGCACCTTTGCTGTCGTCTGGTGTGGAAGTACCGAACCAGATACCATCTTCACTGGTCTTTCCAGCATTGGTATTCTGCTTGTGAGATACCCAGTCAGAGGAAGTGGAGAACTGACCATTTTTATCTGTCACAATGATATGGCTTTCACCAGTCGTCTTGCTCGTGATCCTAAAGGGAACATTCGCAAGTCTCTTGTGAGTACCATCACCGATTTTCACCCCCTCCAAATCACCACGTTTAATCTGATTGTAGATAGAGTGTGTTTCATCTGTTAAATCCACGATTTTTCCATCTTCTGTGATTTCAAATTCAATCGGTTTTGCACCGTCCGTCAAATATCCCTCTGGTGCGTTACTTTCTTCGATACGGTATTTTCCGTATGGTAACGTATCAGCGTCAGTTGCAGCGATACCGTCAACACCAGTATGGATTGTCTTGACGACTTCATTTTTGTTGTATAACTTGCCATCTACCAAGACAGCGTTATCATTTAAGGAAATGATTTCAAAGGCAGTATCTTTCAAAGTCGCACCACCCTGTGCTTTTGTATCTTTGGTTTCAAGGTCACGTTTCTGGATTTTCACACCGCCACGGATAACCTTGTCTGATACGGAATACTGGTTGCTGCCACTCAACGCCGCAAGCTCACCATCTTCTGTAATCTGTGCCACATAGACACCTTTTATCTGTTCAGAACTTCCGGCAGCCTGCATATAAGCACCCTCCAATAAGTAACCGTTTGGAGCTGCCTTTTCTTCTACAGTGATAGTACCAAGTGGCAAGCAGATAGTACCATTCTGTGTATAGAAACTGTCACCAGACACCTTGTAAGAATCCGCCAATCTTGTGATGTAATGGACTTCATTATTGCTGTCTTTTTCAGCGATTGTCTTTGTCGTCCATGTGCGTGTTGGTTCTGATGGAAGATTGTCTTTTGTGTAGTAACCGTCATAATACTTCCAGACGAACTCCGCACCCTCCAAAGAAGCGTTACCCTGTGGCGTAGCTTTGGAAGTTTCCATATCAATCTTGAAAAGCTCAACCAAAGTATCCGTGACTTTTGGTGTGTCGCTGACTTTTAAAGTCGTAGTTTCGCCAGCTTTGACCGTCATAGTATAGACGTTCTTATCTAACTGAAATCCTTTTGGAGCTTTCGTTTCTTTCACATAGTATGTTGCAGCTCTTAATTCCACAATGTCAGTATTGCCATTGGCATTTGTCGCAAGTGTGGCAACAGACTTCGTGCAGCCTTTATCAGAATAGACACCATAAGTCGCACCAGAGAGAGAATAGCAGTCATTCCCGTTTGTGACTGTGACATTACTGGAAAATTTCTGAATCTTGCCATTTCCGACAGCCAGCTCTGCGAAAAACTGTCCTAAATCCTGCCCCTCACCAGTGTAGATATAGCCGTAACAGTCATAGCGTCCTTTATTTTCTCTTACAAAGGCTTTCGCTCCGGCGAATACTTCATCTTGTACGGATTTTGAGATTTCATCATAGGAAGCTCGTACATTGTCACAGCTCCACCCAAGATGGACGCTCAATCTCTGCCAGACTACCAACTGTCTTAAAAGATAGGCGTGCTGGCTGCTGATTCCAGAATGATTTTTTGTGTACTGTTTGACGTATTCAAGGGATAAGGCAACGTCCTCTATCTGTTCAGCGCTCATGCGTGTGCTTGCGTCGCTTCTGGTCTTATATCCATTCTTAAAACCTGTGTTGATGTCGATACAGTAAGCGTCCTCGCCCTCGACGGTCATATGCCCCTTGTTGAATGTTTCGCTGATAGAACCGTTATTCTCTACACGCTCGACGATTCCGACACGTTCCTCTGATTCCGTCCAGTATTGCGTTTCCGCAGCATGAACAGCGGTTGTGGGTAGAGCAGTAAAGACGGTTGCAAGGGTGAGAACACCTGTAAACAATCGTTTCAATATCTTATTCATATTTTTTGATTCTCCTTTCATTTGGGTAAAAAAATAGACGCTCATTTCTGAACGTCTGAAAATAAAAAAGAAATACCATTTTTCAAGTATTTCTAATTCTATATGTTATTAAATTGTATTTATGTGATATGAAGTTGTTTGCTGCTGTTATGCCGCTATTTGTTGTTGGTATCTCAATGGTACATTACCATCCTGGAACGGATGGATTCTCTCAAACTTCACATGGAAGTCGAGGATATCTTCAAAAATCTTTTCTTCTTTTCCGTTGTACTCTGTAAGCAGCGCTTTCATTTTATCTGCAACTTCTTCCGGAAGTGCAGTATCCATGCCACCGACTTCATTCGGCATCTTTTTATAATCGCCTACAGCAAACCAATCTTTTCTGGAATTACTGGTACCGCTCTTCAAGATCAGATGAAGTTCTTTGATAAACTTCTCTGTCAGAGCTGCCTTTGCATTATCAATAATCATATCAATACACCGGAAGTGATTTGCTGTTTCAATCACATCGTCCACATTCAGCACATCTTTTTCTACACCGATGGTGTTGGTTTCAAAGATATATCTGGTCTGATCGTGGGTCAGGCGGCTGCCTTCAATATGATTGGAGTTATATGTTAAGTCAATCTGTGTCTTATGGTAAATACCACCGGGATACGTACTTGCCTTCTGCTCTTGTAGAATATCCAGCAATATAATTGGCTGCTCTTTCTTTTTATTGGAACGCTCCGGCTTCTCTGCATTCTCAGGAATGTTCCAGGTCTTGCCGGTAAGAAATGCACCGTTCACACGCCCCTTGGCACAGTAATTTCTAACACTGCGCTCGGACACATCCCACTTTTTCGCTATTTCAGTAACTGAAAGATATCGCATCTATGATCCTCCGCCATAAAATCTATCCAAAAAACTACGTTAATCTATTACATAGTATATCACATCATCGGCAAAAATACCAACACATTCCAAGATCGATTTCTGTTCTTTTTGCCGACATAGGAAATGGCGCTTCCGGATATAGAAAGCCGGACTCCATCGAAAATGAAGTCGGCAAGATAAACTCAAAGCTGCCCATCCAGAACCAGGTTGTTGAATCTCATAGGGTTATGATCTTTTAGATACTCTCGGTACATCCGCCCATATTTTCCTATAGGCCGTTCCTCATTGGGAAGCTTCAGATCCGGGATGTAGTAATCTCCAACCAGCACATAGTCCATATTGTTGATACTCTTTTTGTTTTCCATAAACTTGACCTCGATTTCAAAATTTTTGTCACATCGAGACTCACTGGTGTAGTAGAACTACCTTCAAGCCTAAAAAAACTTGATATTACAGGGGATTTTAGAGATTTCTGCAAATAATGCCGTGGCAGATGAAAAGCACTTTTATCATTGTTTTATTTCTCCTTGTTTTGCCCCGGAATGCCCTGTTTTGCAAGGGGTTCTGGGATTCGTGTAGTTTGCTCTGAAATTACAGATTGTGGCAAATCAGGGCAAGATTAAGCAAGTTGTTACTACCTGTTAGTAGTAAAATTGGTAGTAAAAGGGAAAGGGTTACTACTAAAGATTTTCGTTAAGAAATTTCTTCTAAGCTAAAATATGGTGTTGAACTATTATTCTCACAAAACGCATATGCATGATACTTATGCTCCTCTTCATATTTGTCATTACATTATTACACTTCTTTTTATTTCTATTTATGGCATATGCCAGTTATATAATTGACGCATCTAAAAAAAGCAAGTATACTATGTTCGTAAAGGAGATAACGGTTATGAATTTCGAAAATTGTTTTCCACTATGGAATGACTTAAATACAGCACAGAAAAAACTAATTTCAGATAATTTAATCACACAGCATGTAAAAAAAGGAACGGTCATTCACAACGGAAACCTGGACTGTACCGGATTATTACTGGTTAAATCCGGGCAGCTTCGAACTTACATACTTTCAAATGAAGGACGAGAGATTACACTTTACCGTCTGTTCGATATGGATATGTGTCTTTTATCCGCCTCATGTATCATACGCTCCATTCAATTTGAAGTAACCATTGAAGCAGAAAAAGATACTGATCTTTGGATCATCCCTGCTGAAATCTATAAGGACATTATGAAGGAATCTGCTCCCGTCGCAAACTATACCAATGAGTTAATGGCTACCCGTTTTTCTGATGTCATGTGGCTGATTGAACAAATCATGTGGAAGAGTTTGGATAAGCGTGTTGCTTCATTTCTTTTAGAAGAGGCCTCTATCGAAGGAACAAACGAGCTGAAAATCACTCATGAGACGATTGCTAATCATCTTGGTTCCCACAGGGAAGTTATCACTCGAATGCTTCGATACTTTCAAGGCGAGGGTCTCGTCAAACTCTCCCGCGGCAAAATCACAATCCTTGATCCAAAAAGACTGGAAACACTCCAAAGGTCATAAAACTGTTTTTCTGTAACATATAAAGAAGAATCCTCCATTTATCAGAATTATGAAAGTCATTCTAATAAATGGGGGATCTTTTTATGCTATAAGAAAATTATAAAAATATCGTGATTATTTTTTAATAATCCATACCACATGCATATGCCCTTTCAATCAGCGCACGGTCATTGACCACTGCATCATAGAAGCGAAATCCGCCAGAAAAATTATACGTTTCATAACCGTTTCCTTCCAGAATACGGCTCGCAATATAACTGCGCAGACCACTCTGGCATATCAGATACACAGGCTTTCCTTTCTCAATTTCACTAATTCGTTCTCTCAGTTCATCTACAGGTATGTTTTTGAATCCATCAATATGCCCCCTGCTGAATTCACCTACAGTTCTCACATCTAGCAACACCACATCTTTATCTTTAGAAATCTTGTCCATATCTTCCAAATGCCATTGCTTTAATGTCCCTTTTGCAATATTGTCTATCATAAATCCAGACATGTTTACCGGATCCTTGGCAGAAGAATAAGGTGGTGCATATGCCAGATCCAGATCTTTCAACTGAGTTGCATTCAGCCCCGCATGAATTGCTGTTGCCAGCACATCAATACGTTTATCAACTCCTTCATATCCGATAATCTGAGCGCCAAGCAAACGATAGCTCTCTTTTTCAAAAACCACCTTCATGGTCATCACTTTTCCACCAGGATAGTAACCGGCATGACTCATAGGAGAAAGAATTACTGTATCTACCTCTAATCCTGACTTTTTGGCATTGGTTTCATTGATACCTGTAGTGGCTGCTGTCATATCAAACACTTTTATAACGGAGCTTCCCTGACTGCCCAGGTAACGACTATCACCGCCACAAATATTATCAGCGATGATTCTGCCCTGTTTATTGGCTGGTCCTGCCAAAGAAATCAGCGCATCATTACCCGTAACATAATGTTTTACCTGAACTGCATCACCTGCAGCATAAATATCCGGTACAGAGGTTTCCATTCTGTCATTCACTACAATACTTTCCTTGATGCCAAGTTCCAGACCGGCTTCTTTTGCTAATACTGTGTCTGGTGTGACTCCGATTGCCAGAACTACCATATCAGCCTGAAGGGATGGATTATCTTTCAACAGAACCTCCACTTCGTTGTCTTTTTCTTTAAATCCTTCTACTGTATAGCCCAGTACCAGTTTTATCCCATGCTTTCTCATTTCATTATGGATCATGGATGCCATATCCGGGTCAAAAGGGTTCATCAGCTGCTTAGGCCGCTGGACAATCGTAACATCCATGCCAAGCTCCCTCAAATTTTCTGCCAGTTCCAGACCAATAAAACCGCCACCTGCCAATACAGCCGATTTTGGATGGTTCTTATTTATATATTCCTTTATCCGAAAAGTGTCTTCTACAGTACGAAGTGTAAAAAGTTTATCAATACCTACTCCGGGAAGTCTCGGCTGTGTTGGCTTTGCACCTGGAGAAAGAATCAACTTATCATAGTTTTCTTCAAATATCTCATCATTCTCCAAATTTTTCACTGAAACAATTTTACGATCCGGATGTATGGAGATAACTTCATGATGAATTTTCATGTTAATACGAAAGCGTTTAAAAAAACTTTCTGGTGTCTGTAGTGTAAGTTCTTCCGGGTCTGTGATCACGTCTCCAATATAATATGGAAGCCCACAATTAGCATAGGATATGTATCCGGATCTTTCAAACACAGTAATTTCTGCATGTTCATCCAGTCTGCGTATTCTTGCTGCGGCTGTAGCTCCTCCTGCTACACCTCCTACGATTATTACCTTCATCTTATTTTTCCACCTTTCCTGAGTAATCTGCAATGCCACCGATATTATTTACTTTAGAATATCCCATTCGTTGCAGTATCCCAGTTGCCTGACGGCTCCGAGAACCGGAATAACAGTATACAAACAGAGGGATATCCTTATTCTTCGCTACAGAAATAATATTGTCTAGTTGCTGCAACGGCACATTTTTACTTTCTGGTATATGTCCTTCCTGATATTCCTGCGGAGTACGGACATCCAGCAGAACTGCACCAGCAGTCCTTTTATACTCTTCTATGCCTTGATTAATATTCGACTGTTTAAAGAAATCAAAAAATCCCATTAGCACACCTCCCTAAAGCATTTCTAAAATCGCATTCTTAGGTCTCGCCCCTGAAACCTGCTGTACAATCTTCCCATTCTTCATAACCACTAAAGTCGGAATGCTCATAATACTGAACTTATTTGCCAGTTCAGGCTCTTCATCTACATTAATCTTTCCAACTTTAATATCCCTACGCTCACCTGCAATCTTCTCTACAATAGGTACTACCATACATTCTACTGCTACACGAGTAACATTAAATACTCCTTTTACATTTAAGTCAATGACTTTATCAAAAGTCTCCTCTACATAATCCATAAATGAGGTATTTTCTGAAATTCCTGCATTATTTACCAGTATGTCGACACATCCAATATTTTTCACTTGTCTCTTTAAAAGCCTTTCTGACAGACTCCATGCTTGCCAGATTTGGACTAATTCCAGCAACTATTGCATTGGGATATTTCTCTTTTAATTTATCTACAGCAGTATCTGCCGATTCCTTTGAACTTGCCGCCGATACGACTGTAGCGCCTTCCTTCAAGAATTTATCAGCTGTAGCAAATCCTATGCCACGGCTTCCACCCGTAATGATTGCAACTTTGTCTTTTAATCTCATTTAGACTACCTCCTCACTTAGTTTCTAGCTACATTATAAGCAAAAGGTAGATTATTTTCTGTGATATCATCACAAAATATCGCAATAAAAAACCCTGTTGCTCACGCACCAGGGTTTTGGTTTATCCATCCGTATTTAACACAAGATTAGGCTTCTATTCAACTTCTGAAAACTGATCTTTTCCAACATTACATAATGGACATTCAAAATCTTCCGGAACATCCTCCCACTTTGTTCCTGGTGCAATACCACCTTCAGGATAACCTTCCTCTTCATCATATTCCCATCCGCAAACGTCACATACATATTTCATTAGTTTATTCCTCCTTACAAATATATTAATACACAGCATATATTACTGTTGTATCTGAATTGTTTTGTAATCTTAGCACGAATATCAAGTGTTTTTAGCATTTCCTGAACCCATGAAGATTGCAGTATGCGTATACTTCTTCTACATATTCTCCATCGCAGAGGCAAAAATCCGCTACCGGCTCCTGACCTGGATTTAACTGTTTTCTGTATATTCCCTGGTTTGTATTTAATGTAATCCACTCAATGAAATCTTCTTCAAGCATTGGATGTTTTGTCTCTCCGACCACGACATGAACATGATTGCCTTCTACCGTATATACAGGTACATGCTTCTCAACAGCAGCATCTGTCACTCCAGCTTTTAATTCCTGCATAGGTTCTCCGCAACAAATTACAGGTACACCCTTATCCTTTACCTTTTCAACAATGTTTCCACAATGCTTACAAATACAGTACCTTACTTCCATGCCTTTTTCTCCGTCCATGTGTAAAATTTATAATTCAATTGTCTCTATAATCTTTTTCAATGAATCTGCAGATTCCTTAAGCTTTAACGCTTCTTCGCCACTTAAATTAATAGGTATATCAGACTCAATACCATCTGCACCTACAATAGCTGGCATACTTAACGATACTCCGTCAATATCATATACTCCATGAATCATGTGTGATACAGGAAGTATTGATTTTTCATCTCTCATAATCACTTCGCAGATTCTTTTTACAGACATTGCAATCCCATAATAAGTAGCATGCTTTTTGTTTATGATCTCATACGCACTGTTCTTGACTGCTGTAGCTATTTCTGCCGTGTTTTCCTTGTGCTTGTAATGTCCACGCATTTCACACATTTCACTTAATGGAACACCAGATACATTGGCTGATGACCATGCTACAACTTCGCTGTCTCCATGCTCACCTACTATAAATGCATGAACGCTCCTGCTGTCCACAGATAAATGCTCACCAAGCTTATATCTTAATCTGGCACTATCTAACACAGTACCCGATCCAATAACCTTGTTTTCTGGAAGTCCTGATAACTTTATGGCTACCTGAGTCAGGATATCTACCGGATTCGCAACTACAAGCATGATACCTGCAAAATTTCTCTTTGCTATTTCAGGAATGATTGACTTAAATATTGCTACATTTTTATTTACGAGATCAAGCCTTGTCTCTCCCGGTTTCTGTCCCGCTCCGGCAGATATGACAACAATTGCAGCATCAGCCACATCATCATAATCTCCGGCATATATTTTCATCGGACTCGCAAATGGAATACCATGACTGATATCCATCGCTTCTCCTTCTGCCTTGTTCTTATCTGCATCGATAAGGACAATCTCTGTAAACAAGCCACTCTGCATCAGAGCAAATACCGATGCAGAACCAACAAAGCCACAGCCTATCATTACTGCTTTTTTTGAATTAATCGCTTTCTTCTTCATAATAATCTCATCTCCTTAATAATTCTCTTCATGTACTTCAAAATAGCTCTGTGGATGATTACATACCGGACATACTTCAGGCGCCTTAGTTCCTACCACAATATGTCCGCAGTTACGGCATTCCCATACCTTAACTTCGCTCTTTTCAAATACCTGTGCAGTTTCAATATTCTTAAGAAGTGCACGATATCTTTCCTCATGGTGCTTCTCAATCTCACCTACTGCCCTGAATTTTGCTGCAAGCTCAGGGAATCCTTCTTCCTCAGCTGTTTTAGCAAAGCCTTCATACATATCTGTCCACTCATAATTTTCGCCTTCTGCCGCTGCCGCCAGGTTTTCCTTTGTATCACCAATTCCTGCTAATTCCTTGAACCACATCTTTGCATGTTCTTTCTCATTATCTGCAGTCTTTAAAAACAATGCTGACATCTGCTCGTAACCTTCCTTTTTTGCTACAGAAGCAAAAAAGGTATACTTATTTCTTGCCTGTGATTCCCCTGCAAATGCCTCCTGTAAATTCTTCTCTGTCTGTGTTCCTGCATATTTGTTTGCTGCCATCTCTTTTACCTCCGTTTTCTTTACTACTTTTTCAAAATCTGATGCCGGGTGCTTGCACAAAGGACATATAAAGTCATCTGGTAATTCCTCGCCTACATATTCATATCCGCAAATTCTGCAACGCCATATTGTCTGACTGTCCTCTGTTTTAGTAACTGTCACAGCTATCCATGCTGTTCCTCCTTTACCTTCTCCCTGCATTTCGGGCAAACGCCTTTAAATGAAATATCATAATCCACAAATTCAATTCCATGAGTGTTATGAATTCTTTCCAGCAAATCCGGTATTGGATCCATATCCACATCAAAAACTTCACCGCACTTTATACATCTTACATGGTAATGATTTTTCAATGTAAAATCAAATCGGTTCGGTCCATCCGGAACTTCAACCTTCCTTAACGAACCCTCATCTACCAATATATCAAGATTTCTATATACAGTTCCTTTTCCGATTGTAGGATATGCTTCTTTTATAAATTCATACACTTCATTTGCTGTAACATGTCTTTTCATTTCGTATACGGCATTTCTTACAAGATCTTTTTGAATGGTATTTCTCCTACTTGTCATTTCTCCTCCTTATTAGGATTAGTTCTTAATAAGGATTATATACCACTATTATCCTGTTGTCAATAAAAATAGTAATAATTATCATTATTATAAAAACTGCCAAACTGAGCATCTTTTACCTGAATAACTATTTTATTTCGCGTTCAAATACATCGTAGCACCTCCTCCAGAACGAATAATCGTTCTGCATTTAGTATACTTGTGGATATCTTAAATATACAGAATCGCAAAACCAAGTTCTAATTCTATAGAACTATATTCAAAGTTTTTCTTTGCATTTCCGTAAAAAAAGCGTTATGATTGAATCAGTTAAATCAAAGGAGGTATCAAATCATGAAATCACATAAATACTGGTCCTTAGGCGCACTTTTCTGTATGTTGGGATGCATTTATTCTGGAATCAAAAAATCTATGACTGCACATAAATACTTTGCCTATTCTTCATTGCTTTGTATGGGCATGTCCATTTATTCCGGTCACAAACTGGTTTCTCCAAAGAAGAAAAAAATCACTGAATCAAATAATAGTGAGAATAGTTAAATAAAAAATTGACCTTTATTCATCAAAGACAAAGGGGCTGTTGCAAAATAGATGAGTAATCAATCTGCTCCATTTAGTACCATATAAGTGTAAGAGATAAAGTATACCATTAGTGCTTTATCTTCTGCACTTATTTTTTATGATAAGGGAGTAATTGGTCTGGCGAGCTGCTTTTTGGATTAACCACATCCTTCATAAAAACCGTCAACCACCCCTTATTATAAGCGGTCGTTTAAGCAGGTTGAAACCCGCAAGGTGCTTTCGTGTAACGAACTAAAATGAGTGGTAATAAGTGTGGATGGGACAATTACAGATTTTTTAGGAGGTTACAGATGATAAGTGTAGGAATTGATCATTGGTATCGACTGAAAGAATATGAACCGGAAGAAAGTATTTACGCAGAACTAAAGCTTTTAGGTCGACAGTACCGCCATTATATATAGATTTATTTTGAAGAAAGAAAAAGAAGGAAAGTCAAAACGTGCCGCATCTACTCCTACATAACGATAATGCCATGGCTCATAGCTTGTCCCTGTAATCTCCTGTTTCCCTTGTGGGTACCGTAATATGAAACCATAATTATGTGCATTTGCGGCAAGCCACGTATATACCTCATCATTTGAGCTCTTTGATTTATCAGCATTAATATCAACTGCAATGCCTAATTGGTGTTCACTTGTTCCAGGCAAAGCTACCCATTCCTTAGTAGTTCTTTCTGCTCTTGACTGTGAATATCCTTCATTTATATAAGCCTTTATCTTATCATCTAATATTTTCTGCTGTTCATCATAAGTTCGATAACCTTCCCGAACAACCGGATATATTCTATCTTTCCTTGCTGCATCAAACATTTCTTGTAAATACGTATATATCCTGCTATCCACCTTTTGACCATTCGATAACTCTGTTAATTCCACTCTATAATCTTCCGGTATTTCATTCCAACGGTTTATTACAATTGAATACCACTCCTCCGGAACTGGAATACTATGTAAATTCCCTAATCGAGAAGGAAATTCGTGAAATAGATTACATAGTATCAAAAGCAAGTAAACTATGATAATTCCTCTCAACCATTTCCCTCGCAACTTATTTTTTTTATCTCTTTTCTTTGCCATATTGTTATTTATGCCTTCATCCTTTTTGACCAGCTCTTTATAGCGAATGGCATACATAGAATACCAATCAAGACAGGAATAGTAATAAGTAGATATGGTGACCAGATAAGCTTCCCCAAAATACGAAAAGTATTAGTTCTGAAAATATCTGTTGAACTTCCTACCAATGGTATTAAATCCAATGCTTTTTGCATTTTATAAGGAAGATATTCTGCAATCATCATTGGTCCATATACAACAGCCAGACTAAGC
>NZ_JAJCNG010000125.1:0-222 GCF_020561005.1 Mediterraneibacter sp. 210702-DFI.3.120 | reverse complement strand
GCAGACAGGAACAGATTGATTATACAACCGAATATATTCAAAAGACTTTCGTGGATAAGGGAATGTGTGTCGACTGGAGCATACACGATAAGGGCGATGGAAACCCACATGTGCATTTACTTGTAACCATGCGACCATTCAATCTGGATCATTCATGGGGCAGCAAAGAAGTCAAGGACTGGGATTTTGTCAGAGATACTGACGGAAATATCGTGGTTGATG
>NZ_JAJCNG010000124.1:0-224 GCF_020561005.1 Mediterraneibacter sp. 210702-DFI.3.120 | reverse complement strand
GTATGCGGTTGCCATTCATAATGAGCCAGCCAGCGTCCTTGTTTTCCTCTGCCAAGCGTCTTAACTTATTTTCTCCAATGCGGAAATATTTTGACGCTTCTTCAATGGTAAGGGTATATTTTTCCCATACGGGAATATCGTTGTTATTCATCAGATACCCCCTTTCCCTTGTTTCGTGTCATACTGGATATAGGGGATAAGGTCGGTGCGGTTTATCCTCTGTA
>NZ_JAJCNG010000123.1:0-224 GCF_020561005.1 Mediterraneibacter sp. 210702-DFI.3.120 | reverse complement strand
GTATGCGGTTGCCATTCATAATGAGCCAGCCAGCGTCCTTGTTTTCCTCTGCCAATCGTCTTAACTTGTTTTCTCCGATACGGAAATACTTTGACGCTTCTTCAATGGTAAGGGTGTATTTTTCCCATACGGGAATATCGTTGTTATTCATCAGATACCCCCTTTCCCATGTTTCGTGTCATACTGGATATAGGGGATAAGGTCGGTGCGGTTTATCCTCTGTA
>NZ_JAJCNG010000122.1:0-226 GCF_020561005.1 Mediterraneibacter sp. 210702-DFI.3.120 | reverse complement strand
ATGGGGATTAGACGTTTCTAGAAATGCTATTAATGTTCATTCCGATATGTCAACTAACATTCCTGGTGTATACGCTGTAGGGGATATCTGTTCCTATGAGGGAAAAGTGAAATTAATCGCTACAGGATTTGGTGAGGCACCTACTGCCGTAAATAATGCTTTACATTACTTACGGCCCGATGCTCGACGTCAACCAGTTCATAGTACAAGTTTATTTGAAAACGGC
>NZ_JAJCNG010000121.1:0-226 GCF_020561005.1 Mediterraneibacter sp. 210702-DFI.3.120 | reverse complement strand
GTAAGAATTTTGGCAAGAGCGATTTTCCCCCAACCATTTCGAGTCGTCAATACTAGTGTGCTTGTATTATCATGCCATTCGCCCGCAAATAAAGAGGATAAAACAATACCGAGAAACAAAGCCATCACAACTCCTAGATCCGCAACCATACTACCAAGAAGCGTTGACCAGCCTTCTACCCACTCATAATGAAATGGTTTTTCTACCTTTCTCTCTATCTGATGTA
>NZ_JAJCNG010000120.1:0-226 GCF_020561005.1 Mediterraneibacter sp. 210702-DFI.3.120 | reverse complement strand
GTAAGAATTTTGGCAAGAGCGATTTTCCCCCAACCATTTCGAGTCGTCAATACTAATGCGCTTGTATTATCATGCCATTCGCCAGCAAATAAAGAGGATAAAACAATACCGAGAAACAAAGCCATCACAACTCCCAGATCCGCAATCGTACTACCAAGAAGCGTTGACCATCCTTCTACCCACTCATAATGAAATGGTTTTTCTACCTTTCTCTCTATCTGATGTA
>NZ_JAJCNG010000119.1:0-231 GCF_020561005.1 Mediterraneibacter sp. 210702-DFI.3.120 | reverse complement strand
ATCTAAATCTATTGATTTTTACTATATGCAGTTTTCAAGGTACATAAGATGAAGTCCTTATTCAGTTCTTCATCTGACTGACTTTTTCATCAGTCATCAGAGACTAAAAGCTTTCTTTTAAACTCTGATCACTGGTGAAGACCAGCTTTATCGCAGAACCTCTCGGTTTATTTTCTTTTTAATTTGGCGGCCACCTACTCTCCCACACCGTCTCCAGTGCAGTACCATCGG
>NZ_JAJCNG010000118.1:0-242 GCF_020561005.1 Mediterraneibacter sp. 210702-DFI.3.120 | reverse complement strand
CATATTACACTCTGCGATACCGCAGTCGATATGACGCTCTGGGAATGCTTTCTTAAATACGCCTGTTTTTGTAGCCGCCGCCAGATCGGCGTCCAGCACTACGATATCCTCATGTTCTTTTCCTAATTCAGCCAAAGCATTGCCATAGCTCTCTCTTGTTGCGATCTTCTTTACATCTGACATAATGCTTCACCTGCTTTCTCCAAATCTTCCATTGCCACTGCATACTGCTCGTCGTTCGG
>NZ_JAJCNG010000117.1:0-245 GCF_020561005.1 Mediterraneibacter sp. 210702-DFI.3.120 | reverse complement strand
AATGGAATTTTTTTATTGTAGTAAATAGCTCACCGTAATATTCGCTCTGAAATTTCTAGGATCTTCTGGATCTTCAAAAGGGTATGATCCAACTAACATGACATAAAGAGTCACACCACATGACCAAACATCTGCAATCTACATAATTGATAATTTGTGAAGGACTTTAGCATTGATGAATTGCATGATGAATTGTAATATACTTGATGTATGTTTGAATTAACGGTAGATTGGCAGAATTATGG
>NZ_JAJCNG010000012.1:0-99084 GCF_020561005.1 Mediterraneibacter sp. 210702-DFI.3.120 | reverse complement strand
CTTAAAGAAATTTTCAAGGGTTGTTGTTGTCTATTGTTCAGTTATCAAGGTTCTTACTTCGCTTTGTTCATTTGCGACAGCTCATTTATTTTATCATAAGCATTTCGCTTTGTCAAGAACTTTTTGAAGTTTTTTATTTTTCTTACCTCTTCGCTTTGTTTCAGCGAATCAGCTCATTTATATTATCATGTATTTTTCAGAAAGTCAAGAACTTTTTTGAAGTTTTTTTATTTTCTTTTTACATGATTTTTAACTTTCTTCAAAATCAGGAGAAGTCGCCAAACTTCTGTCATCCCGCTCTTTTGATTTAAGTTAAACGGAGAAAGAGGGATTTGAACCCTCGCGCCGGTCACCCGACCTACACCCTTAGCAGGGGCGCCTCTTCAGCCTCTTGAGTATTTCTCCGTACACTGAATTCTACTATAGAATCTATAGCTTTGTTCAATTGTGTGCACCAACAGTGCGAAATTTATTATAGCAATACACTGTCATCTTGTCAATCACTTTTTTTCATTTTTTAACAAAATTTTAAACTATCTGTTCTACGCAGCTTTTCAGCTTTGCAGTTGCTGTCTCAATATCCTTTTGGGCAAAGATTGCACTGATCACTGCAACACCATTAATTCCACTACCCGAAAGCTCTTTTACATTATCTTGTGTAATTCCTCCTATAGCAACAACCGGAATATCAACTTTAGTACAGATTTCCTTCAACACACTGTGTTCTACTTCCCGTGCGTCTGTTTTTGTTCCTGTTTGAAACACCGCTCCAACTCCCAGATAATCTGCCCCATGCTTTTCAGCTAATAAGGCCTGCTCTACTGTCCGTGCAGAGACGCCTATGATTTTATCTTCTCCCAACTGCGCTCTTACATCAAGAGCTTCCATATCACTTTGCCCAACATGCACTCCATCCGCATCAATTTCCTTCGCAAGCTTCACATTATCATTAATTATGAATGGAACTCTATATTTTTTGCATAACTGTTGTATCTTTTTTGCCTCTTCTAAAAACTCTTCTTCTGTCAAATCTTTTTCACGTAACTGAATAAAGGTAGCGCCACCTTTCAGCGCTTCCTCAACCTGTTCATAAAGCGTCTGCCCATTCAGCCAATGTCTGTCCGTAACAGCATACAGCAACATCTGTTCCCTTAATTGTTCCTTAGTAAAGCTCATACTTAGCCCCTTTCTCCAGTTTTTCTCCTGTCATATTATAGATGGCATCAATAATTCTATTTCTATATGTAGCGTTACCATCGCCTTCCTGCATTCTCATCCATGCTATTTCACCGGCAACGCCCATCATACAAACTGCTGCCACAGCAGCTTCCAGTTTTCTTTTCGGATTTGCTGCCAGAAAAGCGGTCGTAATACCGGATAACTGACATCCCGTGCCAGTTATTCTTCCCATTTCTGAACGTCCATTTCTAATTACATAACATTTCTCGCCATCTGTCACAAGATCTATTGCTCCTGTAATTATAACAATTGCTTCTTTCTTTTTCGCAAAACCTTTAATAAATGATATGCTCTGTTGCAAATTTCTTTCATTAACGGCTTCTGTAAGATCAGCATCTACGCCTTTGGTACTTCCGCTTCCGTAAGCCAGCGTCTTAATTTCTGAAACATTACCTCGAATCACAGAAAACTTTATCTCTTTTATTAATTTTAATGCCGTCTCCGTCCTGAACCTGCTTGCTCCTGCTCCCACCGGATCCAATAATACCGGATGTCCCAGTTCATTAGAGCGATGCCCGGCTTTAAGCATTCCCTCAATACTCGTTTTATGTAATGTTCCCAAATTAATGTTCAGCCCTCCACATATAGATGTAATGTCCGCTACATCTTCCGGCTCATCTGACATAATTGGACTGCCACCACATGCAAGAATCACATTCGCAACATCATTCACTGTTACATAATTTGTTATGTTATGCACCACTGGGGCTTTTTTTCTAACTTGATCCAAGCATTCCTTTAGCATTTCTCTTCTACCTTTTCTTTCGTCAGGTTCTTATTGATTGTTTCCTGGATCTGCTGTTCTACTGCAGCAGCAATTTCCACGGTCTTCATATCTTTATAATCTTCATAAAGCATTGGTTTCAGAAAATGCACCTGCACCGTCACCGGTCTGGTACTGTTTGTATCAAACGGTTTAAAAGAATCAACAAGTGCCACCGGAATAATCGGGCACTTTGCTTTGGTTGCTGCTTTAAAGCTTCCCCCTTTAAAAGAACCGACATTATTCCCATTTTTTGAACGCGTTCCTTCTGGGAAAATAAGATAATTTCTCCCCGATACGACTTCTTTTGTTACACTTGTAATAGTTTTCATTGCCTGACGGACATCCTCACGATCAATCATAAATGCTTTCATGATTTTAAATACCTGTTTTAAAAACGGAACGTTTTCCACTTCTTTTTTAGCTACAACAGAAAAAGGGTGCGTACACGCTTCAACAATTGCCAATACATCATACAAACCTTGATGATTTGGAAAAAACATAAATCCATCCTGCTTTGGAATATTCTCCTGTCCATGTACATCGATTGTTACATTTCCGCCTTTATTTGCACGAAAAACAATCCAACGCAAAAATTCATAATTATCTTCTTCTGTATATTTATCCACATGTGAAGCCCGATAGCAGAGTTTAATCCATCCCCCCGGCACGATCAACAGATTCCGCAATACCATCAGTAGAATTCTTCTCATGCATTCTCCTCCATTCTGCAATAATCCTTAATTGCCGTTTCATAAAGATTATTCCCATCTTTATCTATTACTACAATCACCGGAAAATTTTCAACTGTCAGTTTTCTGATCGCTTCTGTTCCAAGATCGTCATACGCTACCACTTCTGAAGATGTGATACATTTTGAAAGAAGCGCCCCTGCTCCACCAACAGCCGCAAAATATACTGAACCATTGCGTACAATTGCATCAATTACCGCTTGATTTCTTTTTCCTTTTCCTATCATAGCACCAAGCCCAAGATCCAGGAGCTGAGGTGCGTATTTATCCATTCTGCTTGCTGTCGTCGGTCCTGCCGAGCCAATTGGGCGTCCTTCTCTTGCCGGTGATGGTCCCATGTAATAAATCACCTGACCTTGAATATCAATTGGAAGTTCCCCGCCTTCCTGTAAAATCTCATACATTCTTTTATGCGCTGCATCTCTTGCTGTATAGACCGTTCCTGTAAGATAAACATAATCTCCTGCCTTCAGTGTTGCCACGGTCTCTTTCTTCATTGGTACTGTTATATGCTTGTCCATTTCACTTTCCTCTTTCACTTAGCCTGTTGAATTAAATTGTACGAATCACATGACGATTTACATGACAGCAAATATTAACCGCCACCGGAAGTCCCGCGATATGTGTTGGATAAGTATTAATATTCACCGCAAGTGCTGTTGTTGTCCCTCCAAGTCCACCAGGTCCGATACCAAGGCTATTTATTTTTGTAAGGAGTTCTTCTTCCAACTCTTTTACGTATTCAATTTCTGAATGTGATCCGACTTCACGTGTCAGAGCTTCTTTGGCCATCAAAGCGCATTTTTCAAATGTACCACCAATTCCAACACCAACCACCATTGGCGGGCACGCATTCGGTCCGGCATCTTTTACCGCAGTAAGAACCGCATCTTTTACACCTTCAATTCCTTCTGCCGGTTTCAGCATAAATACACGACTCATATTCTCGCTTCCGAAACCTTTCGGTGCTACTTTTATCTTTACCTGGTCTCCATCTACAATTCTTGTATGCAAAACTGCCGGAGTGTTATCCTTTGTATTCTCACGGATCAACGGATCTCCAACGACTGATTTACGAAGATAACCTTCTACATAACCTTGACGTACGCCTTCATTTACCGCATCTTCCAATGCTCCTCCTTCAAGATGAGCATCCTGGCCAATCTCAAGAAACACTACCGCCATTCCTGTATCCTGGCAAATCGGAATCATATCCTCTCCTGCAATCTTCAAATTCTCTTGCAACTGTTCCAATATCTGTTTTCCAAGTGGTGCTTCCTCATTCTTTTCGGCACATTTCATTGCCTCTGCCATATCTGGTGACAGAAAATGATTTGCTTCAATGCACATTTCTTTGATGTTTTTTGTTATTTCTTCTACACGTATTGTCCGAATCATTTCTTCTATCTCCCTTTTCTTTGAAACAGGTACGCAAGCGCAATGCAAGCGTACCTGTATTTTTATATCTCAAATTCAATTTTTCTGCCTGTTCGATGGTACTGGTGATATCTCACTCCTGCTGCATCCATCATTCGTTTTGATGCTTTCACTCCCGCTGTATCCGCGTATTTGTCACAATCATAAATAACTTCTTTAATTCCTGCCTGAATAATTGCTTTTGCGCATTCATTGCACGGAAAAAGAGATACGTAAAGTTTTGCTCCCGCAAGACTTCCGCCATTATAATTCAGAATTGCATTCAATTCACTATGCGTTGTATATACATATTTTGTCTCTAACGGATCTTCGCCTTCGCGCGCCCATGGGAATTCATCATCAGAACATCCCATCGGAAGACCATTATATCCCATGGAAAGAATCTTATTATCCTGACTTACAATACAACACCCAACCTGTGTATTCGGGTCTTTTGATCGCATTCCGGAAAGCATTGCCACGCCCATAAAATATTCATCCCATGATAAATAATCTGTTCTTTTATCTGACATTATTCTTCTCCTTTTGCATATGAATTCAGTTTGTCTGCAAGTTTATCTATAAGCCCTGTCAGTATCTCAAAACATTCTCCATAAGCTGTCAGGGGTTTTCCATAAGGATTCGGAAGTTCTTCTGATACTCCAACAAATTCATTTATTGTATATACATTTTTTACATTTTCATAATCCGAAAGAACTTTGTTCTTAATTGTCTCATTCAATGTCAATACAAGTGTATCTCCTTGTAGATTGCTGCCATCAAACTGCTTTGACACATGATTTTCCAACGTCATCTGAGCGCTCTTCATAATTGCCTCTGCCTTCTGGTTTACCGGTTCAGGGAAAAGCACAACCAGTCCGCCGGATTCAATAATATACTCTTGCTCAAGATCCTGGTGACATAGTAACTCTGCCGCCATTGGTCCTACTGCCGAATCCGCCTCGCTGACAAAAATCACTCTGCGATACTTCTGCTTCTTTGTGATCTCTGTTGCCTGCAGGTGCATATGTCCTGCCGCCTTTTCAAGACGATTCATAATCGCCTTTCCTATTCCGTTCATAGCAAAAGATTCACTATAAATCAGATCAACGTCTTCTTCATCGAATTCGCGAAGCACTCGATAAAGGTTTCTTGCAATAGTATTCTCATTCTCACGGGTTCCTATATTCTTCACAATCCCATAATTATAGAACTGAACTGTTTCCCCCGTTGCAATGATTCCGACTTCCTTCCCTTCCCGATGCGCGGCATAAGCAAGCTGACGAATTGCAAGAATCTCTTCTCTTATATTTCCTTCCACAATCATCATTTTCGCCTTCGGTGCATAATGTCGGTACTTCATTCCCGGAGCTTTCGGCGCCTGCTTGCTTTCACTGTTAACCAATGTCTCATCAACACCGACCGGTCCGATTACCTCTTCAAACATATCCGCTGTAATTGCACCCGGACGTAAAATCATCGGCGGCTCTACCGTCATGTCAAGAATTGTGGATTCCAATCCGATATCTACCGCACCTCCATCCAGGATCATATCAATCTTACCTTCCAGATCCACCCGCACATGCTCTGCTGTCGTCGGACTCGGACGCCCGGATGTATTCGCACTCGGTGCTGAAACAAATCCACCTGCCGCCCGGATCAATGCCGCTGCAATTGGATCACTTGGCATACGAACCGCAACCGTATCTAATCCTCCGGTTGTCCCATAAGGTACACTCTCACTTTTTTCAAATATCATCGTCAGCGGACCTGGCCAAAAATGTGCTGCCAGTGCGTCTGTCTCCGGTGGAATATTCACCGCCACTTTTTTCAGATCCTCATAGTCTGCAATATGAACAATCAACGGATTATCTGATGGACGTCCTTTTGCTGCATATGTTTTCTTTGCCGCCTCCTCCTTTAATGCGTCCGCCCCAAGTCCGTAAACCGTCTCCGTAGGAAATGCAACAAGACCTCCTTGTTTTAATACATTTCCCGCTTCTTCTATTACATCCTGGTTTATTTGGTTTTTATCTATTTTTCTAATAATCGTTTCCATAAATTTTATTATATCATTATTTGTTCTAAAAAAAAACTGTTTCTCTTCTGCTATTCATTTTCTTTTATATAAGATAAAATTCCTTTTGCCACTGCTTCTGCTACTGATTTCTGATAATCTTCCGTAACCAGCTTCTGTGCTTCTTTATAGTTACTCAAAAAACCACATTCTACGATCACTGTAGGTACTTCCGTCTTTTTTAATATATAATATGTATTATTTGCTTTTATCTTTTTGGTATTATCCGGATTTACCTTTTGTAAAGCGTCCTGTATTATCCCCGCAGCTTTTTCTCCTTCCGTCGATGTCTGATAGTAGAAGACCTGCGCACCGAAAACATTTTCTTCATGATAACTGTTCTGATGTATACTGACTGCTAATACAGGGGAAACTTCATTCATAATCTTTACTCTGTATTTCAAATCTTCTACTTTACTTTGTGCAAGCTGTTCATCTGTTTCTCTGGTCATGATTACCTGTATATTTTCTTTTTCCAAAATTTTCTTTACAGAATTCGTAATCGTTAAATTGATATCTTTTTCTTTCACTCCATTGATTCCGACCTTCCCAGAATCAGTACCACCATGTCCTGCATCTAAAACAACTATCCTGTCTGACTTTTCAGCTTCTCCGATTGTCTCCATTTCTTCTTTTAATTCTTTCTGTAAGTTTTTCGAAACTTTCCAACAACCTGCGATAAGCCCTGTCATAATCAGAATCCCTATCATCAACCTGATTTTTCTTTGCAAAAAACGACCTCCCTTCACATATTCTATCTATATGCAATGAGAAGCCGTTTTTTAACTTATCTTTTATTTAATTTACATACTGAGAAATGAGCTTCCATACACTGCTTTCTTCTTTTCCCAGACTCCATTCTGCCACACCTGCCAGTTTATTTTCCTGTATCACCTTCAGCTTTGCTTCCAATGATTGAGCATCTTCAAGCCAGATACGGTAGGTTCCGCCATCCGCAGACCATTTTGCATAGTTTTGCTGTGTCTTTTCATCCCACTGTGCTGTTGCTCCCGCATTCACAACACTCTGCGCTGCTTCTTCCATTCCCAGTGCCTTACTTGATACTTTATTCGGATAGGATGCTGCTTCTGTACCAGCTTCTTCCGAAAGTTGCTCCTGGCTCTTTGCTGTCTCAAACCATAATCTGGTAAAAAATGGAATTCCGGCAATTACTTTATCAGCTGATACCTTTTTCAATGTTTTTTCTATTCCATCCTGCAAATAGCTGATCGATGCCACTGATCCCGCTTCATAGGATCCTTCTGTATGTTCATCATAAGCCATAATCACCACGTAATCTGCCACAATCCCCTGCTCTTTAAGATCATAATGTGAATTGTATGACTGTGGCACATAATTATCAACTGAAAATACAAGATTATTCTGGTGGCACTTCACAGACAGCTCTCTCACAAGCTGCACGTAATGCACACCACACTTAGAAGAAATCAATTCAAAGTCTAAATTAATTCCATCCACTCCTGCTGCCACTGCCGCAGCTACAACCTGATCTTCCAGTTTTGCTCTTTTTGATGTATAACGCAATGTCTCATAGGTCTCATCATAGGAATTCGTTCCACCATGAAAATCCCGGAATACAGCCCACACTTCCAGTCCTGCCGTATGTGCATAATTCACATAGTCCGCATCTGCAATTGAACTGATATTACCTTCCGTATCCGCAAGACTAAACCAGGTTGGTGCGATCGTCGTAAGTCCACTGGTTGATGCAAGTACCTGCTGAACCGCATTATTTGCTGCCGCATTCGTCACATTATGCCATGCCATATTGATCGAATGATCTTCTGTCATGTCTGAATAAACCGGTTCCGTAAAATCTCTGGATGTTTTTTCTTTTTTCTGGTTCTTTAAAGATTTGGTCTTAATATATCCTACATAACCATCCGCTGTGGCAACTTTCATCCAGTCATCTTCGTCTTCAAGCACTGTCACCTTGTCCGATTTTTTAACTTCTGTCAGTATCGGACTCTTAACGCCACCAAGATAACGAACCTGTGTGTCTTTCTTCACTTCTGCTGTCTCGATCTCGCCCCACTTTGATGTGATAATTGCTCTGTTTGGTTCCTGTTCCACAGAATATTCCATATTCGTATACTCTTGTATGAACGGAAGTGCGATATATGCGATATCTCCATCCGTCTTAAGAATTACATAATCTTCACTTTTTGTTTCGTTCACTGCTGTATATTCACTGCTGTTCTCACTTACAGAAACATTTCCATCCGGCAAGGTATATAAAAGCACCCTTTCGTTCGCATCCCAGTAAAATCTGCTGTTTATCTTATCACGAAGAACCTGATATGCTACATAATATTGTCCATCAAAAACCTTACCTGGTATAACACTATCTGTAGAAGAATCGGAAGAAGATTCCGCGGAACTCTCTTCTTTTTTCACTACTTCATTATTAATGATCAATGCCAGATCATCACTGTTTTCTATTCCATAATATTGTTCTTTATCGGCTTCCTCATTTGATGAACCGTATCTCTTAAAGAAAACTGCGCCTGCTGCCAAAATCATGATCAATAATATGATGATCATTACGAAAAGAATTTTGTTACGTCTTTTCCGCACTCTATTCACTTTCTTCGCACGTCGTGTTCCTGACCTTCCATTTCTGCCTCTACCTGTTGTCATTGGTCTTCCCTTTCTCCGGGAACTCCCCGGATGTCCAGATTGTCCTTCTACTCTTCCCCTGCTTCGCGCATGGGTACTGCCTTTTCTTTTGTCCATGCCAACCCTCCTGATTACAATTTTTATATCTCTGGCGCTTTCTTACACAAACAGCTCCTTACGCTCTGCTGTGTGTATTTCTAATATCTCCACATCTCTGAATAAAATAATGATTCTGAAATTCATTATATCATATTTTCATCTTGCGTCATTAACAAATTGCATCTACAACAGTTGTACATATCAAAAAGTTGTTACACCTTAAATGTCTGTCCATCTTCTATCAATTATAACAGCTTACAAATATACTTCTGTCCGGCAGTTCAAGGGGTAATCTCTGCCTGTCTGTTATGATTCACATCTGTAAAAACCAATGATTCTATCCTTCCTTCCGGATCAATCACATAATCTCTCATATAAGTACCTTCTTCTCTGGCCATATATGCTGTCACAATCTGCAATGGACTCATCGGATATCCATCCATAACTATGTCCACTCCTTTTTCTTCATAACCTCTTAGTTCCGCATATAATTCCTTATATCCATCTTCCGTTCTCATATCGTATGTACTCCTTCTCTCCTGGGATCCTGATAAAACGTTGTCCGCCATCTTCGACCATAAAAGGTATCTGTGACATACTGTAGAACAAGTGACGGACAAGAAGACAACCCTGATCTTCGGAGGGTCTCCTTCTCATAATTATTGTGAATTTTCCCTTGATTTCAGGGAATTGAATTTTTTTGAAAATCAGAAATGCTTTCAGTGCCTCCTTTCTTAACATTCTGTTTTATCAAATGGTGTGTCTTCTGTAAGTGCCATTATATGAGCAGCCTTTTGAAATTTCAATGTGTTTATTGTTGATAAGTGGGTGGGATTTGTTGATAACCTAAAATAGTTATAAACAATTTTCGTTTTCCTTTACATCTTTTCTTTTTTTGTTTATACTAAACAATGAAAAGATATATCTAGTTATGAACATAATGAACAGTTCTTAATCCACAGATTATCTTAATATCATAAGACATAAGGATGTGATCATATGAAAATTGAAAAAATCAATGACAATCAGATTCGTTGTACTTTGACACATGCCGATCTTGCAGCCCGCAATCTCAAGATCAGCGAACTGGCTTATGGTACCGAGAAAGCAAAATCACTATTTCGAGATATGATGCAGCAGGCCTCTTTCGACTTTGGATTCGAGACAGATGACCTTCCTCTGATGATAGAAGCAATTCCTTCTTCTTCAGACTCTATCACCTTAATCATAACAAAGGTGGAGGATCCGGAAGAACTTGATACACGTTTTTCCAAGTTTACACCTGCCGGAGATTCTGATACACTGAACAGCAATGTTCTTGAAAAGCTTCAGGGCGCAGATGAATTCTTTGATCTGCTTAACAAAGTGAAGGAAGTAGCTTCCGAAGCAAAAGATCCGGAACCTAAAGAAACAGTACCGACATTTCCGGTTCGCCTGTTCTCCTTCGACACATTAGATTCCGTAATTGAGGCTTCCCGCCTGCTTGCTCCGTTCTATACAGGTGCAAATACATTATATAAGGACGAGGAGAATAATAATACCTTTATCCTTGCGCTGGCACCTGCTGATGGCGCAGATCAGGAATTTAATAAAGTATGTAATATGCTTTCGGAGTACAGTTCCCCTGAGAAGGGAGATTCTTCTGTTCTTGCATTTCTGGAGGAGCATTGCAAAATCATTGTTTCCGCAGACGCAATTCAGAAGTTATCCACAATTTAAACAACGAATAAAAAAGACGGTCTGGAATTATGGGAATAACTTTTCCCACACTTCAGGCCGTCTTTTTCACTTGTTATCCACAAAAACTTTTAACGATACGAACAAAGAATGTGCCTTGCACATTCTTGCGCCTGCGGCGTTGCTAAGCGCCAGTGGCGCTTGTTTAGCAAGGACCGAAGTGGAAACGTAGACCGCTTGCGACATCTACATTGTACGCCGCAGTGCGCATCCTTAGCGGAGCGTTTTTTATATATTAGGAAAGCACTTTCCTAATATATAAAAAAGCTGCCATACTCTCTTTTTTGAGAGCACAACAGCTTCTTGTATATCTTTTCTCTTAATTATTTACCAGCGGCTGCCATTGCTGCATTGATCTTCTCTACAAGCAGATCTGCATCAATTCCATGAACCATAGCTGCTTCCTCAAGAGACTCCATCTGAGATGACGGGCATCCAAGACAATGCATACCAATCTCCATCAAAATCGGAGCTGACTCTGGAAATGTTACCAGAAGTTCGCCAATTGTTGTGCTTTTAGAAATTGCCATCACTGTTTCCTCCTTACATATTTCTATTTTCAATTAATTTCTGTCACCCTTGAACAGTAATTTTTATTATAATCCCTGATCTATGATTTAGCAACCTTATTTTCATTATCATTCTATAAAATTTTCTGAATTTTTCACGCAACTTTTTCCGTTTATCACACTACTCAAAAGTCAATCAGTTTTCTTTTTTTTTTCGACAAATCGTCATTTTCATAACAATGACCAAAACGAATGTTCTTTTTATTTCCAAAAGTTATCCACACTATTCACATCTTTCTTTGTTGATAATGTGGATAACTTTCAGGGAATCTTTTATTTTTCCTCATTTTTTCGATTTTTCAATGTTGATAAGTTGAAAACTACTTTTTTTCATTTTTTTGCTATTTTGAATATTCTTGTCATATTTTGTGCATTTTGACTATCCGTATATTTTTCTTGGAAAATACCGATTTTAGAATTTACAGTCAAATCTTTCATTTCCCACACATATTCTGGACAATGCATCGTTTTCTTTCTATTATTCTTTAATAAATCCGTCTGACAGCCACGATATTCGTATACGTCGCACTGCTGATGCCAATTCCCTGAGCTTCATTCATTGCATTTACGATCTGATCATTTCCTATATATAAACCAACATGTCCTTCATATAAGATAAGATCCCCTGGCTGTGCATCTTCATAACTCACTTCATATCCTGCACTTCGCTGTTCATAAGAAGTTCGTGGAAGGCTTATACCAAAATGTGCATACACGGACTGGACAAATCCTGAACAATCCGCCCCATCTGTTAAACTTGTACCGCCCCACACATATGGATTCCCAATAAACTGACAGGCATAATCAATAACTTCCTGCCCTGACGCAACTGACTGAGCCGCCGCTTCTGCAGCCTGGGCTTCTGCTTCCGCCTCCGCAGCCGCAGCTTCTTCTGCTTCCATTCGTTTTTGTTCTTCCTCTTTTGTCTCCCCGTAAGAATAAGAACTTTCCTCTGTAACATAATCACCGCACACCCAGCCATTAACTTCACCGACCTGTATCGGATACCAGCCATCTACAGGATCTGCTGTCACAAGATATTCTTCTCCCTGACCGATCTGGGTTAATACGGTAGTATCTGTCCCATGTCCTTCTCTGACATTCAGACAATCTGCTGTGACTGTAACATTCTCATTTGTATACTCATCTGACCTCGAACGGGCTTCTTCTCCTGTGAACAATGTTTCCGTCGGAACATACCCCTCTGCATTTCCCGACCGGATCTTTGTCCATCCATCCAGATATTCCAACACAACTGCCGCTGAATCAGAATATAATTTTCCAACCCATTCACTGTTTTCATCTGCTTCGCTTCTAATATAGGTATAATCCCCCGTATTAGAAAACGCTATATTCAAATACTCTCCCTCTTCTGTCGGCACCAGATACAGATTGATATTGTTCTTTATTTCTGTCTGATATGATGCTTCCAAAATGTTTTCAATTCCTGTAACCGGAACCAGACTCTTCTCACTGTCATCAGTTTCTGCCGCCTGTGTTCTGACTACACTCCCCGGAATTATGATCATCCCTGCCATCATTGACATGATAAGCTTATGCTTCATCCGCATGTTACTCATATAAAACCTCCTTTATTTCAAGCCTTATCTTTTGTGGGAAGTTTTAATTGTTACATAATTGTTAATTTTTGTTACGCCGTAATTTTATCAATCAGCCATAGATATGTCAACTGTTTTAATAGTTTTTTCATAATTATCACCCTCCACTATTTGTAATTATTCCCCTTTTTTATTAAGCTTAACATCCTTTTTGTTAATTATTCTGTAACATTTTGTCAGAACAAATAGAAAAAACTTATTTTTTTCTATTGACAATTTTAAAAATATAAGTTATATTCTAATTACAGTAATCGTTACTGTTATTGATTCGATTTCAGAAAGAGGTGAATCTATGGCTGCAATTAAATATAGCCGACAGCGAGAAGCTATCAAGCATTATCTCGCTTCAACAAAAGAGCATCCCACTGCCGACACTGTTTATCTGCATGTTAAAGAGGATTTTCCTAATATCAGTCTTGGTACTGTTTACCGGAATTTGAATCTGCTGACAGATATCGGCGAAGCAATCAAGATCCCTACACCTGACGGCGGAGATCGATTTGACGGGAATGTTATTCCGCACAATCATTTTCTCTGTACAAGCTGTGGACGGTTACTGGATCTGGAACTGGATATGAAGAGTATTGAAGAAGTGAACCGGCTGGCCGGGGAGAATTTTGATGGAATCATCACTTCAAGTTCCACTTTGTTTTATGGGGAATGCAGTGACTGCATTAGAAAGTCTTAAGTTATAAAAAAAATTAATAAGAAAAAGGAGATTATCATTATGAAAAAATTTGTATGTACAGTATGTGGTTATGTTCACGAAGGAGATGCTGCACCGGCTGAATGTCCAGTCTGTCACGCACCAGCTTCTAAGTTCAAAGAGCAGGAAGGAGACAAAGTATGGGCTGCTGAGCACGTTGTAGGTGTTGCACAGGGTGTCAGCGAAGATATTCTTGCAGATCTTCGTGCAAACTTCGCAGGAGAGTGCTCTGAAGTAGGAATGTACCTTGCAATGGCAAGAGTTGCTCACAGAGAAGGATATCCGGAAATCGGACTTTACTGGGAAAAAGCTGCTTACGAAGAAGCAGAGCATGCTGCAAAATTCGCTGAACTTCTTGGTGAAGTTGTAACAGACAGCACAAAGAAAAACCTTGAGATGAGAGTTGATGCTGAGCACGGTGCTACAGAAGGTAAATTCGATCTTGCAAAGAGAGCGAAAGCTGCTAACCTGGATGCAATCCACGACACAGTACACGAGATGGCTCGCGATGAAGCAAGACACGGAAAAGCATTCGAAGGACTGCTTAAGAGATACTTCGGCTAAACAAACCTTATCAGCAGATGCGATTGCTTCTGCTGTGATAAACCTGCCCATCGGGAATGTAACATTTCCTGATGGGCAGGTTTTTTAATCTTCTTTCTCTTTTCTTTCATCTGATAATTTAACTTTTTTGCCGGCAATGAGTTTCTGTTTCTCTTTTCTCCCTAACTGCTTAATTGCATATTCCCGTTTCATTGCCTGTTCTTTTGTCTCAAATTCCTCATAATAAGCCAATTCAACTGGCCTCCGTGCCTTCGTATATTTTGCGCCTTTCCCTGAATTGTGCGCCTCCACACGTTTTTCCAGATCATTTGTCCAGCCCGTGTATAACGTTCCGTCACTACATTTTAGCATATATGTATAATTCAAAAACTCACCTCTGCTATCTCCCGCATTACTCTTTCGATGCATGTTATTTACTATATCATGAATCCCTTATCCAAGACCAATACTATATTATCAGGAAAACTTTTCTTAAACTTTTTCCTGTATCCGATACAATATAGTATTGATCCTGCACCCGTAATCAAACTTTTGATTCCTTCATTTTATCCAAACAAATACAACTTTACTCCATAAAATTCATTGGGTCAACCGGCGCCCCGTCTTTCATAATTTCAAAATATAAATTTGGTCCTTCGACACTATAATATTTCGTCGGTGAATTCAGTGTTCCCACTTCCTCTCCGGCTGCAATATAATCTCCAACTGCTGCCGCCACTTCATCCAGCTGGCCATAAACCGCAGTATACCCATTTCCCATATCAAGTGTCACGGTAGTTCCTGTCTGGGCAGTCTGTTCAATACTCTCTACAACTCCTGCTGCCGCTGCGTGGATCACTTCTCCCTGCGTTCCACCAATAATCAGTGCAGGATTATATTTATACTGCTCCAATGTTGGAAAATATACTGTATGATCCATACTAAAACTCAAAAGTGTTGCTCCGCTTGCCGGCCAGGCAAGTGTGCTTTCCTGAGTAAACCACACATTCTGTGTATTTGAAGATGCCGTGCTTTGAATTTCCTCTGTGGATGTATTTCCATTCTCCATACTGTTTTCATTCTCTTGCTGAACATCCTTTTGGGATTCCTGGTTTTCTGCATTATCCTCTTCTGAATCTGTGTCTGTAGGAAGAATATCATCTGTATTCGCCAATGTACTATCATCTTCTGTAAGCTGTTCTGCTGTTGTTTGCGCATCTTTGATCTCCTGCTCCATATCTTTTTTGTAATGATTGTATGTGTAGCTCCCAACCATTGTAATTACCGCAACAAAACAAAGTACTGCGCCAACTGCAGCTCCCTTTCCTTTCAAAAAGGCCGGTCTTTCATTTTTATTCATAATCATCACCTCTGGCTATAGCATTGCCTGAAATGATCGATCTTATTCATCTATGTGGTGTAGTTCTGTTCCTTCATAAAAATATTGCAGGATCTCTTCATAATTTTTCCCATCCTTTGCCATTTCCTGTGCAGTCCACTGACTCATTCCGAATCCGTGCCCTTTTCCAACAGTTGCAATCTTCAACCCGTGTGGACTTTCATAAAAAGAAAATGAACTCGAAGGAAGTTTCAGTGCATCACGGAACTGATCTCCTGTACATATCGTCTCTCCAATCCTCATTTTTCTGACATAACCGGAAGAATCCCATTCCTGAATTTCAAAATCTTCGTATCCATACCCATTTTCTGCTTTTTTCTGTTCCTCTGCCACAAGGAATTCTCTACATCTCTTTTGTATCTCTTTATATTCTATCAAATGTACCTGAATTTCATCTTCTGCCGCCTTGTCAAGCGGACATTCTTTTGCTGTGATGTACGGATAATCTGCATTCCCAAGTACCTCCTGCACGTCTCTGGTCTTTCCATTACTGGATTGATGAAACGGTGCCCATGCAAAGGTCTCATGATACCACAGTACAATTCCTTTTGTTTCCTGTGCTGCCTGTTGACATTTTTTCAAATTCTCTTCGTATTTTGTCCCCCACTTTTTCTTCATCTGAGTCTGCGTCAGACATTTATCCAAAATAGTTTGCTTTTCTTTCTCTGTTCTGTACAACTCTGTACGTAGAACAACCGCCTGTGCCTTCAATGCTTCTATTTCATATCCTCCATCTGTTTCTCCTGCGAGTATTCCTGCGAGATACACAGATGCATTATCGCTGTCAGCTCCCTGCACCGCATTCTTTCCGTTTATAAAAACAGAAATGATGTAAGGAAGTAAAAACAGTATGATAAGAAATGCAAAAAATAACTTTATTTTATTTCTAATTGTATCACGCATAAAAACAGCCCTCCATACTCTATTGTATGGAAGGCTGTCCTATTTTAGAACTTATCTGGTTTCATTCTCCGTGTAATTGCTTATTCGAAAAGGTCCTGTCCTGATGGAACTTCAACCTTCTCCAGATGCCAGATATCACGAACATACTCTTCGATTGTTCTGTCAGATGTGAACTTACCGCTGCATGCTGTGTTCATCATTGCCATCTTAGACCATCTCTGCTGATCTCTGTAAGCTTCTTCTACTCTCTTCTGTGCATCTGCATAAGAACGGAAGTCTTTCAGAATGAAGTAAGTATCTGCTTTGTCTGTACACTGTGTATTCAGCAGTGAGTTATACAGATTGATATACATGTTGTGATCGCCGTTAGAATATGTTCCATCCATCAGCTGATCTACGACACGTTTGATCTCCCAATCATTAAAGTAAACATCTGTTGGGTTGTAACCGCCATTGTTCTCGTAATTGATTACTTCCTGTGAACTCAGACCGAAGATAAATGCATTCTCTTCTCCGACTTCATGAACGATCTCTACATTTGCTCCGTCCATTGTTCCGAGTGTCGGTGCACCGTTCAACATGAACTTCATGTTACCTGTACCGGATGCCTCTTTGGAAGCTGTTGAAATCTGTTCGCTGACATCTGCTGCTGCGAAAAGAATCTCTGCATTGGATACTCTGTAGTCTTCGATAAATACAACTTTCAGCTTTCCGTTGATGCTTCTGTCGTTATTTACAACATCTGCTACGGAGTTGATCAGTTTGATTGTCTCTTTCGCACGAAGGTATCCTGCTGCCGCCTTTGCTCCGAAGATAAATGTTCTTGGGTAGAAGGACATCTCCGGATGCTCTTTGATCTGATTGTACAGATACATGATATGCAGGATATTTAACAGCTGACGTTTGTACTCATGCAGACGTTTTACCTGAATGTCAAAGATAGAGCGAGGATCTACATCGATTCCGTTATGCTCTTTGATATATTTCGCAAGGCGAACTTTATTCTGGTATTTAATTTCCATAAATTCACGTCTTGCGTCTTCGTCTTCAACAAGTGGTTTCAGCTTTGCAATCTGAGACAGATCTGTGATCCATCCATCACCGATCTTATCTGTGATCCAATCCGCAAGAAGTGGGTTTCCATGTGCGAGGAAACGTCTCTGTGTGATTCCGTTTGTCTTATTGTTGAATTTCTCAGGCATCATCTGATAGAAATCTTTCAGTTCCTGTTTCTCAAGGATCTCTGTATGAAGCTGTGCAACACCATTTACAGAGAATCCTGCAACGATTGCCATGTTAGCCATACGAACCTGTCCGTTCATAAGGATTGCCATTTTGCGGACTTTCTCTTCATTTCCCGGATACATTTCGCGAACCTTAATCAGGAAACGACGATCGATCTCCTGTACAATCTGGTAAATACGTGGAAGCAGTTTAGAGAACAGGTCGATTGGCCATTTCTCAAGTGCCTCTGCCATGATTGTATGGTTTGTATAAGCACAAGTCTTACTTGTAACTTCCCATGCATCCTCCCAGCTTAATCCTTCTACGTCGATGAGGAGACGCATTAATTCTGGAACTGCAACTGTCGGGTGAGTATCGTTCATCTGGATAACAACCTTCTCATGCAGTTTTCTGATATCACCATGTTTTTTCTTATACTTCTCGATCAGAGCCTGAAGACTTGCAGAAATAAAGAAATACTGCTGTTTCAGACGAAGCTCTTTTCCTGAGTAATGGTTATCGTTCGGATAGAGAACATCAACGATCAGTTTTGCAAGGTTTTCCTGCTCTACTGCTTTGTGATAATTTCCTCTGTCAAACTCATCAAGTTTGAAATCTGTGATCGGTTTTGCATCCCATACACGCAGTGTATTTACTACGTGATTGCCATATCCGACGATTGGCATATCATACGGAACTGCCA
The DNA here is from genome assembly GCF_020561005.1 of Mediterraneibacter sp. 210702-DFI.3.120. Taxonomy (NCBI): domain Bacteria; kingdom Bacillati; phylum Bacillota; class Clostridia; order Lachnospirales; family Lachnospiraceae; genus Mediterraneibacter; species Mediterraneibacter sp. 210702-DFI.3.120. The sequence continues at coordinate 80,695 of NZ_JAJCNG010000012.1, read as the reverse complement.
TGACAGACTCATAGTTTTCCTGGATAAATTTATCTTTTCCTGTAACAGGATCTTTCTCGAAACGGATATTTCCGCCAAAACGTACTTCTTTTGCGTACTCTTCACGGCGAATCTCAAACGGATTTCCTTCTTTCAGCCAGTTGTCCGGAACCTCTACCTGATATCCATCTTTGATTTTCTGTTTGAACATTCCGTAACGATAACGGATTCCACATCCATATGCCGGGTAATTCAGTGTAGCGAGAGAATCAAGGAAACATGCTGCAAGACGTCCAAGACCTCCATTACCAAGAGCCGCATCCGGCTCCTGGTCTTCAATCACGTTCAGATCAATATTCATCTCTTCCAGTGCTTCTTTTACTTCTTTATATGCTGTCATATTGATGAGGTTATTGCCAAGTGCACGTCCCATAAGGAACTCCATTGACATATAGTATACTGTCTTGGCATCTGTCTCATCATATCTTTTCTGTGTCTCAATCCAATCATCGATAATCACATCTTTGACTGCATAGGATACTGCCTGGAATAACTGCTGCGGCGTAGCCTCATCGATTGTCTTTCTATAAAGTGTCTTAACGTTATCCTTTACTGCCGCTTTAAAAGCCTTTTTCTCGAATCTTTTACTGAACATGTTTATTACTCTCCTTTTTTCTCAACACCCATTGTAACTGCTTCGCCGTTGATCTTCCATTCTTTCACGTAACCAGCCGGCTGTGCTTTTACAACTTCATCCGCAAGTACCTCACCTGCGATCAGTGTATTGTTCTTTTCGAAGACAGCTTCTGCCTTTTCACTACCCTCGTATGTAACTTTGATTCTGTCCATAACTTCGAAATCAGCTTCTTTTCTCATTGTCTGGATCTTGCTGATGATCTCACGTACAAATCCCTCTTCCAGCAGCTCTGGTGACAGGTTTGTATCGAGAACAACTGTGATTCCGTTGTCATTTACAGATTCATATCCTTCAATCTGTGCTGTATCGATCAAAAGGTCTTCCTTGAAAAGTTCGATCTCCTGTCCGTTTACATCCAGTTTGAGTGCACCTGTAGCGTTGAGCTCATCCATTGCTGCATTTCCATCGATGTCGTTAAGCGCCGCTTTGATACCACCTAACATCTTACCATATTTCGGTCCGACTGTCTTTAATTGTGGTTTAAAACTATAAGAAGTAAAGTCTCTTACATCATCTGTAAATTTAACATTTTTAACATTCAGCTCGTCTGCAACGATCTCCTGATAGAATTCTGGAAGATCAAAGTCTGCTTTCACAAACATCTTTCCGATCGGCTGACGGTTCTTGATGTTGGACGCATTACGGCATGCACGTCCCATAACAACAAGGTCAAGAACATGTTCCATGTTATTTTCAAGTTCTTTGTCAATCTGATCTTCATGAACTTCTGGGAAGTCACAAAGGTGAATACTTTCCGGAGCATCCTTATCAATGCTGCGAACCAGGTTCTGATAAATCTCTTCTGTCATGAACGGGATCATCGGAGCTGCTGCCTTAGATACTGTAACAAGAGCTGTGTACAGAGTCATGTAAGCATTGATCTTATCCTGCTCCATTCCCTTTGCCCAGAAACGCTCACGGCTTCTTCTTACATACCAGTTACTCAGATCATCTACGAAATCCTGAAGCACACGTGCTGCCTCTGGGATTCTGTAATTGCCAAGATTATAATCTACATCTTTTACCATTGTGTTCATCTTGGAGAGGATCCACTTATCCATAACCGGAAGTTTATCATATTCCAGAGTATATTTTGTTGCATCAAAATTATCAATGTTCGCATAAAGCACGAAGAATGCATAAGTATTCCAAAGTGTTCCCATGAACTTACGCTGTCCTTCCTGAACGGCTTTTCCGTGGAAACGGTTCGGAAGCCACGGAGCACTGTTGATGTAGAAATACCAGCGGATTGCATCTGCTCCGTATTTCTCAAGTGCATCAAACGGATCAACCGCATTTCCTTTAGACTTACTCATCTTCTGTCCGTTCTCATCCTGAACATGTCCAAGAACGATAACATTCTTATATGGAGCCTTGTTAAACAGCAGTGTTGAGATTGCAAGCAGAGAGTAGAACCATCCTCTTGTCTGGTCTACCGCCTCGGAAATGAAATCTGCCGGGAACTGTCTCTCAAATAAGTCTTTATTTTCAAATGGATAATGATGCTGTGCAAATGGCATAGATCCACTGTCGAACCAGCAGTCGATAACTTCCGGTACTCTGTGCATCTCTTTACCACACTCCGGACACTTGATTGTTACAGCATCGATGTATGGGCGGTGAAGCTCGATATCATCCGGGCAGTTATCAGACATTGATTTCAGTTCTTCAATGCTTCCGATAGAGTGCATATGTCCACACTCACACTGCCAGATATTCAGTGGTGTTCCCCAGTAACGGTTACGGCTGATTCCCCAGTCCTGAACATTCTCGATCCAGTCACCGAAACGTCCTTTACCGATACTTTCCGGAATCCAATTAATTGTGTTATTATTTCTGATCAGATCGTCGCGAACTGCTGTCATCTTGATGAACCAGGACTCACGTGCATAGTAGATCAGTGGAGTATCACATCTCCAGCAGTGAGGATAGCTATGCTCGAACTTCGGTGCATCATAAAGAAGTCCTCTTGCATCCAGATCCTTTAATACTTCCGGATCAGCTTTCTTTACAAACAGACCGGCGAACGGTGTGGATTCTGCCATATCACCCTTCTCATCTACAAGCTGTACGAATGGAAGATCATATTTTCTTCCTACATTCGCATCATCTTCACCAAATGCAGGTGCGATGTGAACAACTCCTGTACCATCTGTAAGAGTTACATATTCATCACATACAACATAGAATGCTTTCTTGCGCTGTTTTGCAGCCTCGTCTGCTGCACACTGATACAGCGGCTCATATTCTTTTCCTTCCAGATCAGTTCCCTTATAAGTCTCAAGAATTTCGTAAGCATCTTTGCCTTCTTCTGCAAGTCTTCCAAGAACTGTATCAAGCAGTGCACATGCCATATAATATACATGTCCGTCTGCTGCCTTAACCTTTGCGTAATCTTCTTTCGGATTTACACAAAGTGCAAGGTTGGATGGAAGTGTCCAAGGTGTTGTTGTCCATGCAAGAATATATGCATCTTCATCTTTTACTTTAAAACGAACGATTGCTGAACGCTCCTTGACATCCTTGTATCCCTGTGCAACTTCCTGTGCGGAAAGCGGTGTTCCACAACGCGGGCAGTAAGGAACGATCTTAAATCCTTTGTAAAGGAGTCCCTTATCCCAGATCTTCTTCAGAGCCCACCATTCAGACTCGATAAAATTGTTATCATATGTTACATATGGGTGCTCCATGTCAGCCCAGAATCCAACTGTACCTGAGAAATCCTCCCACATTCCTTTGTATTTCCATACACTCTCTTTACATTTCTTGATAAATGGTTCAAGACCATATTTCTCAATCTGATCTTTTCCATCAAGACCAAGAAGCTTCTCAACTTCAAGCTCTACCGGAAGGCCATGTGTATCCCATCCGGCCTTTCTTGGAACCATATATCCTTTCATTGTACGGTATCTTGGGATCATATCCTTAATAACACGAGTTAAAACGTGTCCGATATGCGGTTTACCATTTGCTGTCGGAGGTCCGTCATAGAAAATATAATCCGGACATCCTTCTTTTTCATCCATACTTTTCTGGAAGATTTCATTATCATCCCAGAACTTTTCAACTTCTTTTTCACGGCTGACAAAGTTCATGTCAGTTAAAACTTTCTTATACATGTTCTTATCCTTTCCTGAGTTTATTTTATGATTCTTAAAAAAAGAAAGGCTTCCGTCCTGTAATAGGACGAAAGCCTGAACTTCTCTCGTTAAACCACCTGTTACATCATACTTAGGTCTGATTTCTGACCTGCATATGGTATCCTTTAACGCCGGACACGCGTCAGTCCTTACTCTCTCTTTCTGCAGAAACCTCTTTTCTGCATCTGTTTCAGGAACTGCTGCTCTGGAGTGATCTTCAAAAATCTCTTACTTGCACCGGACTCCCACCATCTCCGGCTCGCTGTAACGTTCGGATAAATCCTACTGTCTCCGTCATCGCTTTACCTGTGAACTTCTACACACGGCTTATTATAAAGAGATTCTCGCTTCTAGTCAAGGTTTATTATGATAAAAAAAGTGCGAAAAAACGTTGTTTTCAGCGTTCTTTCGCAAATTTCTGTTTTCTTATCTGCGGCGTTTCTTCTTTCTTTTCACATTACCACTCTTTGCATTTCTTCTTTTTCCTTTTTTTCTTCTGCGACGTCTTATCTGCTTCCGATAATTCGCAAGTACAACAATGATGATCAATAAAATCACAACTGCAATTACAACTCCGATCACAATTTTCATAAACTTTGAAATCCCGGTTACGACAGTTGAAGTTGTCTTATCTTTCTTTTTTCCCAAAACAGCTGCACTGCTTTCCTCTGTTTTTTCTATCGCAGCTTTCACACTGCCTACTTCCTGCCCTTTATAAGTAAATGTTACTGTTCCGGATCCATCCTTGTTGCTGTCTTCCTTCACTTCTGCTTTCACATCAGAAAATTGTGCACTCTTCGGAAGTACAATATAAGCATCTTCATCTTCATAAGACTTCACACCTTCCGGAAGCTTCTGATCCTTCAAAGATATTTTTGAAAAATTACTGTAAACATAATCAAACATAGCACGAGTATCTATATAAGCATCATTTCCAAAATCATAAAGTACAACCGCAACAAGCTGCATATCTCCGTTATCTGCCATTGTCACAAGCGTTGTTCTTGCCTGATCTGTGTAGCCGGTCTTACCGCCCTTGCAGTATTCATAATAATTATCATTCTGTGGCCAGAGCATCTTGTGCTTCTGCTGAAAAGTACGTTCTTCATTCACCAGATTCGTTGCCGGAATCGTATGGCTTAACGATTGGGAAATTGTCCGGAACGCTTCCTTCTGATAAACTGCTGCACCAATTCTTGCCATATCATGCGCCGTTGTATAATGTTGTTCATCATGAAGTCCGTTCGCATTCGTCCAGTGTGAACCTGTACATCCAAGTTTTCCTGACTCATCATTCATCGCCTGAATAAATGTGTCATACCCCCCACCCATCTTCTTGCCAACACTCTCAGCTACTGCATAAGAGACCTCATTTGCTGATGCCAGAAGAACGGCATAGAGCGCATCTTCCATACTGATCTGCTCCCCCGGTGTCATGCCGATATGGGCATCGCCATATTCCAGAAAGGAAATACTGTCCTGGGAAAATTCTACCGTATCTGTAAGCTCCGCATTGTCCAGCGCAACCAATGTTGTCAGAAGTTTTGTAATACTCGCCGGATAATGCTTCTTTTCAATCTGCTTGCTATATAAAACTGCCCCACTGTTCATATCCATAACGATTGCAGAGTCCGCATAAGTTGCCGGTCCCTGTGGCCAGTTCTCCACACTGTTTGAATCTGGTGCGATCGCATAACAGTTCTGACGCTGTGTCTCCCTGTCTTCTTCCTCTGTCTGAGTTGAATCTGTTGTGGCTGCCGCCGTTTCTTCCTCAGCAAATGTCTGTACTGCCGGCATTAATATCATAGATGCCGCCAGAAAAAGAGACAGACAGCGCTTTCCGTATTTCTTAAAATTTATCATAAAGGAAATCCTCCGGTTGTTTGAATTCATAACGCAAAAATCCCCACAGACCTTTCATCTGTGGGGAATCTGTGACTATTATTATAATTCTACTAAAAGTTTTTTTCAATAGTCCGGAGGCTATTTTCTTTCAACTATCGAATCTCTTCCATCATGATTTCTGCTCCCGCAGCCTCTACCGCAAGACTGTCTTTCTGTGGATAGAACCGTGTGGTGAATACATACTCTCCATTATTTACAAATACTTCCACAGAGGATTTATCCACAAGAATTTCAACACTTGAAATTTTATCTACATCAACATAACGCATTCCTCTTCCTGCAGATACAGAATTTTTATCCTGACTTGTGAAATGCATCTCAAATCTTCCATTTTTGTACTCAAGAATCAATTCTTCATCAATCACTGTCCTGAATTCATTGTTCTGAATGCCCGAGATATTCACATCATAGACTTTATATCCATCTTTTTTCAACATTCCTGTAGACTTATCCACAAGAGTTTTCCTCTTTTGCAATTCTCTGACCGGTCTCTGACAAACTTTGCCGTCTTCCACAAATACTTCTCTCGGGAAAGTGAAGCAGTGCTGCCACCCTTCTGCGATCGTCAGATTAGTATATTCTTCACAATCCGGCATTCCCATCCAGCTGATGTGAACCCTTCTTCCATCTTCAGTCTCAAAACTCTGCGGTGCATAGAAATCAAATCCGTAATCCCAAAGCATGTATTCTGAAAGTTTATAATCATCTAAAATATTTCCATCAACCATGAAATATCCTGACTGATAAACATTTCTGTCATCCCATACTCCGCCTTCAAGTCCCTGCACAGAAGCAGAAAGAATTTTTGTTCCATCTACCTCAAAGTAATCCGGGCATTCCCACATATAACCAAACGGTTTCTTTGATTCCACACGGCTTCTGAACTTCCAGTTAATCTTATCTTTTGACTCGAAGATCAATGCCTGTCCGACATCTTCTTTTGTACGTGCGCCCTGAATCATGTAGTAAGTATCTCCGTCTTTCCACACCTTCGGATCGCGCACATGGCAAGTCAGATCTGACGGGTAATCCACATTTCTCATCAGTTCTTTTTTTGATCCAAATGTCTTTCCATCCTCACTGACAACAAGAACCGTATTTGACTCGCGTCCTGTGTTGATATAGTCAAAATCTCCGTCTTCCAGCTTTACATTGCCTGTATAGTAAACATACATTTTGTCATCTTCGATAAATGCTGATCCGGAGTATACACCATGACAGTCAAATGGCTGATCCGGATATAACTTTACTCCCTGGTATTCCCAGTCGATCATATCTTTGCTTGTATAGTGCCCCCACATCTTCACGCCGCCTTCGGCATTAAATGGAGAATACTGAAAAAATGCATGATAGATCCCATTCAACTGGCACAATCCGTTCGGATCATTGAGCCAGCCAACAGGAGGCATCAGATGCAGCTTCTCACGATAACCCGCTCCTTCTTTCTGCTCTTTTTCTTTCATCATCTCTTCCGTCATATCTACCAGTTTGATCAGATCCCTTGTTAATGCATTCATGCTCTTGTCTCCCTTTTTCCATTTACAGCCGTTCTATTCTGCAAGAATTCTTCTTTGAATAAAACGGCTGTATCTTTTTAATCACTGTTCAATTTATTTCTCAATCTTCATTGCGAGATCAGCTGTTGTAACTGTTCCCGCTGCTGTCTTCTCTACTTTGCTGAAGTCATCTGCATTCGTCAGTATCATCATCGTAGTTGCCGGATGTCCTGCTGCTTTGATAGCATCCAGATCTGCTTCGATCAGCACATCGCCCTTACGAACTTTTGCTCCGTCTGCTACTTTCTTTACAAATCCTTTTCCATCCATGGAAACTGTATCAATTCCAATGTGGATCAGAAGCTCTGCTCCTGCTTCCGTTGCGATGCATACTGCATGCCCTGTATCGAAGATATTCATTACTTCACCGTCACATGGTGCTACAATCTTTCCATCTGTTGGCTCAACTGCAACAGTTGTTCCAAGCATCTCTGATGCAAATGTCTCATCTGCTACTTCTGCTGTCGCAACAACATTTCCGTTTACCGGGCTTGTAATTTCTTCTGCTGAAACATTTTCTGCTTCTACTACATTCTCTGTCTCTTCTGTTTTCTCAACTGTTGTCTCTGTTGCGGCTGTCTTAACTACCGGCTCTTTATCTTTGTAAATCATGAAGGAGATCACAAATGCTACTCCTACTGAAATTGCCATCTCGATAATGTACTGAAACGGCTGATTCAGGCAAAGCAGGATACCGAAGATACCTGTTACTCCAGTTCCTTTTGCTCCGAGATGTACAAGTGATGCATACAATGCTCCGCATCCTCCACCAATACATCCTGCGATAAATGGTTTGAAGAATCTTAAGTTTACACCAAAGATTGCCGGCTCTGTGATTCCCATAAATGCACTAAGTGATGACGGAAGTGCAAGGGATTTAATCTTCTGATCTTTTGACTTAACGCCAACTGCCAATGCTGCTGCACCCTGTGCTACATTCGCTGCACTTGCAAGTGGAAGCCAATAAGTTACTCCGTATTTTGCCAGCTGACCAATATCAATGGCTGTGTACATCTGATGAATACCTGTTACTACTGTCGGTGCATACAAACCTCCCATGATCAGACTTCCAAGTCCGAGCGGAAGTGTCAGCATCCACTGGATTGCTCCAAGGATCGCATTCTCACCCCATACAAAGATCGGTCCTACAATGGAAAGTGTAAGATATCCTGTCACGAATACGCTGACAAGTGGTGTTACAAACAGGTCAAGTGCTGCCGGAACTACCTTGTGCAGCTTCTTTTCTAATACAGAAAGGATCCATACTGCAATAATGATCGGGATTACATGTCCCTGATATCCAACCATGTCGATGTGATACAGTCCGAAGAATACGCTCTGTGTCTGCTGTACACCTTCCGTTGCAACCGTATAAGCGTTCTGCAATGACGGATGAATCATAATCATACCGATAACGGCTCCAAGATACTGGTTTGCACCAAATGCTTTCGCAGCTGAAAATGCAATCAGAATCTGCAGAAATGTATAAGCGATATTACTGAACAGATTCGCAAACACATAAATAGAACTGCTTGTATCAATTGCTAAAAATCCATTTGCATTCATGAAATCCAGCGCATTCATGATTCCCATCAGGAAACCACTTGCTACGATGGCCGGAATAATCGGTACAAAAATATCACCTAACAGCTTGATGGCCTTCATAAACCAGTTCTGCTTCTCTGCCGCTGCTTCCTTTGCCTCAGCTTTTGTGCTTGCTGTAATACCTGCGATCGCGATAAATTCATCAAACACCTTATTCACTGTTCCTGTTCCAAGAATAATCTGAAGCTGTCCAGATGCCTCAAATACTCCCTTTACTCCATCCACATTCTCTATTGCCTCTTTATCTGCCTTACTATTATCTGCGATAACAAGACGAAGACGCGTTGCGCAGTGCGCTGCGGATACAATATTCTTACTTCCACCTACATATCCCAGAATCTCCTGGGCTGTTTTCCTGTAATCCATGATTACTCTCCCTTCCTTCTATGTTTTATATGTAATCGTTTTCACATCTTATGATTTTATATTAAATAAAAAAATGCCATTTGTAAAGATGGCATTTTTACTAATTCTGATTCTTCTGTTTTGTTTAACTTGCACTATACTCTTAGTTACATTCATTCAAATCTATTCACGATCTGGAATCCCAGCTTCATATGCACCGGCACCGGATTTTTCTCTTCAATCTGTTCAAGTAAGAGCTCTGCCCCCTTGATTCCACTCGTTTTATACCCAAAATGAACCGTTGGAATACCGCCTGTCACAGCCCTTAACATCTGATTATCACCAAATCCTGTGACACAGATACCAGACTGTTCCAAAATGTGTAGCATCCTTGCACCAGAATTCTGAACCGACTCCGGAACCGCCTTTTTACTCTGTGCGATCAATGCCTCGATTGCTCCTGCTGCAATCGTATCTGTTGCGCATGATATGATATCGATTTCATTTTCTTCACTCAACAAATCCGCTACTGCTTCATATCCGCCGCTCATTGTAAATTCTGATTCGCGTCTGTACCGATGGTCATCGAAAGTAATCCCTGCTTCCTGAAGTCCCTTGCGGAACCCGTCTTCTCTGGCAGCACCTGCTGCCTTATCTTCACGAGTAACACCAATATATGCAATCTTGCAATCTTCAGGTCTTCCACCATTCCGCTTCAGTGCTTTCACCGCAACTTCTTGTCCCATTGCTCTTCCCGCACCAAAATCATCATGATAGATACAACTTGCCATTTCTGTCTCCTGTCCCACAACCACAACCGGAACCTTTGATTCTTTTAGAAATCTCCGATGCTCGTCTGTAAGCACTGTACCGATCAGTACAATTCCATCTACCGGATAACTTTCAAAGATTCTCAGATAAGTCAGCTCATTCTTTGGCTGATTATCCGTGCTTGCAAGAAGCATCTGGTACCCTCTTGCCGAAAGAACCTGTTCAATTCCCGCTGTGATCCGGCTGATTGATTCTGAATTGATCTTCGGAGCCACCACACCAACCAGATGTGCACGTCCGGTTCTTAGGATTCTTGCCTGAGTAGACGGCTGATATCCCGTCTTCTCAATCACTTTACGGATCTGCTCCTTTTTCTGTTCACTCACATATCCGCCATTCAAATATCTTGATACTGCTGCGCTGGACACCCCGGCCATCTGCGCAATCTCTTTTATCGTCATTGTATACTGCCTGCCTTTATTTCCCTGATTTTCGAAATGATCCAGATCCATTTTCGCTCTTTTTCTAGCTTTGACCTGAATCTGAATGACATTCACATTTTAACATTCAACAGACAAATATGCAACGGCGTTGCGCTACATCATTCTTTATCTACCTGTCCCTGTTACTGTTCACACGATGTGCGACCAGCAACGCATCTCGCCATTTTAAATCGCCTTTGGCGATGGGGCGAGATGCATTCAAGTCAAAACACGCATCCTCCGTGTCAATCAGCGGAGTGATTGACACGGGAGTGAACAGTAATATCATATAAAAATCCATAAAGTATTACTCTTCCATTCGTCTGATCGTTAGAACAAGTAGATAAGCCAATGATCCTGTTCCACCCCTCTTTTCCTTTTTTCTCAGGAAGACGATACTGCACTGCATGTGCCTTTATATATTCCATCAGTTCTTCCAGATTCTCTTTCTTATAATCTTGTGGATTATAAATAACTTCATCATACGCATCTGTCTCCACACAGGCGAACCACTGGATTTTTTCTAACTGTTCATTCAAATACAGCGTACCTGTTTTGTGCGATTCAAAATACTCCTTTTCTTTATAATTCATCACATCCCCAAACATTGCGCCATTATCCATATGGTGACCATATAATAAACTGTAACTGTCAATAAATTTTCTGTCATTTCTGCTATCCAGAAAAATACTTCCTGAAAGAGCAAACTCTCCATAAATATCCTGATTGATATATTCCAGATTTGTTTCTCCCTGCACAACCGGGTAATCAATCTTTGTTCCGTCTACCGTCAGCCAGGCACACACATCCGGATTGATTTTCTGAAGTTCCTGCAGGGACGGACTTTCATCCGTTTTCCCTGCAGGTTTATATTTCATCAATTCTCCACTGATAAACGCACGTCGGTTGATCTGGCAGGTATCCCATAATGAATATGCACCATAAAGAAGCATAAGAATAATAAAGAGCGCTGCCAGAATTTCCAATATCTTATTTCCCGCTTCTATAACTTTAAAAAACAGCTCTTCCCTCTGCTCCCCTGCCTCCTGACCTTCTGTCGTTTCGTTTATCATGCTCTTTTTCTACGAAAGAAAACTGATCCAAATGCGCCTGCCGCACCCACAAGTAATACGTATGGTGTGTATTTCTTTGCAACGCCTGTTACTACAGCCGCATCTTTCTCATTCACATACTGAACTACTGTACCATCTTCTTTTGTAGTTCCTGTCTTTGTTCCGGTCGCAGTTGTTTCTCCATCAATCGTAGTAGTATATCCATCTTTATTCGCATCGGTCTCTGTCACCGTGTATTTATCAGATTCTGTCAATCCATAAATTGTAATTGAACCTGTATCAGAAATCTGATAAGAAGTTTCTGCTTCATTGCTTGTGATGTATTCTGTAAGTGCCTGTGCATTTGCATTTTTCTTCACTACAACTTTGTAGAGTTCTCCCTGTCCACCATTCACCGCAACCTTGAATTCGAAGGATTTATTTTTAACTCCCTGATTACCTGTGATCGTTTTTTGGATCGTCACATCATGCGTTGTATCATTTTCTGCACCATAATCATTGATAAATTCAAGATCACCTTTTTCACCATTATTTTCTGTAATTACATTTCCAACATAAAGTGCTCCATCTGCTCCGTTATATACAAAAAGATAAACATCTCTGCCTGCTGTATCATAATTGATTCCTTCATAAGAGCCTGCATCTTCAGTCACAACATAATGATAAACACCAGCATGTTCAAATACCTCTGCATTAATTTCCAATGTTGCATTCTTGCTGTAAGCTGCTGCCAGTGTATCTTCTCCTGATGGCTGGAATCCGATTGTCTGAGTGGCCGTGATTCCACCTGTCACACCGGCATATACTACATTATCTCTCCAATTTTCTGCTGCTTCACCATTCTCCACATGAAACGAAAATGAAGTGTTTGGCTGGTATGTATTTCCATCCGTTGTCACCGTTTTCTTCAGATTCAGCTGTGTGATCGGTTCATTTTCCTCGGCTGCCGCATTTACCACGCAAACTGACATCATCATCATGCTCGCCATTGCCATTGCTGAAATACGTCCTGCTGTTTTCTTATTCATAATCTCTACCTCACTTTTTACTCTGATTTCCGGGTTTCAGATATCTGACCGGCGGAGCACCGTAATTACTCTGCCTTTTATCTCCTTGTCCTTCACAGCTCCAAAATACCGGCTGTCTTTTGCATTTCCCCGCTGATCTCCCAGAATAAAATATTCTCCGCTATTCAGCGTCAGTGGATAGACCGTGTCACTTTCGTATTGCGGTGTATCATAGAAAATATCATTTTCCACAATCTTACTTCCATTGATCTTTACCTTTTCGTCCTCTGTAATCTCTACTGTATCGCCGCCGGCTGCGATCACTCTGCCCACATATTTCTCTCCTGCTTTCTGAAGAACCACCACATCCCCGCTTTTCGGTTTTTCCAGTCGATAATAAAAGAGCAGATCTCCCGCACTGATGCGTGGCGACATGTCATTGTTTTTCATGGTTGTAATCCCAAACAACAGCCCGAATAAAACCCACAGAAACACCAGAAGAAATGCAAGACGAATCAGAAAAAGATGAATCTCTCCTTTTAATTTCATGAATCTGTTTCTTTCCTCTTTCTTCGAAGAAACAGAAAAACTGCTCCTCCTGTTATGCCTATTGTTTCTATCAGGATTGTAGGAAGCACCCTGTTCTCTACTCCTGTCGGAACAACCATAAGCGGTTGATACTGATTCGTATAAGTTACTGTTGCCGTCTGCTCCTTCGTTACATCAATTCGTGCTGTCATCCCCTCTGCCTGACTTTCCTGTCCCACGAGATAAAAGGTATGCTCCAGCCTATAGTTATTCTGTTCCTGAGCAATCTCCGTCACTGTATATTCCCCAGGTTCAACCGCCTGGAGCGATGCACTCCACTGACCATTTTGCGGAAGCTTCACTTCTTCGATCACTTCTTCTCCCCGTTTTACTTGAAATGTAAAGGACTCGTCCGGAATCTGACTCGCTGCAATTCCCTCCACCTGTTTTGTAATCATCAGATTACCTGTTTTTGCCGGTGGGTTTGGGAGATCCTTTCCAAAAGAAATGTTATCGAGCAGGTTTCCATTTGACAAATTTCCATTTGCTGCCTCTACTGCCACAAAATAAAATCGAGTAACATATTGCCCTGCCGGAACCGTATAATCTCCATAGTGATAAGTCCATTTGCCGGCTTCATCTGACAATACAGCCTGTACATCAGGATTACTCTGATCAAATCCCGATCCTGCCGGATTCCAATCAGAACTCATTGATTTCGTATCGCTGATGATAACCGCCATCGTGTCTGTTCCCCAGCGTCCGGCATGTTCCAATCCCCAGTGAAGGACTGTCCCCGGTTCTGTCAAAACATCCTGATAAAGTGCTCCTGGTTCCTCACAGTTTAATTCTGCGAACTGATTTTCCTGTGCCGCACTGCTGATGTTATAAACCGGCTTTGGATCATTAACCGTATTTCCATAATAACTTCTGCTTCCGTCTGCAATCTCGATATAATAATCTTTCTGATTTCCAGCGCCAAAATATGCACCTTTCGCTGTTGTCTTCCAGTACAAATTATTCGTTCCATTTGCTACCTGAATAAAATGTGCATCCTTATAAGTCAGTGTTCCTGCATCAGATACTTTTGGCGTCTCAAAACTTCCATTCTGAAGCTTGTCATAATAATTCACCTTGTATTCGGAAGAATAAACTGTCACCGCCTCATTTACTGTCACTTTCACACGAAATGTCTTCTGTGCACCATCTCTTGCAACTTCATAGGATTGCTTTCTACTATCCACAGTCGCTGTATCCTCAATGTCTTTCCATTGACCTTTTTCACTTACCTGCCACTGATAAGCAATCTGATCTGATTCTGTTGTTCCACTAACCTCTGCTGTCAGAGAACCTTTTGTAAGAATCTCATCTTTAAGAACAACTGAAATTTTCTCTGAATCGGTACTTTTCCCTTCCTCTGTTACTACTCCAGACTCAGGGGGAGATTCTTTTGCGCCTGGTTTCTGCATTTCTGATCGGGAAGTCTCTTCCGCATCTGTTTCTTCCGGGAGCACGGTACAATCTGTTCCCTCTGTGGTTTGTACAGCCTCAACTTGTACACCTTCTGCCAGTACCTGAACACCCATCAACGACAGCATCATCAGTACCGCCATCAGAAATGCAAGATGTCTTCTTAACTTTCTTCGCATCTTACCCTCTCCTGTCTTAAATTGAATTGTTACCTTTCAGAAAGTGCTGTTGATATATTTTATATCAGCCCTCCTGTCTAATATATGTATGTCTCTGGATTTCTGATTATGACTTGAAATGGATAAAAATAGATTTCTTTAAGATTTTTACATTTTTTTTAATTTTCTCTTGCAAAGACTATCTAAATATGATAATATATTTTTCGTCGATAAGACAAGGAAATATTCCTCCTTAGCTCAGTCGGTAGAGCATTCGGCTGTTAACCGAAGTGTCGTTGGTTCAAGTCCAACAGGGGGAGTTATGAAGAACATCTCACAGATTTCGCGCTGTGGGATGTTTTTTTGTTGCGTATCCCTAGCGGAGCGTTTTTTGTATATTAGGAAAGGACTTTCCTAATATACAAAAAAACGGACTGTGCAATGCACAATCCGTAATCTTAGTGGAGAATACGAGAGTCGAACTCGTGACCTCCTGCTTGCAAGGCAGGCGCTCTCCCAACTGAGCTAATCCCCCATATTTATGTCCTTAACAGAACTTCTATATGATATCATAGCTTATCGAGAGTGTCAACCCTATTTTTAATATTTTTCTTTTATTTTTCCTACCGGAATCCAAGTAACCAGATCAACAGCGGATTATGGTTGTACAAAAACGTCAAGATCGCGCTCTGCTCAACCATCGCATAACACGTTGTTCCAATCTCTGTCGTATAAATCAGAGTCAGCACAAGGAATGCGATCCATACGATAATAAATCCCAGACCAATTCCAAGCACTCCTCCCGCCAGATGATTGATCGCACCAAGTAACGGAAGTTCACCAATAATATTCACCGCATACATCAATGCGCTTACAAGAATGATCGCAATCAAAAATGTCACAAGAAATGACACAACATTGAGGAGCATTCGTGAAATATAGGCCGCAACATATTCTGGGAAAGTTGTAACATCCAGTTCTTCATAAATCGCAGTATTATTATTTTCCAGCAATGCATCTTTCAAAAACTGTGGCAGCATTGAATTCTCAATCTCACGGATCTGTGTATCCTTTGGAAGATCTCCGACCACTTTCAGGATATCCTGTGCAGTTATCCCCAGTTTGTCCCATCCAGATTCGCTTAATGATTTAATCTGGTCTACCGTTAAATTCTCCAGAGGTGTTCCACTGAGATTTGCTTTCAACAGATCATCTGCTGAAAACTCTGGCATAAATGCTTCCACTATCTTCTTCTCCAGTACGTCCTGCGCCGGTGTATGCTTCATCAGCGCATCCGACACGTATGGGGAAAGGAATGACACCAGTACCAGTGTCAATATTGTTGACAGAAGGGATAAACCAATTCTGAGAAATCCCTTCACAAAGCCGGCAATCATGCAGACTAAAAACACAATCCCGACTGCAAGTAACAACCAATTCTCCATATATCTCTCCTATTTTGTCAAATAAACAATTCGCAGTTCATTATCACTCATCACATAGTATCTGTTCAGGCCAAATGCATCAAAGATTTCCTGTGCATCTGCTCCCAGGTCTCCCTTAAACTTCAGGATTCCTGTCGTTGTATAAATACAGCACTTACTTCCATCATACAGAATGATATTGTCTCCATCCATCTTTACATGACTATAATCTCCCTGTATCTCTTTACTGAACACAGTATCTCCTGATTGATTATACATTCTCAACTCATACCCTGACTTCTCCTGATTAAGCAGGACAAATCCAAAATAAGAATCCGAATGGAAAACACTTTTTATCTCTTGATTCACTTTCACTTCTTTTGTCTGCTTTGGAGTATCTTTTCCTGTATAAATCTCAAATCCATTATCTCCAACTGCAACAGATCTGTCATTTCCCATAAAGAAAATCTCGCCGATCAGCATATCTTCATAAGTATCTGCTGTCACTTTGTTATCTGCCTTCTCTTTGCCGGCAGTATCAAAATTATAATATCCGATCCTGCTCTGCACCTGTGTTCCTTTGGTATAAAGATAAGAAACTGCCAGAACCTTTCCATCATCAGACAAATCCAATGCGATCGGATATCCTGTATTTCCAATCGTAATCTGCTGCTCTACCAGAATATTTCCTGCCGCATCATAGGATATGATCTTCGGTGAAGTCTCATCTTTTAAAATTGCACTGACAATTCCCTGATTCGATACTGCGATTCTCTCAATCGGTAATGTCGTCTGAATCTCACCTTTCAACCCATTTTTTGTAAATACGAGAATACTGTTACCTCCGCTGTCAGCAACCGCAAACACATCGTCTTTCACAACAATCACCGGTGTCTGAAGCTGTGTTGGCTGAATCCACTTTTCCTCATTCTTCTTATTTAGAAATACCACACCGTCATGATTATAACGCACAATTCCATCTGCAAACTGAACGTAATTATTCCTGTCCGAAAGGTCTTTCGCGTAACTGTCTGCCTTGCGGACTGTGCCATAAGTCTTACTATCTAAAAGGAGGTATGTTCCGCAGATTGCCATCGCAATCAGAATGATATAGGTAAGAAGTTCTTTTCTTCTCCGGCGTTTGATCCTTCTTTCCCTTTGTCTCAGCGCTTTTCTATCATCCTGCGTTTTTACCACCTGTAAATTCGACATTTTCTTTCGCGCCATATTGCTCCCCTTATCGTTTGTCCAGTGCACCTTTTTCTGTTGATACACTTTTAGCTTTCACTTGTCTTTCACAGTATAACACGGATTTATGGCAATATCAATTTTTGTCCAATATAGATCAGGTTCCCATTCTGCAATCCATTCATCCGGCTGATCGCATCTACATGATTAACATCTCCATACATTTTTTTACTGATAATTGCAAGGGTATCTCCTTTTTCCACCACATAAATACCATCATTTTCATCTGCTGCAACGGCAGTCCCGGAAACCGGAACACTTTCTGTATTCTTATCTTCCGTCTGTTCTTCCCCTTCATTTTCTTCCGTTATCTCTGCGGATTCCTTTTCTGTATCTGCTGCTTCCTGATTTTTCTCCACAGTAGCTGCTGCTCCACTCGTCTCTTTCACATCAGGTGAGGATGTTTGCTTTTCCCCCTCGGCAACCACATTTATCTTATTCTGGAGGGATTTCATTTTGCTGAAATTATTCATCATAGAAACACCCATCACGATCAGGACCAGTACAAGGCATGTACTGATTCCATACATCAGACTGCCTGTCCTTCTTTCTCTTTTCTGACCGCCCCGTTCACGTACCAGAGAACGAAAGCTTTGTGCAGCCGTATCTTCCACATTTTCTGTCTGAACTGCCCCATTTTTTTTTCGACTTGCAATCATATAATTCTGCATGCACGGATTCTTCTCGTAATAAGTATAATGTCCTCCAATTTCCATCAGATCTCCCAGCTTATGTACAAAAAATACATCTTCCTGGTTTGTCGAATCTTTCATAACAAGAACGGTATTTTTCTTTGGAAATAATTTTTTATGCAGCTTTACGTTGATAGAACCCGGAGCCAGCTGTAAATCATGCTCTGTCACAAACCAGCCTATGATTTCTCCTTCTTCAAAATACTGGCTGCATTCTTCACAACCACATTTCCATATCTTGTCATTGATCAGGTATTCACCGCCCTCCTTTTTTAACTCTTTTATTTTTATCGCACCATAAATATAAATATATTCTTCATTGTCCTGCTTCTGCATTTCACCAATCAGAAAGGCTCCTTCTGGTTGTTTTTCTTTCTCGCTTTTTTCACTTAACTGAAGAAAAAAAGTATCTACATAATCTTCCACATAGATTTTTGGACTATCACTCACATTTCCTATCTGACGCACATTTTTTGGAATCTGTCTCTCCATTTTATACTCACCTTTCTATCACTTTTATTTAATTTCCCGGGGATTGCCCTTAACATAGCACAAGGAAATCGGGAGATTTTATCAATTAGTGTCAGGTAAGTTCGACAAATATTACTTTTCGTGCACGGCATTTTCTTAATATCTCCAAACATCAAAAAACGCTCCGGTACTCTCTGATTGCAGATATCCTGTAAACAGAAAGCGCGAAGCGTTCTTTTTATTTTAAATTATAATTTTGCTTTCGAAAATCCGATTATTTTGCAAATGCTTTGATTTTCTCGTAGATGCTGTCTGTATCAAGACCATACTTCTTCAGAAGCTCAAGTGCCGGACCAGACTCACCGAATGTATCATTCACACCGATCTTCATAACCTGTGTTGGAGCTTTCTCTGAAAGTACATCACATACAGCACTTCCAAGTCCGCCGATAACGGAATGCTCTTCAACTGTAACAACTTTTCCTGTCTCTTTTGCAGCTGCTACAACAAGTTCCTCATCGAGAGGTTTGATCGTATGAATGTTGATCACTTTCGCATCAATTCCGTCTGCTGCAAGCTTCTCAGCTGCTTCCAGACAGTTACTTACAGGAAGTCCTGTTGCGATGATCGTCAGGTCTTTTCCTTCTCTTAACACAACACCTTTTCCAAGCTCAAACTTGTAGTCCGGTCTGTCATTGATCACCGGCACTGCGAGACGTCCAAATCTCAGATATACCGGTCCCTGATGCTCGTAAGCAGCACGTACAGCTGCTCTTGCCTCTACATCATCAGCTGGGTTAATTACAACCATTCCCGGAATTGTACGCATCAGAGCGATATCCTCATTACACTGATGTGTTGCTCCATCTTCTCCTACAGAGATTCCGGCATGTGTTGCACCAATCTTTACATTCAGGTGTGGATATCCAACAGAGTTTCTTACCTGCTCAAATGCACGTCCTGCTGCGAACATTGCGAAAGAACTTGCAAATGGCACTTTTCCTGTTGTTGCAAGACCTGCTGCAACACCGATCATATTAGACTCAGCAATACCACAATCGATAAAACGATCCGGATGTGCTTTCTTGAATACACCTGTCTTTGTAGCTGCTGCCAGATCGGCATCAAGTACTACAACGTTATCATGTTCTGTTCCGAGTTCAGCCAAAGCATTACCGTAGCTGTCTCTTGTTGCGATCTTCTTTACTTCTGACATAATGCTTCACCTGCTTTCTCTAATTCTTCCATTGCAATCTTGTACTCTTCATCGTTCGGAGCTTTTCCGTGCCATCCTACCTGGTTCTCCATGAAGGATACACCTTTTCCTTTTACTGTCTTAGCAATAATAGCTGTCGGCTGTCCTTTGACTGTCTTTGCTTCTTTGAATGCAGCATCGATCTGATCAAAGTCATTTCCATCAATATTGATTACATGGAAATTAAATGCCTCAAACTTCTTATCGATCGGGTACGGAGAGTTGACTTCTGTAATTGCTCCGTCAATCTGAAGATTGTTATTATCAACGATAACAACGAGATTATCCAGTTTTCTATGTGCTGCCAGCATGGAAGCCTCCCATACCTGACCTTCCTGGATCTCACCGTCTCCGAGCAGTGTGTATACTCTGTAGTCTGCATTGTCAAGCTTTCCTGCGATTGCCATACCTACAGCTGCTGAAATTCCCTGTCCAAGAGATCCTGAAGACATATCAACACCTGGAATGTGTTTCATGTCCGGATGTCCCTGCAGATAAGATCCTGTATGACGAAGTGTCACGAGATCTTCCTTCGGGAAGAATCCTTTCTGCGCAAGTGTAGAATATAATCCCGGAGCTGTGTGTCCTTTAGAAAGAACGAAACGATCGCGATCCGCTTTCTTTGGATCTTTCGGGTCTACGTTCATCTCTTCAAAATAAAGGTATGTAAAAATCTCTGTTGCTGAGAGAGATCCACCTGGATGTCCGGCCTTTGCGCTATGCAGTGCTGTTACAATCCCTTTCCGGATCTCATTCGCAGTTTTCATAAGCTCTAACTTGTTCATGATATCTCCTTTTTAATTTCCATTCTGATTCCATTTTCAGTCTTAACGTTATTTCCCGGATTACTCACCAAAAACAGCAATATAATCCTTTTTAAACTTCTCGATACCTGCATCTGTCAGTGGGTGATGTGTCATCTGCTCGATTACCTTGTAAGGTACTGTTGCAATATCTGCTCCTGCCAGTGCACATTCTGTTACATGGATTGGATTACGTACACTTGCTGCGATAATCTCTGTCTCAATTCCTGCTACTTCGAACATCTCTACGATCTCTGCAATGAGGTCAACTCCCTTTGTAGAAATGTCATCCAGACGTCCAAGGAACGGAGAAACATAAGTAGCTCCTGCTCTTGCTGCAAGAAGTGCCTGGTTTGCTGTGAAGATCAGAGTTACATTTGTCTTGATTCCCTCTGCTGTAAGAACTTTAACAGCCTTCAGGCCTTCTACTGTCATAGGAATCTTAACTACCATGTTCGGATGGATCTTTGCAATCTCACGTCCTTCTGCGATCATGCCTTCTGCATCTGTTGTTGTAGCCTTAACCTCTCCACTGATCGGTCCGTCTACGATAGATGCGATCTCAGCGATAACTTCTTCAAAAACACGTCCTTCTTTTGCGATCAGAGACGGGTTTGTTGTAACTCCGCAGATCACTCCCATGTCATTTGCTTTCTTGATATCCTCTACATTAGCTGTGTCGATAAAAAATTTCATTTTTAAGTCCTCCTATACATGAATCTTCCTCTTACCACTGATACAACTCACTGTTTTTCCAGCAGTAATTCGTTTGTTTATGAGCTGATTATATAGCTTCCAAAACCTGAGGTCAACTGTCTGAAAAATTATTAATAGTCATTTTTCACTTAATAATCCGACATATTAACCGTTTTTATTAATATTAGTTAATATCAATCGTTTTTATTCTGTATAAAAATCTTTATTTTAAAGGCTTTATCAACATTTTCTAAAATCAGAATCGTTTGTTTTTGTTGTTTTTATTAGTAATAATTTTATTATTTTTTATTAATTTTAAATAATACAACGTCTATACATCAACTATTTTGTCTTCGCATAAGACGTTGTTCCACGAACCACGATCTGTGGCTCATATTCCACATGATAAATACTGACCGGTTCAAATTCCGTATACTTCCAGTCCCTTGAACTGATCTTTTTCATGATGATATCACAGGCATCCATTCCTTTGTGAACTACAAAATGCTCGATCGTTGTAAGTGACACTTTCTTAACTTTGGAAAATAAAGTATTATCACATCCCATAACCGAGACATCTCCGGGAACTTTATACTTCATATCCTGGAGTGCATCCATAATCCCAAATGCGATCATATCATTCAGCCCCACGATTGCAGTGAGATCTTTTTCTGTCCGGAGCAGTTCTTTTGTCAGATCATATCCGATGCGGTACTCTGAATCGATTCCCGGAACATTCCGGTCAAATTCTTCATCTGCTTCTTTTACAATCACCTGATCGCCATATCCGGCTTTTCTGAATTCATCCAGAAAACCTTCTACCCGGCGGAATCTCTGCTTCTGTCTTGCAGTTAATGGCGGTGTAATGTATGCCACATGCTGATGCCCCAGCTCCAGAAGATGTCTGCCCATTAATCTTCCAAGCTTTGTATTGTCCAACTCCACTGCATCTACATCCAAATGCTTCTCCTGGTTATTGATCACAACAACCGGAATCCTTTCAGACATTTCTTTGAGCTGTCCGAGAAAGCATTTCCCCGGATTGCACATATAGATAATTCCCTGTGCATTCAGAGTCGAGATCATTTTCAGATAACGCTCTTCCAGTTTTAAATCTCTCTGTGTATTACAGACAAAGATTCCGAACCCCTGCTCTGTTGCCCTTGATTCAATTCCTTGCAAAAGCATTACATAGTATGGGTTTGTCAGGTTAGGGCTGATGACAACGAGCAGTTTTTCTCGTCGCTCTCCACGCTGTGTTCTGCGTTTCGGAAGTTCATACCCCAGTTCTTCCGCCGCTGCCTCCACTTTCTGGATTACTTCTTTTGAAAAAGAGACGTTATACTTCTTATTGAGTACCATCGAGACCGTTGCCTGTGAAACTCCCGCGCGCTTTGCCACATCTGAAGATGTAACTTTTTTCTTCGCCATAGCCAGTCCTTCCTGCCGGTGTCTCAAATGCTTTTACAATTCTGTTCTTCCTTCTAATGCCCGGAGCAGTGTTACCTCATCAATGTATTCCAGATCACCACCAACCGGAACACCACTGGCAATCCTGCTCA
Organism: Mediterraneibacter sp. 210702-DFI.3.120; assembly: GCF_020561005.1. Classification (NCBI taxonomy): domain Bacteria; kingdom Bacillati; phylum Bacillota; class Clostridia; order Lachnospirales; family Lachnospiraceae; genus Mediterraneibacter; species Mediterraneibacter sp. 210702-DFI.3.120. The sequence continues at coordinate 57,828 of NZ_JAJCNG010000012.1, read as the reverse complement.
CCTTGATTCCGACCGGTTTGATAAGTTTACTGATATACATTGCTGTTGTCTCGCCTTCCAGACTAGAATTCGTCGCAATGATCACTTCATCCACATCTCCCTGCAGACGCTCCATCAATTCTTTCAGACGGATATCCCCGGGACCGATTCCAAGCATTGGAGAAATTGCTCCATGAAGTACATGATAGACTCCGTTGTACTTTCCGGTCTTCTCATACGCTGCCAGATCACGCGGTGTCTCCACTACCATGATTGTCTTATGATCTCTGTCCGGATTGCTGCAGATTGGGCAGATATCCTTATCCGTCAACGTACAGCACTCCTTACAGTAACGGACATTCTTGCGGGCATCTACGATCGCATTCGCAAGTCCTTCTACCTGCTCTACCGGCATATTGATCACATGAAATGCAAGTCTTTGTGCTGATTTATTCCCGATTCCCGGAAGTCTCGAGAACTCCTCGATCAGACGGCTGATCTGATTACTGTAGTAATCCATTAGAACATTCCGCCTCCAAGACCGCCAAATCCGCCTGTCATCTTAGATACTGCTGCATTTGTCTCCTGCTCAACCTGACGCAGTGCTTCATTTGTCGCTGCTACGATCAGGTCTTCCAGCATCTCAATGTCGTCCGGATCTACAACTTCTTCTGCAAGTTTTACTTTTGTTACTTCTCTTTTGCCGGATACAGTTACTTCTACTGCTCCGCCGCCTGCAGCTGCTGTGAACTCTTTTGTCTCAAGTTCTTTCTGCTGCTCTTCCATCTGACGCTGCATCTTCTGTGCCTGCTTCATCAGATTCGCCATATTTCCCGGCATTCCGCCGCCTGGAAATCCTCCACGCTTTGCCATGTCTAATCCTCCACTGTTATTTCCATATTTATTTTCTGTTCTATGTCCACAAATGTATCCTCAAAGTGTCTGCCCTCTTCTACATGACGGACATCCACCTCGACTTTCTTTCCAATCTTCTCTTCAATGAGCTGTTCAAGTTCCTGCACATGATCTTCTCTGCCAACCATATCTGCCGACATAGCATCTGGCAGTACAATCAGCAAGCGATTGTCACCACCAAGACTCAGTCTTGCTTTTTTAAGAAAGCCTCTGATCATACCTGACGCTTCATCTGCGATAGAACGGAAATTCTTCACCACCTCCTGCACATCCTCCGGAATTGCATTCGGCAGCTCCGGTTTCGCCTTCCTGCTTCCCGCAACGCCTGATCCGGATGATGACGCATCATCTCCATTCACGTAAACAACTCGCTGCGGCATATCTGCGGCTGCAGCAAGTCCTTTCTCTACTTTTTCTTCTACCGCACGGATTCTGTCCAAAAGTGCATCCTGACCAGTCTCCATCGCCGGAGTACAAAGCTTGATCAGTGCAACTTCCAGAAGCACTCTCTTCTGCGTCGCATACTTCAGCTGACCGGAAAGTTCTGAAAATATACGGATATAACGCAACAGCATATCAAGTTCGATCATCTTTGATTCTTCCTTGAGCTGCAGCATATTTTCCGTAGACACATCCAGCACGTCCTCTATATTATCAGAAGTTTTAACCAAAAGCAAATTTCTCAGATACCATGTAAAATCTGCGGCCAGCTGGGTCAGTTCACGTCCCTGCATAACCAGATCTTCCACAATATCAAGAACTCCGGCAACATCTCTTTCCAATACTTTCCGAAGCAGGCGACTGAACACATCCGTATCCACCGCACCAAGTACTTCAAGCACATGATCATACGTCAGCTTCTGTCCCAGATAAAATGCAATACACTGATCCAGCAGACTGAGTGCATCACGCATAGATCCGTCTGCCGCCTTTGCGATATAGCGAAGTGCTTTTTCTTCCACTTCTACCTGTTCTGTCTGCATCAGATCACGCATACGGTCTGTAATTGTCTCAATGCTGATTCTCTTGAAATCATAGTGCTGACATCTAGAAAGAATCGTAATTGGGATTTTATGCACTTCTGTCGTCGCCAGAATAAAAATAACATACTCCGGCGGCTCCTCAAGTGTCTTAAGCAATGCGTTAAATGCTCCGATGGAAAGCATATGCACCTCGTCGATAATGTATACTTTATACTTACCTTCTGTCGGTCGATATGTCACTTCCTCCCGGATCTCACGGATATTATCAACACCATTGTTCGATGCAGCATCGATTTCGATCACATTCATTGAAGTGCCGGCAGCGATAGATTTACACATCTCACACTCTCCGCATGGACTTCCATTTACCGGGTGCTCACAGTTTACTGCCTTCGCAAATATTTTCGCAACCGTTGTCTTTCCGGTTCCTCGCGTTCCGCAAAACAGATACGCATGTCCGATCCTGTTCGCCTTAATCTGGTTCTGAAGCGTTGTAACAATATGATCCTGTCCTTTTACATCTTCGAATTCAGAAGGACGGAACTTTCTGTATAGCGCCGTATATGACATGAATTACACCTCGTCTCCGAAGCTGATACCGATTGTTCTCGCTTCTTTGATCAGACCACAGTTCGGATCAACATATTTCAGCTTTCCTGCAACCTCTTCCAACGGAACTTTCACTGTCTCACCATTTCTCATGGCTACCATATATCCGTATTCTTCATTCAGGATCAATTCTGCTGCCTTCGCTCCGACTCTTGTTGCAAATACGCGGTCATAAGAACAAGGTGTGCCACCTCTCTGTGTATGTCCAGGAACTGTGATACGAACTTCCTTGTCTGTCTCTTTTTCAATCTGTTCTGCCAGTTCGTAAGCGATAGAAGGATATTTTCTGTTTGCCAGCTTCTCTTTGTATTCTTTCTTTTTCAGTTTTGCATCTTCTTTGGAAATCGCACCCTCTGCAACAGCAAGGATTGTAAATCTCTTACCTGCCTGTGTACGTTTGTCGATCACATTCTTGATCGCCTTAATATCATATGGGATCTCCGGAAGAAGAATTATGTCTGCTCCGCCTGCAATTCCGGCATGCAGAGTTACATGACCTACTTTGTGACCCATAACCTCGATAATAAATACACGGCTGTGGGAAGTTGCTGTCGTATGGATTCTGTCAATCGTATCTGTTGCGATATCAACTGCACTCTGGAATCCAAATGTCATGTCTGTTCCCCACAGATCGTTATCGATCGTCTTCGGCAGTGTCACTACATTGAGTCCTTCCTCACGAAGAAGATTTGCTGTCTTATGAGTTCCATTTCCTCCAAGAATAACGAGACAATCCAGATGAAGCTTATGATATGTGTGCTTCATTGCCTCCACCTTGTCTATTCCATCCTTATCCGGCACACGCATCAGTTTGAACGGCTGACGGGATGTACCAAGAATTGTTCCACCCTGTGTCAGAATTCCCGAGAAATCCTTTGATGTCAACATATTGAAATCCGAATAGATCAGACCTTTGTATCCATCTTTAAATCCATAGATTTCTACATCTTTGCGCTTGTTGCAAATTCCTTTTACAACACCGCGCATTGCTGCGTTAAGTGCCTGGCAGTCTCCACCGCTGGTCAACATTCCTATTCTTAACATAGCAACTCCTCCTATTACTCTTTGCACCTGTCTTAATCAGTTACTTTCTTTTCTTGTTTATAAGCCCTAAAAAAGCAGTTGGTTCTTCTTTCCCTGCCGCCATTCCTGATATTCCATGACCGGCGGCTACCAACTGCTTTTTATTATACCTTATTTACAAATGCTGCTCAAGAAATTTTAGTTTTCGTTATGTTAAAAATTCTTCCAGAATCTGACGAATCGCCGCTTCTCTTTCTGCATTTCTTCCTGAATCTCGCTCCGAATCTCTATCTACGTCTCTCTCTGAATTTCCTTTCGGATTCCTTGCCGGCTCTACCGATCTTGCTTCTCCCTCGATATTGATCGGCAGCTCCGTCCTCTCTGCTTTTGTTTTATTTCCATTCTGTACGTTGTCTTCTCTGTGAATCTCTCTTTCCCCTTTCTTTTCTTCCCACTCCTGCTTTCCGGTATTCTCTGCAGCGATCACATTCAATTCTTCTCTATCCGTAGTCCGCTGTCTCTTTACGTGAAATGCACAATTATTCTCAAGATAATCCACCATATACATCCTGACAGCATTAAGCTTGTACTGTTCGTCCGAAAGATGACTGATAACAAAAAGGAGTACCATCTCCGCTAATCCTGTTTCTATATATTGATACGCCGCATCTGAAAATCCATAAGTAATATAACATTCGAATGCACCAAGAGCTGCAAGAATTCCAACAAACCACACCGTCAGCAATTCCATCTGTCTCCAGGTATGAATCCCAAACAAAAATCCTCTATATTCATAAATATATTTCTCCACAAATGCATTCGTATTCTCTACACTGTCATGCACCATACATGCATGTTCGTATTTTGCTCTTACGAGTTTTATCAGTCGGTGTGTACTCTTGGACATATTCCCCGCCGCCTTCAACATCTGATTCAATGTCTGCTGATTCACTGCTTTTGCCAGCACTCCGATTATGCCCAGAAGTGCCATCAGATAATAGATGACTCTTGTGTTCACTGCCAGTTCTCTTAACATAGCAACCCCTCCTGGTTTTAAAAATATTGCGCGTAACTGTTCGGGCCTCCCCTTCGTTACGTTTGTAGATATTATAAACCTGATTTTATATTCTGTCCGCATAAATCGTTCTACAGATTTCTACAGCAAAAATCAAAATTGTCGTATTGAGGGAAATTATGCTGAAAGATGTGAAAAGAAAAATTGTTTTTTTATATTTGATTTGCTATAATTCAAAAGGTAACTAAAAGATCTAAAAATTTAAAAGAAAGGATATCTAGATATGGATTATAGAACAAAAGGTGTCTGTTCCCAGAGCATTCACTTTGATATCGAAGATAACAAGATTCATAATGTTTCCTTCGTTGGCGGATGTAACGGTAACCTGCAGGGAATTTCCCACCTGGTTGAAGGAATGGATGTAGATGAGGCCATCTCACGCCTGGAAGGAATCCAGTGTGGATTCAAGAAAACTTCCTGTCCGGATCAGCTTGCTCAGGCACTGAAAGAAGCAACAGGAAAATAACTTAAAAAATGGCAAACTAATAGGGAAGGATCGCTACTCTTGATTCAATCCTTCCCTTCTGCCCTACTAGTCCATGGACTGATTAACAGCCGCTTATGGTGATTATATGCTCATTTATTCAATTGTGGTGTATCAAGGAACAAGGCTCTCACTTTTATCTATTAGAATCTAATTTGTGAGTATCCGAGCGAACCACCGCGCAGCGGCTGTTAGGCCAGCCCACGGGCTGCATCTTCTGCCGTTGGTGTGGGAGGAAGATGCTTATGGGACTAAGATGCCGTCGGTGTAGGAAAATGTTTCTTCATCTGGTGATCCTGCCATACGTACAATGTGAGAAGCATGAACTCGATAGTAATATCCTCTGTCAACTTGGATTGACTTAGATGTTGCTACATAATAATCATTCTCCACTTTCTTGGAAAATGCATCTATTTGATCCCATTTACCATCTTTCTCATTATATTGATCTACATAAACAATAACTGCCAACGCATCTACTGTATGATCCGCTGTTGTCGCACCATATGTATAAATACGTTTTGTTCCGCTTTTCGTTATTGAACACTGACCATCCATCAAATGCTTTCCACGTTCATTATTAGGTGTATAACCTGTAGATGAGTCTGCTGATGTCAAATATGATCCATCTACTGACTTTGGAGCACTGTCATCTGCCTTAACATTTGTCAAAGATACTCCTGCTACACAGCAGAAAACCATAACACTTGTTATAACTGATACAATTTTTTTACTTATCATAAGACTATCTTCCCCCTCTTTTTATTATCGTCTTCTGATAAGTAAACAACTGAGAGTTTAAAAACTTACGCGTTTTTTACATAAAAAATAAATTTTTTATGATTTCATCTAATTCTTCTCTTTTTAATTTTCCTTTAATTTGATATTGAATACCCTTGTATTCAAAATCTGCTGTATATCTTCTTTGTTCCGAACCTTTAATCGAATACTCTTTCACCGAAATATTATGCCCATTCGTTGTAATCTCATATTCATCTATTAAATCATCTACTGATTTTTCACCAAAAGAAGAATCTTTTGAATTAGTATACATCGAATATCTTATTACTTCTTTTCCATACTCATAAAATAAAACCACTTTTCTTTGGTCTTTATCTACTGTATATCTAATAAATCTCATTCCTTTTGGTTTATATTCAATTTTTACCAAAGCTGTACCAATTACCTTAGTAATTTCTTTATCAGCTTCCAACTCATCAACATCCTCTGATTCTTTTGTTTCCATATCCTCCACATTGATAATATTAGAGTTCTCATCCCCATTTTCTCGTTCCCACAGAACTTTCCAATACGACTTACTCCCCACACTGGTCATCACACTTCCGCACACTAAAATCAGCACTGCTGCCAGTGCTCCGATTACAAGCTTACTTTTCTTCTTTTTGCGGACGACTTTTTTATGCCTCTTGTCGTATTCGTAATCCTGAATCTTATTGAAAAGCTCTTTTTCCATCTCATCAGACACTGTAATGTCATCCAGAGATCTGTCCTTACGAACTTTCTTTTCAATCTGTTCAGCTTCTTTTTTCATTTCATTTTCCAATGATAATTTTTTCAGTTTTTTCATTTTCTTCACCTTATTCTCTCCAGTTTGTGTGTCCCGTTTTTCTTGACATTTTTTCAAATAAGGGTAATATGATGCTATAAGGCTAGTGTTCTCAATTTACTTCGAACAGTAGCACTCTACACTAAATCTGGAGGTTAATTTATGAAGCGAATTATATTGACCGGCGGCGGTACTGCCGGACATGTCACTCCGAATATAGCCCTGATTCCAAAGCTTAGAGAATTAGGCTATGATATTCAATACATAGGTTCTTACAATGGAATTGAAAAGGAACTGATTGAACCTTTTGGAATTCCATATCATGGAATTTCTTCTGGAAAGCTGCGCCGTTATTTCAGTCTGCAGAATTTCACAGATCCATTCCGTGTGATCAAAGGCTTTGGTGAAGCCCGTAAGTTAATCAAAGGCTTAAAGCCTGATGTTATTTTTTCTAAAGGCGGATTTGTTTCGGTTCCAGTTGTTCTTGCTGGAAAGCGATGCAAAGTTCCGGTCATTATTCATGAGTCTGATATGACACCTGGCCTGGCAAATAAACTGGCAATTCCATCTGCTGTCAAAGTCTGCTGTAACTTCCCGGAGACGTTAGATGCTCTTCCGGAGGGAAAAGCAGTTCTTACCGGTTCTCCGATTCGTCAGGAACTTCTTACTGGTGATAAGGATGCCGCCAGAAAGATGTGTGGCTTTACAGATGAAAAACCTGTCATTCTCGTAATCGGCGGAAGTCTTGGTGCTGTAGCTGTCAACGAGGCGGTACGTGCTGCCCTTCCCGAACTGCTGAAACAGTTCCAGATCATCCATCTCTGCGGAAAAGGAAAGGTTGATCATTCTCTGAAAGAAATCAAAGGCTACTGTCAGTTTGAATATATCAAAAACGAACTGCGTGATCTCTTTGCTCTTGCAGATGTTGTTATCTCACGTGCCGGTGCGAATGCAATCTGTGAACTGCTTGCTCTTAGAAAACCGAATCTTCTGATTCCTCTTTCTGCCCGTGCAAGTCGTGGCGATCAGATTCTTAACGCACATTCTTTCGAACGTCAGGGATTCAGTCTTGTAATCGAGGAAGAACAGCTTACGAATGCAACGCTTTTGGATGCAGTTCATAACCTGTACGAAAACCGTGAGCAGTTCATAAATGCAATGCACAATTCTGGGCAGCAAGATCCGATTGCTACTATTATCGGCCTCATTGAAGAAGCTGCCACAAAATAATGTAGTTCATCTACCGGCAACACTCTTCATAAAACTACAGTATTCAAAAAGATACCGGGAAACTATCGGCACCACTGTTCCTTATACACTTTTTCTTTGTACATTGAACAGTAAACATTTGGTTTTGCTCTTAGTCTTCCCGGTTCATTTCTTCGTACTCCGTTCCGTACTTTTTCTTAATCCATTTCTTTGCTCTGTGCAGAAGACTATGAAGCACTTCGAGTCGAATGCCCATTAATTCTGCTGCTTTTGCCTGAGGCATCTCCATGTAATATACAAGGACAATAGCATCGTACCATCTTTCATTCTTTTCCATCAAATTGGTGAAAATCTTTTCATGAAGCTCTAACCTTTGTTTCTGAAGCTCATCTTCCAGAAACTGTTCCTCAGCACTGTTTACCTGTGCTTCATTTTTCTCGGTATCCTCTTCACTGTCCCAATTCTCATCAATCTCGAAGATCTCCCGGCTATGCTTTTTCCTGTAATTTAATGCCGCATTTTTTGCCGTTGTAAACAGCCATGAAGAAATATTTTTCTTCTTCATGCTGTCATATCCCATATACAGTTTCAGAAAAGTGTCTTGAGTAATATCTTCCGCTGCACTATAACTGCCTGAATAAGTATATGCCGCTTTTAGAATGAGATTTTTATATTGTTCATAAATCTCATTGAATTCGCGATTTTCTGTTAACATATCTTCTCCAGTACTATTTTAATTTTTCAAGTATCTCTTTCTTATCTTCTTCTGTAAGTTCTCCCATATGCCATCCGAGACCTACGTTGTCATTCTTATATCTTGGGATTAAGTGCATATGGAAATGGAATACCGTCTGTCCAGCTGCCTCTTCGTTGTTCTGAACGATATTATAACCATCACATCCAAGTACATCCGTCATCTTTGTAATCATCTTTTTTGCCAGACAGATTGCTTTTGAAGCTGTTGCCTCGTCAATATCATACAGATTGCGGTAATGATTCTTCGGAAGGATCAGCGCATGTCCTTTTGATGCCGGTCCAAGATCCAGAATTACTCTGAACTCCTCATCCTCATATAATGTTGCTGATGGAATCTCTCCATTTGCTATTTTACAGAAAATACAATTATCATCTCTCATGATCTTTCCTCTTTCCATTTTATTTTATCTGTAGTATAGACCATTTTTCAGAAAAAGAGAATACATTTTTCAGACAACAGGTCGAAAAAGGTCGAAAATAGTCGAATGATTTTTATTGAATGCTGTTTTCGGTGGTGCTACACTCTTACCGAACTCAAGAAAATCTAACTATTAGGAGTAAGTATTATGTTAACAAATATCGATCTTGAAAAAATGAACCGCCTGATGGAAACAAACAAAGATGCAAAAGAGATTATCACACAGCTTCTGAAGAACCATGATGCTGCTGTTGCTACAATTGCGCATGAGATCCGCAATCCTATGACTGTTCTTTATTCTTCTATGCAATTAATGAGCTCTCTTTATGCTGAAACTGCTAAAGGTTCCTGTGTCTGGGAAGAATGCATGGATGGCGCCAGACATATGTGTGATTTGCTGGATGATCTGACAGAACTCAACAACGGAAAACAATTAAACCGTGCTTCCTTTCCTCTTGGACATGTTCTTCGCAACTCTGCTGTTCTGTTCGCCATGTCTCTCAACTTTGAAAAATCAAAGATTGAGATGACTTCCAGTATTGATAAGAATATAAAAAGGTTCAATGGTGATCGCACCAAATTAGAGGAAGTCTTCTTAAACATACTTACAAATGCCAAAGACGCTCTTGCCGATTGTAAGTATGCCCCACGTCTGCAGTTTCGCGCAAAGAAGCTTGATGACAAAATTCTGATTCAATGTCAGGATAACGGCTGTGGTATTCCGACTGAAATTGTTGATAAGCTTTATGAACCATTCTTTACGACCAAAGAAAACGGTACTGGTCTTGGTCTCGCAGTTTCCAAAAGAATCATTGAAGCACATAATGGAACAATCGACATTACATCTGACCATACCAATGGAACAATCGTATCGATCACACTTCCTGCGTAAAATATCAGATATCGTTAATATCAGATACCGTTAGGATCTTTTGATCTTTTTCTTCGATAGGTTAGCAGCGCTGTCAGGAAACCGCAAATCAATCCTCCTACGTGAGCCAGATTATCTACACCTGTACTGGTAAATCCAAAATAGAGACTCAGTACAACCATAATCAGCATGCCTCTTCCTGACAGTGTTCCCAGCCTTCCCCTGTTCGCAAATACAATCCAAAGCAACCCTCCCATTAGTCCGAAAATTGCTCCCGATGCCCCGGCAGATACAATCTGTCTGTCGTGCATGGTATTCCAGTACAAAGACAGCAGATTACCACCTATTCCACTGATAAAATAACAGAGCAGAAACCGAATTTTACCGGCCTCTTTTTCAAAAATCGATCCAAGTGCCCACAAAAGCACCATGTTATTTAATAAATGTGAGATTCCAAAATGCAGAAAAAGACTGGTAAACAGCCGATAGTATTCCTGATTTTCTATAATATACGGTTCATACATTGCTCCATGCTGCAACATAAAATAACCATCCTCAGTCCGTCCGATCATAGTAAGAACAATAAACACCAGAATATTGATTCCTATCAACGTGATCGTCATTATTTCTTTTGGTCTCTCTTTCATTCTTCCTGACTCCCTTTTGACTTCTATGATATGTTTTTGAATCTGCGTATACTATACCACATCCTATATATCATTCATAGTCATCAGCTTCCGTTATCAGATCTTCCCATTCTCCCCATTTTCCAGACTTAAAGCGTTTTGCAAATTTCTTGATTGGACCATATCTCTTTTCTTCCATCACTGCATAATTCTCTCTCGCCTTGTTATAATAGCTGTTTTCCTGTACCTCAATGTTTTGATTTTCTTCCATTTCTCTCCTGTCTTTTTCTCTCTTACTTTCTTCTCTGATCTTCTCTTCTTTGGACTTTTCTTCCCTGTTTTTTGCTTCTTCCTCATACTGCTGCAGTATGCTTTCCAGATCATAGGTTTCTTTTAGCGTTTCTTTGTGAAGCATACAGACAAGTTGAATACTCTCCAAATCCTGATAATCAACTTTCCTTACAAAATACTCCGTCAGTTCATGATAAGACACCTGCCAGGTCTTCTCATTCTCTGGAAAAAAACAGAAAAAATAGTTTTCATTCTTTTCAAAAATATATTTTTCTGAAAGCATCAGATAATTTGGTTCTAACATATAATCTTTCATTTTTTCCATAACACTGAGAAATTGTCTTGTCAGTTTTAATATCTCTTCTGCTCTGATATCTTTATTTTTATAATACGTTTCCAACGACTGTGAATGTCCTGTATGATAATAATATCTACTTGCACCTTCCATTCCACATCCACTTACTCTCAATAATCCGGGAATCCGATTATTCTTAAGCATCCGCATCTGATAATTCTCCCGATACGGTTGTACGCTGTCTATTATGATTTCAGATTCTGCCACTCTGCTCTGCTGATTTGTCTTTTTTTCTTCCATCTGATTTTCTTCTCCCTTCACTTTTTCAGCTTTACAGAAATCTATTTTTTCCATCTGACTTTTTCTTCTGGTTTCACCTTCGTTGCACGTTGTATCAGATGAATCTTCATTCGTCCTTTTGATACAAAAACTTCTACCTCTATTTTCTTCCCTGATAGATCAACTCTGGTTGTTATATTTTCCAGAAAAATCAATTTTCCACTCGTCCTTTCTCGGAAAAAAGCATCCAGATCTGCGTCTTCTATCTTTTTCCTGTCCATTTCAACTCCTGTCACAGCCGTTTCCGCTGCCGCTGCGTTTAAAATTGCCTTATCATGAAAGTAAAAAATGATCGTGATGAGCAGAAAAAATAGAATTAAGCAAAAAGGAATAAGGTAAGACATCTCTACCACTGTACTTCCTTTCACGTATTTTTTCGTATATTTTTCAGTAAACTCCACCAATCATGCCTCCCAGATAAGCAACTGTCAGAAATGGAATAAATGGAAATGAATTTTTTCTTGTATACTTCTTTCGTGCGATCATAATTCCTCCGTAAACAGATGCGATCAGAAATGCAGCAAACAGAATCCAAAGAAGATTCCATCCACCAGATAAAATTCCAAGGATCAGAATCACTATGCTATCTCCGTAACCAAATGACTCTTGTGTGAACCAACTTAAAAAAAGAAAGACACCTCCACACAATCCACCAGCTACCATCATCCTGAGTTCTCCTTTGCTGCATAGTACCTGACATAAAACTGCAATCGCAAGCAAAATCAAAAGACTTCTTACACTTACTTTCTTCCAACGAATATCTATCACAGACAAAATCAACAGATACACTGCTATAACAGCTTGAAAAAACATCCATAGATTTTCCCTTCCATTTTGCCCGAATACATTCATTATTTTGCACATTTAGAACATCCTCCTCTTCCTGCTACTTCGCTTTTATGAACTGCACGTATTGTTCTCTTCAGAGAACTGCAATTCAATGAGTTGTGATACCGGTTTCCATAACTGGTAATATATACACCATTCATTGCCTGTCCATAAACACATTGCTCACATTTATGGTATTTTCCTCCACCTTCATTTCTCATATTTTGTAATTCTGAGTATTGAACATATTGAATAGATAATTGAAGATAGCTGCACTGATAATCTGAATGCCATACTGTTCCTTTTTCTGTGATATAGATAATCTGTCCGTCTTCATTTCCCTTTCTATCTTTTTGATAACCATTCCATGCACTGACTTTAAACTCATCTTTCAACTTCACCAAAGGACTTTTCATTAGTGGAACCGGAATCTTTATCTTGTACTCGATAACAACATTTATCTCTTCTGTTCCCGGAATCCAATAAGACTTCCAGCAACTGATAGCTGATGTACCACCATTCAGAATACTTCTCTCAATTCTTTCTTCTCCAATCAGATTCACCAAATCTGATTTTAATTGAATTGTATTCAATACAGGAAGGACAGCCGTTGACTCTGCTGCCTGTTTGGCTGCATCACTTCCTGCTGCATGGATACAGCCTCGTATACTCTGGATTTCAATTAAAAAAATCAAACTTAATACTGCAAACATAAAGAGGGGAACTGCAAATGCAGCTTCTATTGTTACACTTGCTCTTACCCCCGGTGCAGATGCCCTTTCTCTTGTTGGACTGGTATTTTTTACCTGTTTATTTGACATCGCAGCTTTTCCTTTCTAAAGTGTGTGGGTTTCCTGCAAGAGGGATTGCAGGATTCTGAGTGTACGTTTTGGGGTGTACAAAAGAAGGTCTGAAAGGGCATCTGCACCGGGGGTAATTCTGGCTTCATTCATATCCGAAATAAACCGGATATTGGTAATTTAGATTTTTATAAACGGTTATCTTATTCTGTATTTCTAATTTAGTCACACATTGATCTGCCTGAAACAAAATATGTTTGGAATGGAGTGCCTCTTCTACACAATCTAAAGTCCGCATTGTAATTTCCGGCACCGATTTCAAAAAGAGAAACATCCTGATATAATCGGAATATCCGACTCCTTCTCCTGAATCATTTCCCCTTACACTTCCACCATCTGTCAGAAGAAGTGGCAGCTGTGACAGAGAAACAACCCATTTATCTGCACTTTTTACCAGTGGAACTTTTCTTCCATCCAAAAGACAACGAAGATCCATAACACTTTCTCCTCCTGCCCACGCAACAAGTATCATCTGTTTCAAAGCTTCTACCGCTTCAGGCATCAATAGTAGTGCAGATATTGTCACAGCCAGCGCTTCTGCCTCTGCCACTCGTCCCATATCCTTTGCCAGACAGCCATAATTTCCTGACATTCTCAGAAGAAAAAGACGAAATAACACGGATTCCAGATTTTCTTTATCTGAGCCTTTCCCTTGTAGAATATATTCCAGTTCGTATGCTAAAGCATCCGACCGGTCAGACTGCCATTCCTTCTCTCCACTCTCATCCATTCCTTCTGATTGTTCTGAATCCTGCCGAAATGCATAGCCGAATGTTTTGAGAAGATATTCGTTGTACAGAAGTTTCTCCGCTGTCTGATCAAGTCCTTTTCTTGTTGGGAATGTCCCATATCCTTTTTTCAAAGTTCTCTTTGATGCCTGCCCCGACAAATCAACACTCTTTTCAGATACTTTTTTTCCTTTCGGAATCACAACAGAAAGAATTCCTTCTTTTTTTATCTTTTGCATAATACGAAACGGATTCTCCTCATCTGGCAGACTTGGACCTTCTTCCACGTCTTCTCCTTCCGTTTGACTGCCGGATGCGTCAAGACTGTCATTCACCCGTTCCATTGCATCTGTCATTTCATCTGTTTTCTTTTCCATATCAGATTCTTCTGTCTCTGTCTGTTCCCATTTCTCTGTTGTTCCGGTAAACTTTTTAACCAGATCCATTCCATACCTTTGTTCCATATAAGCCAGCACTTGTTCTCGAAATGCCTGTCCGGATTGATCTGTCAAATACTGAATTTCCTTGATTTGATGATCTGTAGAACCAGAATTGTAATAATGCAAACGCTGGATCAGATTTTCTTCTTCATAATTTCCTGTCCTGTAACCAAGATCAATTCCAAAAACATGATATTGTTCCATAAGTTCCTGATGATATTCTCCGAAAACGGAATAGATTGCCCGATCTGTGTCAATTCTGCTGAGATTTTTTGATCCTTGAATCACAGCAGACTCTAGAATTCCAAAGATAAATGAAAGTAACAAAGTAAATGATAAACTTAAAAATACAGTAATTTCGCCTTTTACGGACCGCATGCTATATGCCGGAGCTTTCTGATGTCACTTTCTCAAAAATCGTAGTGATCAAACTAATCAACTGTTCTTTAAAAATCAACAGAAGCGCAATTAATATAACCATAAATCTAGCCCCATCTCTGGAAACCGCATGGATACTGGGCGTAACCACAGCCTCCTGCATGCACCTTGGTCATTTTATCTATTAAATAAAGAAATACGGCAACCTTAATTTCCCAATCAAGCCACCGTATTGTCCATAATTTTCTATTTTATTTTTATATGTTTATTTCTTTTCTAGCTGCAATTTTAATCTTTCAATCTCTTTTAAAAGTTCTTCATTTTGTAATGTTAATTTTATATTTTCCTTCTTAAGCTTGGTAACTGCAATCTTCAATGTATTTAACTTTTCTTCCATAACTTTATCAACAATAATCTGCTTCGGATTATAACACGCACCTTGTTCCCTATATGCCTTATCTAGTGCTGTCCTAACTTCTATATTTCTGTAAAAAAGTGTTTTAGAAAATCCTGTTTTTCTTATCAGTGCAGCCATTGTCACTTTTTCTTTTCTATCCAGCATATTTTGAATTTCTTGCTTTGCAATCTCAGCTTTAACCTTACTTTTTTCTTGACTAATAGCGACTATTTTGTCGTATTTCATTTTCTCTTTTCTCCTTTCCTAAAATCCCACACACCTCTCTCAACCTTTGATTCTCCTCAAGCAACTTCCTCTTCTCTAACTCCAGCTGTAAAATTTGTTTTTGTTGTTTTATCATCTTTTCTTCTATCTCTTGTTGAGTACACATCGAAGTAAGGTTATTTTTATAACACTGATTCTGCTTTCGAATTGCTTCATACAAAATTTCACGAACAAGTTTATTTTTGTAAAAGAATGAATTTGAAAATCCAGTATATCTTTGTAATGCTGCTACCGTAACTCTTTCACCATTTTCTATCATTCTTTCAATCTCTTTTTCCACGATACGGGCATTTTGCTTACCAATTTTCTGATTCATTTCAACTACTTTATCGTATTTCATGCCGTCCATCCTCACTTATATTTCTTTCTGAAGATTCCGGTTGATTACTTGTAGTTCTTGATTTTCAACTCTCAGTTTCACCATTTCCAAATTAAGTTTTCGCAATTTTTGTTGCAAATCTTCGATTTCCATCACGCTGTCAAAGTTTATTTTTAACATACGCTGTTGCCTGTATCTAGCATCATCAAGTGACTTTCTAATGTCTTTATTCACATAAAAATTTGCTCTTGATAATTTTGTTCTCTTGGCAAGCTCGGCAACGGTAATCCATTCCCCTTCTCTCAGCATTTCCTCTATTGCCCTAAGTGCCACTTCCGTATTCTGTCTTGATCTTTCTTTACTTATCTCTACAATCTTATCGTACTTCATATCAGATACCTTTTCCTTTAATTATAATTTTTTCAGCATGGAAAGCTCTTTCTTTTTAATCCTGCTTTTTAGTTTCTCCACTTGAACCTTAAGTTCCTCTATCTGACCTCGCAATTCCTCGTTTTCCTGAGACAAACTTCGGTTTCTGACCTTATATTCCATGATTTCCATCTGCAGTGCCTCGGTGTTGTCATTCTTTGAATCTTTACTCTCACTCCAAATTCTTCGACATGATACATTGGGCGATTGCACGGCTGCATCCAACCTGCTTCTCACTTCTGGATTTTTATAAAAGAACCCTCTTGATAAGCCAGTTTTTTTCACCAGCAGAGTTACCGATGGATATTCTCCCCTTTCTATCAACTGTTCTATAGCCATCGTGGCCAGCTTAATTTTCTGCTCACTTTCGATCCGATTCACGGCTATCATCTTTTCATAATTCATATCCATCCCATCCTTTTATTATGTCCATTAATATAAGGTCCATTTTTTCTCTGGTTTTTCTCGTTTCATCAGCCATAACTTTATTCCCGATTCTCCGGTAGTGGTGGACACTCTGTAATGTTTTATGTCCAAGTAGTCTTGCTATCATCCAATCCTCGATATGAAGCTCGGTCAATTTTTTCCCATAACAGTGTCTAAAAATATGTGTCCCGAATTTCAGCAGTTCCCCATTATCATCCCGTATATCTTTCTGCCGGATCATCCTCATAACTTGTGCCTGGATCATTCCATATTGATATGGTTTCGTGGGATCATCTTTTTTTACAAAAACATATTCTGTTTCCCCGTAACGCTCTTTGGTATATTCCATGGCTTTTAAAATCAAGCGCCCCACCTCATTACTAACTGCCTTTTCATAAGTAATGGATTTCACTTGATCAATCCGGACAAAATATCTCCCTTCTTTCTCTCTAAGACAATCCATTCTTAAAGTAAGCGTATCGGAAATGCGTGTTCCCAAAAGCTGGTGAACGATCAATGCCCTGGCTATCTGCTCGTCCATATTAAAAATGTGGGAATTCAATCGCTTAATTGTAGCATCTGAATAAAATTTAAACTGATATCGTGGTGTACTTGGAAAATCATTATTTAAGAAAAGTTGCAGAAGATGCCTTCTCTCATATATATTCCCCACATCTTCAATCACACGTTTTAAGCCATACAGATCGGAACGATAGTTCTTTCTTTCGGTTGTCTCCGTCTGTAAGTATATCAAATAGTCTTCAATATCTTCTCGACTCAATTCCTGTAATGATTCCAGCTCTGGCTTTCTTACATTTAAAAAGCGGCTAAATCTCTTTACTGCAGTCATCTCTGAATGTATTGTGCCAAGTGCGGAATATTTTAAATGTAAGAATATGGTTCTTTTTACCTCTTCTCTGATATCCGGCTGTAAAATATCGGTGAAGTTAAGGGTCTTCACATTTTTTATGGGATTTCTTCTGATTGGAAATTCAAATTTCTCCAACTCCCATATATCTTTTTCCTGTTCTTCCCGTTCATCTTTCACTTCAGCAAATTTTAGAATCTGACGCAGTTTTCTTTCCAATGCTGGTGTTTCTCTGGCTGTTATATCGTAAGCAGCCCGGTATTTCATGCTGGACAAGGCCAATCCCTTTTCTAACATCCACCCCTTTAAAATTCTGACCGTCTTTTCTGGATCAGCATTCTGCAATACTGTTATATTCTTCTCTATCAAAAACTTCCGTATATTGTTATAGGTGGTTAGTTCAGTAGCAAGGCTCGATAATGCTAAAGTCTTCCCCCGTTCCCATATAAAGGCTTCTAAGATTTCTTTCACTTCCTTAGATGGTAGCCCTTCCAGATCAAAATAACGGATCTTACATATTCTCATAGAATTTCTTTGTTCTTCTGAGGCATGCTTATAGCTTTCCATTTCGTAAATATGTATCCTATCCTTTTTCATGTCTATATCTCCGCTTCTTTGGTGTGATTGTCAAAGCAATATTATTTTCTGGTTTATCAAAGTAATTGTCATTTGCTTTTTCAATCTTCTTAGGCATATAGTCCACATACTGTTTAGTCATTTCTTCTGCTACATGTCCAAGGTAATCACGAATTGTTTGTATCGGTACACCATCATCATAAAATTGGGTTGCCAGCGTATGTCTGTAATCATGTGTTTTAAATACATACTCACAATCTGCTATTTTGTGTTTTTTACATTGCGTTCGAAAACGTTTTACAAATGAACCTATTCTATATGCTCCTCCCTGTTCAGCTTGAAAAACATAATCGTTTGCATGAATATGATTTTTCTTTATGTATTGTTGCATAACCTCATACAGCATAAATGGAACAGGAATCATTTTATCTGCCTTCATTTTGATCTGATACACTTTGATCCAGGCATCCTCTCCATCCCAGTAGTATGCATCTCCTTTTAGCGTACATACTTCGCTGATCCTTAACCCTGTTGCCCATAGATGCAGGAAGATCAACCGCAATTCTTCTGGAAATAAATTCAGTTTGTGAAGTATTTCCATATAAATATCTTCATCAACGCTCCTGTCATGATGTATAGGATATACTTTCTGCTCATAGTACTCCGGGTGAAACGGAATTGCCTTAATATGTTTTTTTATCTTTAGGTACTCATAGAATTTTGTGATATCCAGTATCTGCCGGTTCACAGTTTCTGCTTGAATTTCTTGTTGCTGGATTTCCTTAAAATATGCACCTATCTGTTTTTCAGTTACATCAAGAGCACATACGTCAGGCCCTAAATACTTTAGAAATTTTTTCACATAGTTTTGCTGGCTTCGAATATTTCCAATGGTCAGACCTGTGATTCCTATCTGATATCTTGCATATTCCTGTAGCAGCTTTCTATTGTTTAAATTTTCTACTTGGTAAAAAGATAACCTATTCACCGGATTACATGGATTCACTCTTTCTGGCGCAAGGTGGAATCTTTCCATGTACCATACATTTGCATGCCAGTGGATCTGCTTTCCACTCATAAAGAGAATTTTTCGACTGTTATCCACAATCTGCATGGAGTTTTTATAGTTAACCACCTTCTGCTTTACTATCTCTTCTAATTTTTCAATCTCTTCCTGTTCTATGGTTTCTATATCTACTATCCCTTGCTTGATGCAATATTGATACATCCACTGCATAGGAAGCAGGAATCGTACTCTCCGATCCTTTGGATCCTTTACATTCTCAAGAATATGTATGAGTAGTTGAAAAATCTGCTGTTTCATCTTTTCTGAAGCCTTGACACTAAAGTCCCATACCAATTCTGTCTTATCACGTACCTTATCAAATTCCATAGCCAGTTTCTGATCTGGCAGATATGGCAGGAAAAGGATCTGCTGTTCGTATTTCAAATAAAATTTTTTTATGTTTGCAAATTGTTTCATTTCCTGTCTGATATGATATTGCTTGATTCGATCCAATGTCTTTAAATACCGAAGTACCTGTTCTGGCTTCTTTTCCTTCATAAGATACTGTTCATATTTTTCTCGGATAGAATAATCGATTTCTCGGATATGGTGTATCCCTTCCCGAATAAGAAAATTTTTGATATTACCCGTCAATGGCATTTCGATGCCTTCGCACTGCCGAATTTCTTCCAGTAGATCACCATATTCTTGTTCGATCCAGTATGCTTTTTTGTTTCTGAGAAATGATGTCATACTATTTGCTGCCCTGATCGTACAGTCCCTGTCCTCAAGCAGAAACCTTTTATAATTTCGAACATCATTTTCTTCTACTAATATCACATTATAAATTCCTAACTGCATCAGATATTCTTCTGCATATCTCCATGACTTGTCTTGTACTGGTTCTCCCTCTATAAGCTGTTCATGCAAATAGGCCAATTCCGTTTGATGCTCAGTATCTAGTAATCTGATTGCAGGCACATAACCGCCTCCTCCTATAACAGATGATCAACTCCATACAGGGATTGGTGCTGGCTGTAAAATGCATCACTTGCTTCCATCAGTTCTTCCTCTGTTATATTCAAATATTTCATAGTTGTTTCAATGTGTCGATGACCAAGTGCCTGACTGATAAGTTCTAGTTTCCACCCTGCCTTTCTCCTGGTATTTGCGAAATAATGTCGCAGCATATGTGGTGTCACTTTAATTCCGGTCTTTTTTTCAAGACGCTCCATCAAACTCCGTACACCGCTGTCCTGCATTGGTTTCCCTGCATATTTTCCAGACACATTGACCAGAAGATACTCTTGTTGAAAGATCAGGTCCTTATATTCTTCCAGATAAAACTTTAAGATTTCGAATGTCGCATCACTGACTTTTGCCTTTCGGAATTCTGCATTCTTGGCACGTGCATCATTTTCATTATCTTCTCTAAAATTTACATAGATCAGATGGTTTTCATAATCAATATCTGTTGCATAGCGATTGCCCAAAATTTCTCCGATTCGGAAACCTGTTTCTGCTAATAATAAAAGCAGGACTTGATCGCGGCAATTTGCACATGCCTTTAGTAAAATAACGATCTTGTCCTGCTCTATAGTTCTTCCTATATGTCCTGTTTCCTTTAAGTATCCGTGAAAACTTCTCCGATTCAATATCTTTCGAATTCCTACAGAATTTCTTACAATGTATTGTGCATCAGATAATACTTTTAAACTTTGCTCGCAACCTTCCTGCTGTTCAGCAAAATTGTACAATCGAAACACTTCCTTGAGATATGCATTGCAAGTTTCATTGTATGGCTTTTTCGTGTACTCATCTTTGCTATGCATCCCAGCCTTTAACCATATAAGAAAATCTGTAAAATGTTCCTGTTGCTTTTCGTATTTCATATTCCATACATCTTCCATCGTTAGTTGATTCTCAGACAGATAGTTTAAGTAATATGAAATCACAAGAGCGCTTCTCTTGATGGTGTTTGGCGAACCTTTCGCCCTCATTTTATGCATTAGATATTGGGAAGGAAGAAGAACGATTTCTTGGCTGACCTCTTCCCGTATAAAATAGTATTTCTTAGATTTTTCTGTCTGCATATCCACTATGAAATGTTCCATTTCTTCACTTCCTTTCCTCTAACGCTATACACAGTATACCCACTCTATGCTATGAAAGCTATTCACAAATACCAACAATTCCGAAAGGTTTCTCCTAAAATACTCACTACATTTTTCTCTATTTTCTTTGGAAAACTTAGCACTACCAACAATTTCTCTACAATCTGTTACATATAGTATTCGATTCGTTTTCGGTTCCGAATAAAATTTTCTACATCTGCCATTCTGTCTGTAATCTGACATACTGGAAGTGCATCAATTACCTCTTTGTGGTATTTCCCTCCTCTTCCTGCTCTGGAATCTAATATAGACACTACACAAGTATCTGTTTCCGTCCGGATTGCTCGTCCAAATCCCTGGCGCAGTTTGATCTGCATATCCGGCACTATGATTTTCTGAATATATTCCTTTAAAGTCTGATATCGTTCTCTTTCTGCTTCCCTCACAGGATCGGGTACCGCAAATGGCAAACGGACAATAATCAAAGAAGATACTACATCTCCTGGAAAGTCCACGCCTTCCCAGCAGGAACCAGCTGCAAAAAGCACACAATTTTTCTGTGCCTTAAATTCACGGATCACTGACTGGGAATCTTTCCATACCTTCAACAACGGAAATGGGAGATTCCCTCTCAATTCTCTGTATACATTCCCCATCATAGAATAAGAGGTAAACAGTACAAGAGTATGTCCAAATGTGGAACATACCAGCTTTCGGATCTGCTCAGACAAGAAACGGATTTCTCCATGATAGCTATCATACACTTTTCTCTTCCGTCTTGGCATGTATAGTAAACAATTTTCATCATAATCGAACGGTGAATCAGCCTGATATTCACGTACTCTTCCGACATCTTCGAGTCCGTTCAGTTGCTCTGACCTTTGAAAACTCTCCCCTGCTTTTAAGGTGCCAGATGTAAGAATGGCTGGAAAGCCACGCTCCCAAATATCTGCCTTTATCAAACTTTCTGTTTTTCGATGAACAGTGCAAAACACTGGCAGTCCCTTTGATGTATACTCTAAAAACAATATATTGTTCCGGTCCACATTTAAAAACTGTAACAGGACTTCCCTGCTCTCTTCCAGCCGGTTCTTTGTCCATCTGGATAAATTCCCGATCAACAGATCTTCCGCCCGCTGCAACCAGCGGATGCTGTTTCTTAATGCCTGTCTGGACTCCCTGTTGAGAACAAAGCGAAAACGTGCCTGTTCTTCTAACACTCCCTGTGGTCTTGGCAGACTTTCAAAGAGCTGTGAAAATGCTTCCCGAAGTTTTGCCGCAATATGGGTATAATGTTCCCCTTCTAAAAGACTGCAGATTTCCATAAAATCTTCCGGTCCGAAAGACTTTCCATACATCTGCCTTGCTGCTTCTGGAAATTTATGTGCTTCATCAATGATCAGTGCCTGATAATTTCTTAATAAAGGACGGAAATCATTGGCTCTGTGAAGTGTATCTGCCAGTAGATAATTATGATTACAGATCTGGATAAATACTTTTTCATCTGTAGCTTCTTTTAAATATTTTTGATAACGACAGTACGTTCTCATCTCACAAGTTTCCGGGCAGTATTTGGGGACGCATACCATCCTGCGGTCAAACCCACTCAGATGCTGTACGGAGTCCATGTCATATTGTTCTCTTAATGCATATAAAGCTTCTCTCTGCAGTGGATTTTTTGCTTTTCTTCGTACTGCATCCAACCGAAGCTCCAACCGATTGTCACATACAAAATGTTCTTTCCCTTTTCGGATGACTGCTTGGATAGGGGCAGATATGATTCCTTTCTTCAATAAAACCTGTGATAAAAAAGGTATATATTCTCTTTGGATGGCTTCCTGCAATGCAATGCTTGAGGTTGAGATCACAATAGGCTGACTCTGACCGCACATAGAAAAATATCCAGATAACAATTGACTGTATTTTCGAAAAAGAATGCACGCTACCAGGTATGCATAAGTCTTTCCTACCCCTACTGCTGCATCGCATAATGCAATCTTGTTTCCACACAGGCTGGAAAGCATTTGATGGCAAAGTGTGATCTGTTCTTCCCGAACTTTCATTCCTGCTTGTGGAAGTATTTCTCTGAATATCTCTTCCACCTCTTCGTGTGCCATTCTCCGATATTCGTTCCGATGCATCTTTCCACCCTCTTATCTTTATATTTGTGTTAATATCACATCAATACAGCCAGAGATTTGGTTACTCTGGCTGCATGTATCTGATATCAACAGCACACTTCGATTGATTTTCTTTTGTTGTTGGATATCGTATTTGTCCTCTCACTTCCCCGATATCAAATGGGCACATTATAGCTGGATGTCTGGCAAAACATCCGCACAGATATTCCAAACGTCTTACTGATTACAACGTAAGGTTTATCTATCCCTGCATTCGGATCTTTTGGTGTATCATTATCATCCACCCGGACTCATGGCGTCACATTCCTGCCTGGATGCTTACAGAATAAAAGGGGCGCTCTTATATAAAACGATGATCACTGATGCCGTCCGTTGTAGTGAATAACTGAACCATCCTTTTATATCGTCATGGCGTTTCTTTCTGCTACGCTCCGCCGGATGGGAAAGTTTCTATAATGCGGATATCCAATTATCAAGGAACAGAGGAGGGGAAGGCACTAAGTACCTTCCCGAAAATGTATAGGAAAAATTCCTACTTAGGAGAGAACTTACCTCTCCTACTTACTAGCCAACTTCCACAACAAAATATGACGCTAAAAAAAATATTTTTTTAATTTTTTTCTCAAGCGTTTCATTCGTGCAGAAACTGTATTCGCTTTCATTCCAAGCAATTTCCCTATTTCCTCTGTACCATAACCAAACGTTTTTAAAAGAATAATATACAATGTTACTTGATCCAACTTCTGCAGTTCTTTTCTTAGTTTATTGTCATCTAAAGACTTTATGAAGTCTTGCACGTTAA
Source organism: Mediterraneibacter sp. 210702-DFI.3.120 (assembly GCF_020561005.1). Lineage (NCBI taxonomy): Bacteria > Bacillati > Bacillota > Clostridia > Lachnospirales > Lachnospiraceae > Mediterraneibacter > Mediterraneibacter sp. 210702-DFI.3.120. The sequence continues at coordinate 33,791 of NZ_JAJCNG010000012.1, read as the reverse complement.
CAGGCTGTTGAATTTCCCACTTTCCGGAAGCATCTTCAGTTCTCTCTATAAAATCTGTATCAGGCATTTGATGATTTTTGTAGTTACGTTCTTGTTTAAAACAATTCCAGTCATAATCACGAAGTTCTGCAATAACCTCTTCTGAGACGCCTAGTTCACGTAATTTTTTCTCTTCTTGTTCCTTCCATACTTTCCATTTATATTCTTCTTTTGCTTTGTTATATGCCATATCATTTTTCCTCCGATTTGAATTTTCGAAAATCAAATCGGAAGTGGTGGGCTTCTATTTCTTGGATTACTCCAATAGAAAAAGATGCACTGCAGATTTTCTATCCACAGTAACGTCTTTCTTTTTTGACAATTATATTTATAAGTATATGAAATATGGTATGAGACACCATATTTAAAACCGCATTTTTTTCTATCTGCTGTTACGCTTTTTTTAACGTTTTCTTATGACTGAATCTTCTCCTATTGCCTAATATTGCACATCAATCCCTTATTATAAATTATGTGCCTCTATCCCATTTTCTTTTTTAATATTGCTTAATACACCACATCAAATATTGTTCACTACTATTTTCACTTTTCCAATGTTGCATAATACACTAGATTTCATGGAGGTGAATAGTACACATGGCGCAGATTGATAGTCGTTTAGGTGATATGATTCGTAGCTACCGTGAAAAACTTGGTTTAACGCAAGAAGAAATGGCTGAAAGACTTCAAGTTAATCTTACACATTATGGAAATATTGAGCGTGCCGCATGCAATCCAAGCTTTTCTCTTTTTCTTCGGATTGCCAAAGAATTAAATCTTTCCGTAGATGCTTATCTATATTCTACAAGAGATGATACTGCCGCTGAGATTACACGTTTACTCTCAAAATGTTCCAAGCGCGAATGTCAGATTATCTTAGAAAATATCCTTACCCTTCTTAAGAATCGGGATGAATGCACGTAAATTGATGTTACAGAGTGATTCTGTTTTTATTCCAAATTTTATCTAGCTTTTTTCTAGTTTTAACATTAGCAAAGCGGTCCATGCACATGCATGAACCGCTTGATCATTTCCATTGCTTGATTTTTTCCAACATGTTGGAGGGAACTTTCAATATTCCGCTTCCGGATAGTAAAAGCAGCATATCCACCATTCCCTGCAGATAAGCTTGTTGGTTTTCTTCTTCTGCACATTGTTCTGTCAAGCCAACATATTTCTCAATGACACATTTTTGTTCATCTGTCATTTCACAAACTGTCTGCTCATAAATCGGCTGATATGAAAATTTTTCTTTCATAGCCTTTTGATACTCTGGTAATTGTAACTGTGAAAGTCTTCCGGTATCCTCACATCGAAGTTCCTTTAAAAACTGTGCAGTTTTTTCCCATACTCGCTCATCCATGCTTCCCTCTTCCTTTCATCGTACCAAATCTTTTTTTCTTTTGTTCTATTATTCCTCTATTTCCACTCCGAAACACATAATAATTGCTTTATATTATTCTTCTTTGTATGTTGTATAAAATAATTTTTAAAACTTCATCTTTAGAAGTATATTACCATTCCATTTCGCTAGAATCAATAATGTAACTTCATCTTTAGAAACATTGAGGATATTATGAAAATATATTGGAATGGTGAACGCAAAAACGTAATAGGATCTCGCGTTAAAGAATTAAGGAAAAAACAGGATATTTCCCAAAAGATTTTGGCAGCACGTCTTTCTCTTTCTGGGATTGATTTTACGGAATTGACAATTTTAAGAATTGAAAAAGGGACACGGTTTGTTCCAGATTATGAATTAAGTGTAATTGCTGATTATTTCCATGTAACTTCTGATTATCTGTTAGGCAGAACAAATAAAGAATAGGACAGGTACTCCGTATGTAGCGGGACCTGTCCTATTTCTTCGCAAATTTATACCCTATCCCTCGCACGGTTTGGATAAAAACGGGATTTCGGGGATCTAGTTCTATTTTCTTTCGTATATGACCTATATGTGCGGTAACATTTCCTTCATCACAGAAATATTCTTTTCCCCATACAGTTTCATATATCTGTCGATGAGTAAATACCTGCCCAGGATAACTCGCAAGGAAAAATAGGATATCAAATTCTTTTACTGTTAGATTAATTTTTCTGTTTTTGTGAAATGCTATTCTATTATTGTAATCCAAGTACAAATCTGCATGATTTAATATATTTTTTTCTTGTAGAGCAATTTTTTTTGCAATATAATTCATATTACAAAGCAAAATTTCTTTATAATTCCCCTCTTCTTCTTTTATTCGAATAAGAATTTCAACTTCTATAATGCTTCACCTGCCCTTTTAAATTTCAAGCAAACGCTCATAAATAAACTTTCTATTTTATTTCATCATTTTCTTTATAAATCTTATTCCACTCTCCATAGGTCAAACGGTTTCGGTACCATTTAGAAGTGTCATCTAAGTTCGACTTAATAACTTGATTGGATATATAGTGAAAACGGTTATTATCTAACGGCTGAATGACTAATTCACTTGTCATTGCATTATCCTGCATTGTTCTTTCCCACACCGCATTAATTATAAGTTTAATTTTCCCATCATCCATCTTTTCATATGATACTACTTCTGGATACGGTTCATACGTTGATCCATAGTCATATAATCCTCTTGGTCTGTACAAATACGTTTTTGTTTCTGCATTATAAATGGCATTAGACTCTAATACTTCACTTTCAACTGTTAAAAATGTTTGAATAACTTCCTCAAAATCTTGTTTTGGAATATAATATTCTACTCCTTCTTGACTATAATTATATGGAACATATTTTTCATATTTTAAAAGATACATAATCTCATATAGATCATAAAAATCAAGTTGTGAATAATCACTTTGATTCCAATTCGTTATAAATAACTTATTTCCAGCATAACCTACTGGCATAACATACTTTCTATTCAACTCCCGACATGCTTCATCCAATGGTTCCACACGAAATCCAATTTTCCCATGATATCCATCATATCCCTGTCGATCATATTCTTCTATGAAAAAATACCCATTTTTTGTATACTTCCATGATTGTACTTGAAATTCATTAATGTACTCAGCTTCTGGAGCGTCCTGATCCCAAGTCATATTACTACATATGGCATAAATTTCCCCATTTTGAGAGTTTAAATCATATCTCACAAATCCTCCTGATTCCATAATAGAAAAAATTGTTATACTATCATTAACCTCGTTTTGCACATTCTTGCAAAATTTTTTCACTAGTTCTCCATTTACCATATCTATTTGATTATTTATGTCAACCGCAATATAGTTTTTTCTGCCTAAATATTCAATAATGTCTTGTTGTAATTTCAATGAATTTCTATTGCTTTGATTCCATCTTTCTTTGTATATATGAAAATAATCATCTGCCAAATCTTCGGATTCTACCAGAATTTCTTCAGTTCTTTGAACTAATTGTACTTGATTTGAATTTTTTTGTATTTTATTACATCCTCCTAGTAGAAAACTAATGACACCAATAATGATCATTAATCTAACTTTCATACTCTTCCTCTCCAATTACAATATCAGTTATAAAAAAATCTATTTTCTTAATTTACTTAAAAATCTCTTCGCGGTTTATATTCTGGAATTTTATATGCTCCCTCACGTTCAATACAGTTTCCCAAATATATCCACTTGTCACCTTCTTCTCGGATTGTCACTTCATGTCTGAATGAACAATCTGTTCCTTCTTCCTGAAAAACAGCTTCTACTGTCAAAGTTAATGATCCATCCTCATTTTCTATACAATTCACTACTTCTGGGAAAGGTTGGAATTGTTGAATTCGATTCCATGGACCAATTGCTTCCCATGGATATACCCCCTTCACGTCATCGTATTGAGCATATATTTCCAAGGTTTCTATTGAAATATCAAAATAAGTTGTGACCACTTCTTCAAATTCTACTTTAGGAATGCCTGATGCATATTTTTTTTCATCAATTTTCTCCCCATACTTCATTGTGTATAAAAACTCAAACAAATCATTAAACTCTATATTTTCCAAACTGTTTTGATTCCAATCTACGAGGAACAGATTATTGCAAAAGTAACTAACCGGTGTAATACATTTATTTCCTAATTCTCTGCACTGTTCATCAAGTGGCAAAATTCTATAAAAAACATGCATATCCATTTCTTGATTTCTTGATAATGCCTTCTCCCATATAATCCACCCTTTATCAGTATAGTTCCAATCATATACCTGAATTTTTTCTATCTGCACAATATGTGGACTCATATTATCATCAAATGCAGCTGTTGCTGATGTTACATATAAATCTTTGTTTTTAAATTGAAGTTTATTATATATCCAAACACCACTTGTATTAATTACAAAAAATTCAGTTTCAGTATTTTCTCCTGTTTTTGCCAAAGAAAGAGCATCATCAACTTGTTTATAATTCAACATATTATAATCATGACTGCCACAGGTAATGGCAACATTCTCTTCTGCAATACTTTCGATCATTGTATGAACTGTCTCTTCTTCAAGAACAATATTTGACGCATTACCTTTATCTGCCTGACTGTATATCCTTTTGCATTTTCCAACCATTTTCCTTAAGCGATCACTAATGTCTTTTTCTTCTTTTCTCCCCATTTCAATATTTTTTAATTCATAATCATCATTTTCATCCATCACCACATTCTCTTCTTCTGTATTATTAATTATAAGATCATTTTGAGACCCATTTTTTTCACATCCGGATAATACTAAAGAAACCAAAATAATAGCCAACATTTTCTTCATTAACATTTTCACCTTTTTTCATCTCATTCCTATCGTAAATATTGATCCAATACTCTTTTATCTTTTTGAACTACATAACCACTGCCACCAATATTTTTTACATCTTCAACCATACTAATTAGCAATATTGGATTCTCAATATTAGGATCAGTTGTAAAAACTGCCATCCACCCCAATTCTGTTCCTGTTGCATCTTCTTTTGAAAGCTTTATTTCTGCCGTTCCTGTTTTTCCAGCCAAAGTGTACTCCTCTCTATGTAAACCATATCCCGTTGCTGTTGGTTCACTAATAACTTTCTTCATTGTCTCTAAAACAGTATGAATACTTTCTTTTTGAATAACTTCCGGCATCCATATATTGGGATTATAATTTGGGTTATATAGTAACGTCGGTTCAATTATATTTCCATCATTACTAAATGCGGAATAAATAGAAGCTAGATGCAATGGATTTATTAAGATTTGACCTTGTCCATATCCACTATCTGCCAATTGAATTTCTGACTTTATTCCTTCTGTATTTGAATACTGTGATATTGACATTTTAATATCAAATGGTATTTCTTTGTTAAACCCCAATTTTTCTAAAAAGCTAGTTAAATTATTTTCCCCCAGTTTAAGTGCTACTTTTGCAAAATATATATTATCAGAATATATCATTGCATTTTCCAGTGTTGCAGGTTCAGTCTCATGTAATGTGGTCACATAATAATCCCCCCATGACGAGTCTTTTTGCCAGCTTAAACCTTCGTTTCCATAATCTTCTACAGGATCAAGAATACCTGTGTCTAACCCTATCACTGCAGTAACAGGTTTAAATGTTGATCCGGGACACCATACCTGTCTGAATCGATTGTACAAAGGTTGCCTTTCATCTTCATTTAAGCTTTTCCATAATTTATCTGACATTCCCATTACAAAATCATTTGAGTTAAAAGAAGGAGTACTGACCAGTGCCAAAACTTCTCCTGTATATTGGTTCATAGCAACAGAACAACTCTTATCATCCTTAAACTGTTCATACAAGACTTTTTGCAATTCTGCATCAATTGTTAATTGAATATCCTCTCCGTTTTGAACCGGTTTATCTACAATAATATCTTTTCTGTTTCCAAATTCATCTTCGATATATATCATGCAACCATTTTGACCTTTTAATTTATCTTCATATAAACTTTCTATACCACTTCTCCCTATAACACTATTGGAATCATAACCTTTCCCTTTATTCTCTTCCAAATCTTCCGCTGTAACTTTTTGAATATATCCAACCAAATGTGACGCTGCTTCTTTTAAAGGATAGTCTCTAACTTCGATATCGTTAATCATAACACCTGGAATTGATAGTAATTCCTCCTGATTTTCCTTTAATTTTACAAGATTTTCATCCGGATTAATTTTCATTAATTCCAATTCACTAACTTTAGGAATTGTTTTTATAGGAACAAATGAATCATCTTTTACCCACTCTGCAGACAATTTGTTCTTTATCACATCAATATCCACTTCAAGCAACTCCGCAAGTTTAATTATTGTGTTTTCTTTATCCTGAATTTTACCCGGCACTAGCCCAACTGATGATGCAACCCCTTTTCCAGCTAACACTTTTCCATTCCGATCTAAAATTTGTCCTCGCTCTGCTTCTACAGTATCTATTCGTACTTTATCTGTAGACTCTAATTGCGGAAAAATAATACTATCTTTCCAAACAAGTTTATATTCAAATTTTTCTTTTATAAAGTTTACTTCATTTTGAAATTTCACTTCACCTGCAAGAGTATTAAATGATGTAAGATATGAAATCTCTTTACCATTGGATTTCTCATTTAAAATTTTAATGCTTAAATCCTTCGTTTCTAATCCTTCATATATGTTTTTATTTCTCTTTACAAATTCTTCCATAGAAATATTCGATGAATGTTCTTTAGAAATCATTTTATACATTTTTTCATATTCATGTTTATTGATATAATTCATATATTCGGTTAGCAATTGTTCAGTAGTGTTCTTATGTGTCTGTTTCGTAATAAAAAAAATCAAGCTCAATACTAAAATTAAAGAAAATATTATTAATATCAATCTACCTGTCCATTCAAATTTTTTTCTTTTCATAATTGTCTTGTATGATAATTAGGAAGTTAATTATCACACGTTTCCTTTCTTTTAATATCGTGGTTCAATACAATTCAGATACTATGGACTTTTGATTTTTCCCTGTAGCCTTGACTACTCGACTGGAGTGTATTGCCGCTACCTTTATCTGAATTGTTTATTAGCTGGATGTTGCCGGAGTGTTTTTCACTCAGAGTACTTATTTCTATCAAGTCTACGATGATAATCGATGGTGGACATCATGGTATCAGACTTTATGAAAGGGAGGTACAACCTCATGAAAATTTTTGTAGGCATTGATATTGCCAAACTCAACCATTTCGCCGCTGCGATTTCTTCGGACGGTGAAATACTCATTGAGCCGTTCAAATTCACAAACGACGCTGATGGCTTCCAACTGCTGGTCTCTAAGCTCGAATCATTCGATAAGAACAGCATCATCATCGGTCTTGAGTCGACGGCACACTACGGTGACAACCTTGTTCGATACCTTGTTGCTGAGTTCTACCAAGTGTGTGTGTTGAACCCCATCAAAACCTGTCAGATGCGTAAGAACAATGTTCGTAAAACAAAGACAGATAAGGTCGACACATTTGTTATTGCTAAAACTCTTATGATGCAGGATGACCTAAGATTTATTACCTTCTTTGATCTCGATATGATGGATCTTAAGGCCTTGGGGCGCTTTCGGCAGAAAACCATTAAGCAACGCACCCGATTGAAAATCCAACTGACAACCTATGTTGATCAAGTATTCCCGGAGATTCAATACTTTTTCAAATCCGGTCTGCATCAGAATGCTGTCTATGCTCTTTTAAAAGAAGCACCTTCTCCAAAAGAGATTGCTTCCATGCATATGACTCATCTGGCAAATCTGCTCAAAGTGAACTCGCACGGACATTTTACTAAAGAGCAGGCCAAAGAATTAAGAATTCTCGCACAGAAGTCTGTCGGTGCCAACGACAGCGCTATATCTATTCAGATAACTCAAACCATTCAACAAATCGAGTTACTGGATAGCCAATTAGAAAAGATTGAAGCTGAGATGACGGATATCATGAAATTTAACGATTCTGTCATCATGACCATTCCTGGTATCGGTTATATCAATGGTGGAATGATCCTTGGTGAAATAGGCGATATTCACCGTTTCTCCAATCCAAACAAGCTGCTTGCTTTTGCAGGCCTGGATCCTTCTGTTTATCAGTCTGGTAACTTTCAGGCTAAGACAACAAGGATGTCCAAACGTGGCTCTCGTGTTTTACGATATGCTCTTGTAAATGCAGCTTGGAACGTTGTCAGGAACAACGCAACCTTCAAGGCTTATTATGATGCCAAGAGGGCTGAAGGCCGGTCTCACTACAATGCACTTGGGCACTGTGCCGGCAAGCTTGTCAGAGTCATCTGGAAGATGCTCACTGACGAAGTAGAATTTAACCTCGAGTAAGAGATCTGTATACCTATATCGATAGATTTTGAAAAAGCACCCTAAGGGAGCTCTATTAAAGTTACCCTTTTTTACCACCGATATGAAAAAGAAATTTTTTGCTAATTTATGGTTGACTTTTCATAGCTGGTCTCCTGTTTCCATATCTTACGTTTGTAATATATTCTATTATCACTTTTTTGTCAATAGCCTTCTTGACGTTTCTATTTCAATGCTCTATAATTATTACGAAAGTAAGATTAAAGGAGAATAAACATGGATAAATTACCACAAATATCTGAAGCAGAATATGAAATCATGAAAATAATATGGGATGAGTCACCAATAAGCACAAATTCTATTTGTGAAAAAGTTCCATCTATACACAATTGGAGTAATAAAACAGTTCATACGTTATTATCTCGTTTAGTGTCAAAACATGTTATTTCTTATGAACAAAAAAGGCGTATGTATTACTATTTTCCCATTATCTCTAAAAATAAATATTTATCACAAGAGAACCATAATTTTTTATCTCGCTTTTATGATGGTGAAATGGCTCCGCTATTATCTTCCTTACTATCCAATGCCCAATTATCTGACAGCGATTTAAAGAATATGTATCATCTTATAGACTCTAAATTGAATGGTGGTGATGAAACCTAATGTTCTCGATTCACTTTTTATTATGTAATCTCACTATCAGTATCTTATTGGGGATAATTCTATTACTCAAAAAACTATTAAAAAATTATATTACAACTAATAGTCGGTATTATTTGTGGTACATTTTTGTATGTGCGCTTATTATTCCTTTCATACCATTCAAAAATATCGGACCACATCAATTATTAATAAAGTTACAACACTTTTTCCAACAAGATACGGGTAAAATTGTAAATACTTCTACAAAACAACTTGATGATATAAATTTATCTGTTCAATTAGGTACTTCTGATTTTGCGTCAGCTCAAGATAATTTTAATTTGTATGATCTTGATAAATACTTATTTGCAATATGGATAATCGGGTGTTTGTTTACATTAGTATATTTTATATATAATATTGTTAAAATTCATTTAATCCAAAAAAAAGCTTTTTTGATAACTTCTGAAAACGAACCAGAACTATACCAACAATACATTTCGTGTCATGAAAAATTAAAAATAAGACGACATGTCGCTTTATACGCTTCATGTAATATTTCAAGCCCTGTTTCTTACGGTCTTCTATATCCCAAGGTAATTATTCCTCAAGATATGGATATATTACTGTCTGAACAGGATGTATATTATATCTTTTTACATGAATTACAGCATTATAAACACAAGGATGCTGCATTAAATTATATAAGTTGCATTTTACAGATCATATATTGGTTTAACCCATTCATTTGGTACGGATTTCATATATTACAAAAAGATCGGGAAATTGCATGCGACAACTCAGTAATTAACATCATAGGGAAAAACAACTGTATAGATTATGGCTATACATTAATAAGATATGCTGAAAAAATGCAACACAATGCTTTTCTCTCTCCACTCTCTCGTTTAGGTGGAGAAAAAAAGGTCATTATAGATAGAATAAAAGAAATAGCAAATTATCAAAAAATTTCTAAAAAGCATAAGAGAAACAGCATTGTAATCTTAGTGTTCGCTTGTGTTCTAGTATACTGCATTAGTCCCTTATTAACTGTCTATGCATCACGAGACTCATCTAATAATTTGACTTCCCAAAATATAGATGACATAGACCTATCTTCTTATTTCAGTAAAACAAGTGGTAGCTTTGTAATATATGATATGACAAATGATAGATACAAAATTTATAATAAAGATTTAAGCACCAAACGAGTTTCTCCGGATTCCACTTATAAAATTTATAGTGGTTTATTTGCATTAGAGGAAGGTGTAATCAATTATAATTCTTCTAATCAGCACTGGGACGGAACAAACTATTATTTTGATTCATGGAACAAAGACCAAACCCTTACTACAGCTTTACGTAATTCTGTTAATTGGTATTTTCAAAATCTTGATACACAAATAGGATACCAAACACTTTATTCTTATTATAACAAAATTTCATATGGGAATTGCGATTTATCAGCTGGTATTGAAGATTATTGGTCCGAATCTTCCTTAAAGATTTCACCGGTAGAACAGGTAATCCTATTATCTGAACTTCTGGAAAATAAATGGGAGTTTGAGGAAAAAAATATTCAAGCAATAAAAGATGCCTTATTTATTTCTGATACATCCATTGGAAAATTATATGGAAAGACAGGTACTGGGTCATTGAATGGACAAAATACAAACGGTTGGTTTATTGGCTTTATTGAACACGGTGAAAATACTTATTGTTTTGCTACCAACCTTCAGAATTCCGAGAATGCCACCGGCAGTGCTGCTTCAGAAATAACTATAGAAATATTAAATTCTTTATTCTCTTAAAAATGAAAATACTTTATTCCCAAAAGCTAAGGAGGTTGATGCCTATTAACACTAGTGTTTATCAAGATAATCAAAGCTTAAAAGTATCGGCTTATATAGTTAATGTAGGTTTATGAAACATTTATAGAATAACTAATTTCTAGGATAGGCAGAAATAATATGAAAAAAAACAAGTCTTTTTATCTATTAATTATTGGAATTTTGGTTGGTATATTTGCATTTTCAGGTTGCACGAATCATAATAATTCAGACGCTAAGAATATACAACAGGATACAAAAGATCCTACTCCAGAGAAATTTTCTGTAGTAGAATCACAAGAACCCACACTAACTGAAGTAGATTGGTCTAATTATTTTGAAGGCTTAACCGGGACCGCAATAGTATACGATCCAACAGAAAAAAACTATATGATATATAATAAAGAACTGGCTCTAACGCAGAGATCTCCATGTTCTACATTTAAAATTATCTCTTCGTTAATCGGTTTAGAAAACGGAATTATTGATCCTGATAATTCTGTGCGTCCTTGGAGCGGTGAAATATTTTGGAATGAGGACTGGAATAGAGATATCAATTTTTCTGATGCATTTCGTACCTCATGTGTTTGGTATTTTCGTCAGGTCACTGATGACATTGGCAAGGTGAAAATGCAGAATGAACTTAATAAACTGAAATATGGAAATTGTGATATTTCTGATTGGGAGGGAAAGTTAAATACTAATAACAACAATAGAGCCTTAACAGGTTTCTGGATAGAATCGTCTTTGAAAATTTCTCCAAAAGAACAGGTTGAAGTGATGGAACGAATCTTCGGAACTGACTCCACCTACTCAGAAAGAACACAAAATATTTTAAAACAAGTAATGTTGATATCAGAAGAGAATAATACGGAAATATCTATTTATGGAAAAACAGGAATGGGAAAAGCAGAGGGTATTGTTGTAGATGCATGGTTCACAGGATTTGCAGAAACACTAGAAGGAAATAAATATTTTTGTGTATATCTCGGACAATCAGATGCAGGCAACACATCAAGCACTGCCGCAAAGGAAATCGCCATTCAAATGAGAATGTGAAACTTTTTCTGTAAATAATGTTTTAGAAGGTCTTCTATGGTAAAATATTTTATCATAAGGAGGCCTTTTATTATGGCAAGAGAAAAGAAACCTGTACACAAAGTACAAATGACAGAAGGAAAACGTAACATCATTCACCAGCTCTTGAAAGAATACGATATCCAATCAGCAGAAGATATCCAGGATGCGCTGAAAGATCTTCTTGGTGGAACCATCAAAGAGATGATGGAAGCGGAAATGGATGACCACTTGGGATATGAAAAATCACAACGTTCTGATAGCGGTGATTATCGCAATGGTTATAAGCGAAAAAGAGTGAATAGTCGTTATGGTTCTATGGAGATTGAAGTTCCACAAGACAGAAAATCAACTTTTGAACCTCAAGTAGTAAAGAAACGTCAGAAAGACATTTCAGATATCGATCAGAAGATTATTTCTATGTATGCAAAAGGTATGACAACCCGGCAGATTTCAGAAACAATCGAAGATATTTATGGTTTTGAAACATCCGAAGGTTTTATATCAGATGTTACAGACAAGATTCTCCCACAAATTGAAGACTGGCAGAATCGGCCATTAGATGAAGTTTATCCAATCCTGTATATTGATGCGATTCACTATTCCGTCCGTGATAATGGAGTGATCCGGAAGCTTGCTGCGTATGTCATTCTTGGGATTAATGCGGAAGGTAAGAAAGAAGTGCTTACTATCAGTATTGGAGAAAATGAAAGTTCCAAGTATTGGCTCTCCGTCTTAAACGAATTAAAAAATCGTGGTGTAAAAGATATCCTGATCATTTGTGCAGATGGACTCACAGGTATCAAAGAAGCGATTGCGGCAGCATTTCCTAAGACAGAATATCAAAGATGTATCGTTCATCAAGTGCGAAATACCTTGAAATATGTTCCAGATAAAGACAGAAAAGCATTTGCCACAGATTTGAAAACGATATATCAGGCAGCGGATGAAAAGAAAGCTTTGGCAGCTTTGGATCGGGTAATGGAAAAATGGACTGCAAAATATCCGAATTCCATGAAACGCTGGAAGGATAACTGGGATGCTATTTCCCCAATCTTCAAGTTTTCAGCAGCGGTTAGAAAGGTCATTTATACAACAAATGCCATTGAATCTCTGAATTCCACTTATCGGAAGCTGAACCGTCAGAGAAGCGTCTTTCCAAGCGATACAGCCCTTTTAAAAGCCCTTTATCTGGCTACCTTTGAAGCTACAAAAAAATGGACTGCAACAATCCGGAACTGGGCTCAGGTTTATGGAGAGTTAAGTATCATGTATGAAGGTCGCTTGCCAGAGTAATAAAAAAAGCAGAAAAACAGGCGGATTACCCGCCTGCTGTTGACATGCAATTTTGTAACTGTTATATATAAAGCAAGGGCGAAAAGCTGATTTTGTTTAAGCCTATCGCCCATTCTTATCATAGAAGATCATATTTACAGACTTTTCTTCATAGTCTCATTCAAATTCTTAATGACAATAAATGACAATAAGATACCCTATCAAAAATCGCCTCAGACTCTCACAGGCTGGGCGATTTTTTTATAGTAATCTTTTGCCAAATCATTTTGTTCTTTTACTATGTACTCTAAACCTGATCTTAAATTAGTGACATACATAGTCTGTATTTTACATATTACTTCTACATACAAGCACATTATTATTTGGTCTAATTTACCTTTATATAACATCAAATAAGAGAGTGTATCTCTTTTAACACACTATTAACTATTAACAACGTAGCCTTATCAATTCCAATTATTATAAATAAATATGAAATATAGATATTTCTGGAACAACCCCCAACCGACCAGAAACATGTGTAGTTCCGATTCCTGTATTTACGTATATTTTTGTCTTTGAATTTAATTCATACATTCCGCTGACATAATTTTTAGCGAGGTTTGTAGAAGAGATAGCTTTTTGATTAATAGAAGGAATAAACGGGATATTAACTTGCCCGCCATGACTATGTCCGCTCAACACTAAATCATAAGGGTATTCTTGAAAAGAGTCTGCTGTATCTGGCTCATGTATTAACAGAATATTGTAATTCGAATCATATATCTTTGTAGAATCCGGCATATATACATTTCCCAGCATACTATCATCTAACCCTGTAAATAATATTTTTTTATCTGAATCAGTAGTCACATACCAATTTTCATTTTTCAGCACAGTAAATCCTGATTGCTGCATAATATTTTCATACTGTCTGGCAGCTCCACCACCGCAATCGCGATTCCCCCATATTGCTATTTTATCATATGTTGCATTGATTTTTTGTAGTTCTTTTATGATATGTTCATCATCATGATACTTGGCATAATTGTCATACAAGTCCCCTGTAAACACAACAACATCTGGATTTTGCTTATTGATATAGTTTACAACCTTATCCAGGTTCTTATAATTAAAATCCGCTTTTATATGCGTGTCTGAGAATTGAACAACTTTAATAAAATCAGAAGTTTTTTCGTTTAAATATAATTGATTTGATGCAATACGATACGGTTCGATTTTAAAAGCATAAAACACACAACTTCCAATCAAAATAAGAAGTGTGAAGACTGTTCCAAAAAAAATTTTCAAAAATCTTATCATAAAGATCTATCCTTCCCATAAATTATCTTGCTCAAAATAAAAGCTGCTTGTGACATTTATGTTACAAAAAATGTGGCATAAAGAAATATATAATCTTTAAACCACAATGTTTTTTAACTTACAATCTTCCAGTTACTTGCCTTACAAATTGTCAATTTATGCTGGACATCTGTGTGGTTTTGGCCTGATTAGTAACAAACTTTACAATTGCATTAACTATTACAGCCAACCATTGCATCTTAAATCTAAAGCTATAGCAAAGAATACTAATGTCTAAAATTACATCCAGGTAACCAACCCCAGATTCTGACATTCCATATGTATACTCACTCTACACTAATTCCAGCATATGCCCATGTCTCTCCGTTATCCTTTGACTCAAAGCGAATTCCCTGGATTTCCCCAGCTCCTGTTAAAAGCTTTATAGTCAGGATATCCTCTTTCTTTTTCGGCATCTCACAGTATTTATAATTTTCTATGGTAAAGTTAAGTTCTTTTGCCAAAGGCGGTAGCTCTGTCACAGTCTCCAAAGGTAGCTGAAGTTCCGTAAAGGTTGTACCTCCATCCCTGGTGACATAAAGGCTGGAATGGGACTGGGAAGCTCCTGTCAGCCCTGCAAACCCGAAATTTTTATCAAAGAATTCCAACCCCTCTGTTACCCCAAGATTTCCGCCAAAGGGATTCTGGTTTGCCATTTCCCATGTGTCACCGCCATCCGCAGTTTTTTCCAACTGGTAAAATCTGCTTCCCGCCGCCGCATCAGCCACCACCAGACGCCATCCTATCTTATCATCTAAAAAGAAATACATACTGCCGTCTGTCTGATCTACTGTCCAGCTTTCCACATCTTTTACCTCATCCATCTGTTCTTTATCTAACACTTCCTGGCTGATATATTCTGGTTCCATCATATAGCGAACAGGAGTGATATCTTTCACAGCTGGCATGTGAAGAGAAACCTCAAATCCCACAATTTCTCCGCCATTGAAAAGTTGTGTAAAATTTTCACTTCCTTGATCAACACCATCTCCGTCTGCATCACCGGGAAGATAACGCAGCCCGTCCATCACTCCGAAAGACCGGCGCCCATAATATACAAGTTCATAGGTCTCATTTTCCAAAATTGAAGACCACATTTTCACCTGATTTTCGCTGTCTGCTTTCTCCAATATCCGGAGCATTGGCTCAAAACGCATATCGGCATTATAATCGGCATTGGCTTCTCCGTTCACCCAAACAATAATCTTCTCATTTATCTTTCTGTCATAAGTAATCAGATATGTCTTTTCTGTTCCTTTTTTATTTTTTCCGTAAAGAAAGGTATCTAAGGTCTGAACTTTCCCAGTCTCATTAAAGGACATCTTAAATCCATTTACCACATAAAGATTTTTCGGCATCTCAAGCTTTTCCTCTAAATCCGTCAGAATTCCTTCGATACCATCTTCAAAGAAGTTATCGTGGACAAAATCTACTTCCCTTTTCTTCCATAATTCATCAAGCTTCCATGACAAATGCCCGTTGTACGGAATTGCTGAATAAATGATACGCCCGCCAAAATAGATTGTACCAAGCAACGCAAGAAAAATCTCTATTCGTAAAAGAACTTTATTCTCGAGCTGAGATGTTTGCTGCATCTTTTTCCTTGCAATCATCCATAGTACAGAACTAAGCAAAATTCCAGACAGACTAATCAGCAAAATCAGCAAATGCCTTCTCAGCCCACCATACTGACATACATACCATGCCTGATATAAAAACAGCAGGTAAAAACAAAGACTGATTTTCCCACATAATTTATAAATATTCTTCATACACCCCTCGATTCTTTCATTTTTGTCTCTTCTAACATGATGTGTCAGTCATATTTTGGCAACTTTATCATATTCCAAAGATAACATGTAACTGTAATCATTTGAGATATGTCCATCCATAAATCCAATAAATGGATTTATGAATTGGAAAAGGGATTCTTATTTGATCCCTAACATTTATTTCAATCTAATAATTACTCTAAATTGATATTAATGTGATTTTTATTTTTTATAAATGTAATAAATTGCTCCTCTGTACCAAAACTAAATTCATCGCCATTAATTACAAGCCCTTTATTACCATATCCTAACCAACAAAGATTCTTTTTGATATTACAACAGGTTATATTCTTCCATTCAATAATGGTTCTATCGTACTTTCTTATAATTTCCAGCTTATCGTCATAAAAGTTATAAGTTACTTTCTCTTTATACCTTTTATAAGAATAATTTGAATCTAATTTTAAAAATATTTTCTTAGTATAACTTATTGTCCAATAATATAAAAATATAAAAGTTATTGCAATAAGCGGAATACTATAGATCCATTTGTCTGATCCAATCAAAGTACAAACTACAATTCCAATAAATGCTTCAATGATTATAAAGTGACGACTCAGATCAGCCAATTCCCTTTTTCCATTTTTATTTTCATATTTTAAATTTTGATAATAATATTCTATCACCGCCTCATCATACAATGTATGATTTTGTAAAATGACATCCATTTTAATTTCTTCCTTTCCATACTCTACTCCAATCTTCTCCAGCTAATGTGTTTAATTTAATAAATCTTTTAAAGTCTTCTATATCTCCGATAACAAAATTTTCTTTTCTTATAAAAATAAGTTGATTAATAACGCGAATCCAGCAATACTCTTTTATGGTGCCAATTTCCATAATTTCGATAAAAGACACTATTATTTTCTTACCGCTTTCCGGAACTAAAACATTAATCTCATCTTTTTTTATTGTCATAATTCTTTTTCCAGTTCCATACTGTTTTAAAGCAGTTTCCATTTGTATATAAGTCGCTAGTCTCAGATATATATTATTTATCAATATCACAGCACAAACAAATAATATCATCATAGTCATAATCATTTCTCTTCCAATTTTACTACATAGACAAAATGAAAATATAATCACTGCTCCACAAAAGAATAATAATATCCTTCTGTACTTTCTATTTTGGGTTTGATAATATAAACAAAAGAGTTCTTTGTTCCACTCATAATGTATTTGAAATAATATATCCATTATGTTTTTCTCCTCAACTTATGCACTAACTTATTCTATACCGAAATAATACTCAAAAATATTTTTTCCGCATTCTACTGCGTTCCCTGCCTCATACCCATTTACAATTCGAACTGCTACTGCTATTTCTGGATCATCAGCAGGTGCATATCCTATAAATAGACCATGATCCGGTCTATTCTTAACTTCTTGAGCTGTACCTGATTTTCCTGCAACCGATATTGGAAATCCGTCAAATATCCCCGTGCTTTGAGTATATAATTCCATACCTGCATGGACTCCTTCCCAGCTTCTTTTATTGATTTCAATCTGGCTTTCCACTTTCGGGCTTGTTTCTACCCCGTCAATTTTGTCAATTAGTGACAATTGGAAACTAGTACCTTCGTTTGCAAGTGTTGTTACATACCTTCCCAATTGGACTGTAGAAAAGTTATTTGTTCCTTGTCCGATAGCTGATGGAATAGCATAATTATCAGTTATCTTAGGTTTACTTTCGGTTAACTCAATTCCACTTTTTTCATCTAAATCAAACATTTTCGCGTACTCTTGTATATAATTTAGTGCCTGTTTATCCGAAAATTCATCATTGTCTATCATTCCTAAACGATATGACACTTCACATAAATAATCATTACATGAATTCTTCAATGCGCTATCTACACCATTAACAGCCCCATGCCCTGCATGGTTCCAGCATTTTAAAGGTGGATCTACTTTATCAAACACTCCATCGCATTCAACCATGGTTGACTCATCTATTACACCTTCTTCTAATCCCGCAATAATTGTAACAGGTTTAAATGTTGAGCCTGGTGCTGATAACTGTTGTGTTGCACGATTAAATAAGGGTAATGATGCATTATTATATATTTTATAATAATATTTGTTATCCATTTGGTTTGCTAAACGATTATTATCATATCCCGGATAAGATACACATGCTAGCACTTTTCCTGTTGCGGTATCTGTAACAACTGCTGATCCCGAACATGGATCTAACGCTAAATCCGCTGGCGTAATTTCAAGTTTCTGTATTTTTTTAATTAACAAATCAAAAGTGGTAATTAGCCCTCGATTCCAGTTTTCGTAATCCTCATCTTCAGGATTTAAAAATTGCTGTTCATATAATAGCCTAACGATATCATCTGGCAATATCTCATCGTTGAGTACCAAGTATTTATTTATTAACTCATCAAACTGACTATTTTCCTGTAATTTATTTACTATAAAAGAGACCAATGATTCATAGATTTCATCTTTGTTCAAGTATTCTTCTTCTGACGCAATTATATCTGAATTTATGTTTCCAACACCAATTTGGTCATACAAATAGTCTTTCATTGATAATTCGCCTTTTTCCCATTTTTCAACTAATTCTTCATTATTGTTCTTGTTATTTATAATGTTCAAATTATCAATGATAAAACTCTGGTATTCTTGATTTTCAATTCCCAATTCATTATATTTCGTTGACAATTCTCTTAAATCTTTTTCAATACCTTGAACCACTTCACTTTTCTTTTTCAGAAAAATTTGAAAAAACTTTCTCTCTAATTCCGAAGCATCCTCTTCTCTTAATTGTTCTAAATCAATAACGCCATTGTTTAAAAGTGCAATATACACATCATATATTGGAATTTTTATTTCAGTAGTATCATCTACCCCTTTTTTATCAAAAGTTTTTGTGTTAATCAGATGTTGCACTAATATATCGGCTATCTTCCTTTCTAATGCTTCATATGTTTTTTTCTGTAATTCAACATCTATGCTTAAATATACGTCTTTTCCTGCTCTCGGTTGCTGTATTACTCCAAGATCTTGTGTAGTTCTCCCTGTATTATCTACATATACTTCCTTTTTCCCATCTCTTCCTTGAAGAACTTGATCTAAATATTGCTCCATTCCAGATTTACCCACTATGGAATTAATGGTTAATTTACTATCATCCCTTTCTTTTAACTCCTCGGATGATATAGTGCCTGTGTATCCTAATATAGAGGAACACGCTTCTCCTCCTTCATACACTCGTATTGTATCCTGTTTAATATCAACTCCTGAAATATCATATTGATTTTCCATAATGGCAACAACAGTTTCATCTGATACATCTTTTGCCACTGTTACTGAAAGATATTTTTGATATGCCTGTAAAGATAATGCGTAGCGTATATTTAAAATATCAAGTAGATCACTTTTTTCAAACTGTTGCGGTAATCCATAATCTTTTTTTTCTTTATCTGTATACTTCTTCTCTCCTTGCGCAAAAACACAGAACTTATCTGATAAATAAGAGACTATTTCATCTGCTGTAGAATTTCGTTCCTTAGCTTCCATATCGTCGATGTTCGCTTTTCCATATACATCTGCTTTAAATCTTTGAAGCCAAAAATCATCTACAGAAAATTGGAAATTACCGTTTGGATCTATTATAATTTTTAGACTAGTTTCTATGCTATCTCCTTTACTTTTTATAATACGAATCATCTGATAAATTTTTGAATTCAAATTCAACTGTCGCTCTCGATCTGAATTATAAGTTTCTTGATCTTCGAATGTAACCGAATTAGCTAACTTATTTGTAGCAAGTGGTTTGCCATTACGATCATAAATATTTCCTCTTGCTCCAGATAGTACAATTTCTCTTTTCGTTTGTAAAATAAAATTATTTTCGTATTCTTGTCCTTTCACAATCTGTAATTGAAACAACCGTACTATTAAAATCGAGAACATTATAAAAAAAACAATTAATAGGACTAAACTTCTTGGTATTTTTAATTTCTTCATAATTTATTTTCTGAATTTCCAAAGAATAATCTCTGAAGTACTCCTTTTTAATATTTCCTCCCTGCATTTGTATGATTATAAATTTAAAAAATCATTGCGATTGTAGTTGATTATATAAATAAAAAGCATCATTTACATGAAATGGTTCTGTATTATGATTTCCTTCTGCATTTACTGTTATAGCAATATATTTTCGACCATTAACAATCGCTTCTGAGGCTAAACAAAGCCCTGCCTCATCTGTATAACCTGTTTTTCCTCCCACAATTTCACCCTCATCCAACTCCCATTGATCTCGTAGTTTAAACATACTACTATAAAAAGTAAAACCACTTAAATGCTGGTCTGTCGGCGCAACAAAATAACTTTTTGACTGAAATATATCATTAAAAGTTTGATTTTTTAATGCATACTGTAAAAGAATTCCTATATCTTTCACTGTAGTATAGTGAGATTCATTATGTAATCCTGTTGCATTCATAAAATGTGTATTATTCATTCCTAAATCTTTAGCTTTCTCATTCATTAGTTCTACAAATGCTTGTTCTGAACCAGCAACATACTCCGCTAAAGCAATTGAACACTCTCCCCCTGAAGGCAAAATGTTTCCATACAATATGTCAATTATTTTTGCATTTTCACCAGGTAGAAAGCCCGCCATTGACGCATTTTGGGCATATAGTTCATCAAATATTTCTGGCTCTAATGTAATAGTTGCTTCCAAATTGTTTATATTTTCAATTGCTAGAATACATGTCATTATTTTCGTTAATGATGCTGGAAATATTTTTTCATCCTGTTGAAATTGAAATATAACTTTACTGTCATCGAGACTGATTACAATTCCAGCACTACTATGTAGCTGATCTAAATCCAGTTTCCGCTGTTGTGTCTGAATAACTAATGGTTTTACTGTTTCTTCAGATTTTTCTTCTATTTTCTCCCTCTCTTGCGGATTGAAAATTTTTAATAAGACTAACAAACTGATAAGTATTATAAAAAGCAAACTTTCTATTATCCAAACTATCTTTCTATTTTTCTTTTTTACTTTTTTTCTTCTCTTACTCATATATACCTTAATCTTCTTTCTATAACCTGATAACTAAATATTCGTTTACAAAAACCACGCGTGTAAGACTTATAGCTAATAAATCTTTTTTATTTTTACAGGTGTCATATTTAGAAGTATATATATAACACCACGAATCTTACACGCGTAAGACATTTATAATATTACATCCGTAAGATTGGAATGTCAATATATTTTTTTCTATTTCATATTCTACGTGATCATGTTATTTGACCTTTTGCAAATTACCTGCATTGATTTTAATTCATCAAATATACCTTAACTTTAAACGAAACATGTCTATAATATTTGAGGGCAGAATCGCAAAAATACGAATCTGCCCTCAAATATTATAGTGCAATGCTTAGATATATAATTTAACTTGTTGAAATTCTTTTTCAATACTCTTCGTATACTGGAATATCTAATTCAATTTTCTGTACTTTATTAGACAAATATTGACAAGTTCCATCGCCATACGGTTTAATGACAATTTCATTTTTAAAAGCACAATCAGTATTCCTATCTGGCCATACAGCATCAACATATAGCGTGAGTGTTCCATCACTATTATCCAAATAATCTACTACTTCACCAAAAGGGGATGTTCCTCGATAAAAAAAGGTTCCACTATCATAGGTATTACTTTCCATATCATATCCACAATGCTTTCGCAATTCTTCTATTGTAACAGGTAAACAAGCTATCATAACATTTTCATATATTTCTGCTGAAATTCTCCCTGAATCTTTCTTTAATTGTTCACCTGTATGTACCTGATATAAATCCTCAAACAATCTAGGTAATAATATCGTTTCTACATTACTTTCGTCCCAATTTTGAGTAAGAAAATTATAGTTCAAATAGTTAAATACAGAAACATATTGATCAGTTAATATTCGCAATGTGTCCGATAACGGTTTTACACGATAATATTCTTTTAGTGCTGCATGTGCAACAATATACTCATATGAATAGATTAGATATCCTTTTGATGTGTATTTTATTTCAGCAATATTGTTCGCTGTTCCGTTTGATATTTCAGCTTGTTCTCCTTTTTCCCAAGTAAGAGTCATTGTAAAAGTTTGCAACACTTTATTTCGATATATAAAAGTTTCAGAACAAAAAGAACCATCATTATTTACCTCATATATTGTAACATCTGTTTCTCTATCCTCTAAATAATCCAGATAAAATTCTTCCACTTTTTCATAATTTTCCATATTCATATTTTCAGCCACACATACCAAACCATTTTCGCCAAAACGCTTTTTTATCTTTTTTACTTCCTCTCTTGAAATACTCTGATATCCTGTTGTTTGATCAATAATTGGATGATAAATATCCTTACATTGAGTTACTATTTTTAATAATTGATTTCGAAGTTCTTGCTTCTCTTTTTCTGTTAAAATACATTTCGTTTCTTCTCTAATAAATGGATTTTGGATATTCTGTTCTTCTTTTTCTTCTAACTGTTGATATACTTTCCAATTGTCTTCATTACCTTTTTTTTCTTGTATCTTTTCTTTGCAACTGGTCAAAGCATATAATATAATCAATATTGTGAGAAGTATAATCATTATCTTCCACTTTTTCTGCATTTTTTCTTTCTCCTTAATATTACATTTGTAAGACAAAATATAATATTATATGTATATAACTATAAAGTCAAGATTATTAGTATAAATTCAAAATTTAGATATTCTGAATACAAAAATTTAAAGTTCTATATATTTTAAGTAAAAATCTATAGTCAATTTATACGCCTTTTAATTTCCCTGTCTACAATTTTTTAATCACTAAATTTTTCCTTATGACACAAATAATTGCGTAAAGGAAAAGATATCAGTCAAAACAATCTCCATTTAAAGATTTTTAAAAAAAATTTATAAAAACACTACTTTAACAACAGACTTGTGAAATATTATACTCCACAAGTCTGCCTGTTTCCTTTTATTATGTTTATTAAGTGCCTGTATAAAATAGCACTTCTTATTCTCTTTATTTAAATAATCCCATATCCAAGAATAGTTGCACTTCCAACAGAATATGAATGTTTCCAAACCCCTCGGACATTATTACCACCAATGTTAGTACCTGTATTTCCTTCTACTGTATAAATGATTCCACCTTCATATTTTTCCACGATTCCCACATGATCCGATATGCCATCTCCATTCCAATCAAAAAATACCAAGGAACCTGCACTCGGAATGCCGCCTGTTTCCTGCCACTTTCCATGACTTTTAAACCAATCAATTCCATTTTCGCACAAAGAAAACTTCGGCATTGCACCAGATTCTATCAATCCAGCTTGTTCCCCACACCAACTGACAAAGCAGGCACACCATTCCACATAAGAATCAAATCCATACCATCTCCAGTATTTTTCCCCATTACTACTCCCAACTTCCTGTTTTGCCACTTGCACAATCTGTCCGTTTCCAAATATTCCGCCAAGGATACCACCTCCAGAATAGTATCTCTGAACATGAGGAACATATTGAGGATCTCCATATCTTGGCCAACCAAGTTCCGCTGCCTTTTCTTGGCTAAACTGCAATGCATTTTCCAGACTATAACCGCCATGATGTTCTAAAGCCCATCCAATATAACCATTTCCGTAATTATATCCTTGCCAACTGAGTTGTAGCCTGCTGATATCTAATGGACTTTCACATCCTGCCTGTCTTACACAATCTGCATAATATTGTACCCCTACCTGTATGGAATACTCTGGATCTTGAATCGCCCCTGGACTATTTGGATAGCGGGTATTGTACGGACATTCACTTGCCTGCATAGGATCTGTTCCACGTCCTCCGGATTCCTGCATCATGATTGCTTGGATTGAAGGTACATATTCCGAAATTCCATACTGTGAAGCATACCTCTGAATGGTAGATGTATAAGCCAGTACCTCCTGACTTAGTGGCTCCGCACTAGTACTCCCGGAGCTTCCTGCAATTCCACCAATCACCCCCAGAACAATTACCAACAGCACAACAATCCAGCCGCCTGCCACCAGAAAGGTTCCTAATGATTTTACTGCGGTAACTCCCGTTTTAACCGCTGTTTTTATTCCAGATACTGTCCGTTTAGCTGCCTTTGCAGATTGTGTTGCAGCCTTTTTCCCTTGGACAGCTAATTTTTTTCCAGAACGGTAAGCATGTTCTGCCTGTTTCTTTAATTTTGACGCTTCCTTTGAAGTTTTCGCTGTATGTGCTTGTTTGATACGATTTGCAGAATCTCTCAAAGGGGTCGCATTTTTTACCTCTGCAATGTTCTCTCTCGCTACTCCTGCTGTTCTTTTGTTTACCGCTTCTTTTGTTTTAATTCGTATATCAGTTTGACGTTCTGTTTGTGAATTTCCTTGAGTTCCACTGTTTCTACTCTGTTCAGCAGTACGATCCGCATTTTTACTCCTTCGTTCTTTGATGACTCTCCAGGTCTTCTCTGCCTTTTTTTTTGCCGCTTTTTTACTGCCTTGAGAAACGATGGTTTCCCCTTTACTGGCCGACCACTTGATTCCTTCTTCCAGCCGGTCAGAAGCATACTGTTCCGGAGACTGTTTGGGAGAAAAATGGGAACCGTCATGCGTAGATAGCAGGGAACGTTCTGCAGATTTTAAAGTAATATCCTTGATCAATTCTTTGGGAAGCTGTTTGGCATGTTCCCGGACTTTCAACGTCCGGTCTACCTCTTTTGTTTTAATATCTGCCTTATTCTCCTCCTTTATCGTTCCACCTGTTTTTTCCTATCTAACAGTTTCTGCATATCTTTTTGTGCTTTCTGTACCAGTGGGTGCTTCTCATAAGCCTCCACAAGTGCAATTAAATCCCGCTCCACCCCATTTCCTTGATATAAAGGATAGTGGATATCACTGTACTCAGGCACATCTGGATCATGTAAAATAAATCCAATCCCAACCCCCATACCGGATCTTTTCTGTTCCATTTTCTGGTATATCCGAAAGGCTTCTTTTAATGTGGCGCACTCTGTCACTTCTCCCATTGTTTCAAATTCCATGCATTCAGCTGTATAAAAAGATATTTTCTTTTCCTGTACATCTTTTATCACATTTACACACCCTTTCTCTATGAATTAAAAACCGTTACACAGTCCCCCATGTAACGGCTTTCATATTTTTTGATTCAATTATGACGTACTGTAAAACACATTTGATGAGCGAACCTATGCTATACAGCTTTCAAACTTTCTCCTGGTTTTGTTGTCATCAGTTGGTACAACTTTGTATTCCTTGGGAATGTATTTTCAAATGGAACCAGATTTCCAGAACAGCGTATCAAACCACTTCCAGCTTTCACATTTGTGATATATCCTAACTGGTTGTCGGAAATGTTCAAAAGTCTTGCCAATTCTTCCCGGTCCGTACTTGCCTGGTTCAGCATAACTAAAAACTCACTGTTTGCGAGCATGAGTCTTGCCGTATCGGAACGTAGAACCTCATCTACATTCTGGCTCATAGCATTCACGAACCCATTATACTTTCGAATACGCTTCCATAACTTATAAAAAAATTCTGCACTGTATGGATAGCGGAATAACAGATAAAACTCATCACAAAAGATCCAGGTCCGTTTTCCTTTTTTCCAGTTCTGGATCACACGGTTGAAAATGGCATCCAGTGTTACCAGCATGCCAAGGGGCATGAGCTGGGACCCCAGTTCCCGGATATCATAATCCATGATACGGTTCTTCGTATCCACATTTGTTTTATGTGCAAACGTGTTCAGACTTCCACTGGTAAATAATTCTGCTGATAAGGCAAGAGCTCTTGCTTCTGGCTCTTCCTGCAGCATCAGCTGTCGGTACAAATCTTTTAAGGTAGGTACCTCCTTTGTATATCCGCTGCGGATATAATCTCGATAAGTATCAGCTGTACAGCGGTCAATGATGGATTTGTCCTTTGCTCCAAGATTACCTGCCCCTACTAACTGTTCAAAAACAGACAACAGAAATTCTGATTTTTCAATCAGTGGATTGGTATCATCCCCATAGCTGCTGTCCATATCCATAGCATTCAGATGCATTCCAGAAGTTGCCGATACTTTTACAACTTCTCCCCCTAATGCTACTGTCAGATTTCCAAATTCGGATTCCGGATCTAGAATTAGGATGTCATCCTCCGTGGCAAGTGCTA
Source organism: Mediterraneibacter sp. 210702-DFI.3.120 (assembly GCF_020561005.1). Taxonomy (NCBI): domain Bacteria; kingdom Bacillati; phylum Bacillota; class Clostridia; order Lachnospirales; family Lachnospiraceae; genus Mediterraneibacter; species Mediterraneibacter sp. 210702-DFI.3.120. The sequence continues at coordinate 7,218 of NZ_JAJCNG010000012.1, read as the reverse complement.
ATGCAACAATCTCTTCTTTGGCAGAAAAACTTTTTCCGGATCCACTGACTCCTAAGCGAAAACTGTTGCCATTCAGCAGTTTCTTCCGGTCCACAACGATCATATTTTTGCTGACCGCATTCTGCCCGTAATAAATCCCTCCTTCCTGCATAATCTCCTGGGTATGGAAAGGAATCAGGACAGCCGTAGACTCTGTGGTCAGGGTACGCAGGGCATTGATCTTTCGTGGTCCGAAAGGCAGCGCCGTATGCAGACCGTCCATTTGCTGCCACCGCAGAGTGGACAGCTGACACAGATTTTTCCGTGCAATGGATTTCAAGGTTTCCGTATCTGAGTTCAACTCCTTATAACTGTCTGCCATATGCACAATGGTCAACACCCCGAACATCATTCTCTGATCTCTAGTGGTCAGGTCATTTAACATCTCCTTTGTTTCGGTTCTCTGCAACTCCATCTCATACGGAATGGTTGCAGAAAAGTTATTGTTTTCGTTCTGCCTTCTCTGCCAGTTGGTCACATTAGTTTCTACACCAAGCAGTTTGTTCTGTATCTCAATGACCGCTTCATCCGTAGGGACTGGCAGGATATCAATCGACAGCATTAAGTTTCTGCTCAGATCACAGAGTTCCGATACCATGCTGTCCCGGACGTAAGTTGCATAATCCTGCATATACAAAACACGCCCATATCGCCCATCAATCTTAAAATGATCCTGCAGGAACTCCATAGAATCTGGTGCAAACCAATCTTTAAAATCATGTCCTCTTTTTACAGCTTCCTTAAAATCAAACTCTGCTGTCGCAGAAACGTCTTCTTTAAAGAAATCACGGAAAATCTTCAGACGCTCTCCAGCATCCAGTTCTTCCCCAATGGAAGATAGTTTCGCCAGGTGTGTGGTAATATCTGTTCCCACACGTGCGAAGTAGGTCCTTGCCTCATCAATGTTCTTCTTATGGACACTGATCGTCAGATACCGTTCCCGAAGAATGCTGTTGTTGGTATCACTGATCTTGGATAACAGCATTTCATTGTATTCTTTTCGGTATTCATCCAATCCGTCCTCTTTCATAGGGATCAGAATGGATTGTTCAAATTCTGCCTTATTGATGCGGCGGTTATTAATGGTAAGTTTGGCGGATGCGCCGGAGTCCAATGCATTTAAAAGCTCGGAATAATCCAGAAACATTTCTGTCTTATCCTCTTTGCTTGCAATGGAATAATTGATATCCGTAAAACGGAACGATTTTGAAAACAGCCTGCCGGACTGAAAGATGCCATCCGGCCAGATCCGCTGTATCGGGATTGCCCGCTGTACAGACTTCGGAATCTTAAATTTCTCTTTTTCTAGTTTTAATGTACGATGCAGCGTTTTAATCAACCGTATCCCCCCTTCCTTTCTTTTTTCTATTTTTGCTTCTCTTTCGTTCTACCAGCTCCGTTCCATTTCTGCAGGAACGTGTTCCGATTTCTATTGTCTCTTCCAGACATTTCAGATAGAGATTCTCCGATTGAAACACCAGCTTTTTGGGGCATAAGATCTCTGATTTTAACCACACCCATACGAACTTTTCCAGTGTCATCTGGTGATAGCGGAAAAAACCACATCCCGCAAAAGGGGCTGCAGCAAAAACACTCAGCCATCCGGCAATCTCCGTTCCACAGGTATCTTTTGTCCCTAGATAAACACCTACTGCAGCAGCAATCGCCAATACAGAAAAGAAACACTGCCGCATGCTCAGCCCAAAGAAAAAGGACTCCTGAAATTCCTGGATCTCTTTGTTCATTTTTACTTCCATTTTGTCAATACAAATAACAGAAAATAAGCCAGGGGACGGCCTTTTCTGTCATAACTCCTTTCCTTTTGTATTCCCACATTTTACCGTTCCATTTGATTTCGTTTTTTCTTTTTCGGCACTTGGCTCTTTTCTTCAAGTTCTGGATGATCCTTATAAAAACGTTTCATTCCTTCTGGATCTAATTCCTCCAGCCGCTTAAGATTAAATGCCACTTTTGCATAGGTACAGAATCCAGAATGTCCTCGCTCTGGAAGAATTTTACCCAACTTATGTTTTTGAATAAATTTCAATTTTTCCTTACTCCCAAAGTCCTGGATAAAGGCCTCATGAACATCCGATCTCTCAAACGGTAAATTTACCGTCAGATCACTAAAAGATTCCCATACACCATCTTCCTTTGCCAGCATTCCAATATACAGACCTTTTCCTGTATAGTAAGTGCCTATCTCCAGTTTAATTTCTTCATGTCCCATTTCCCAATCGTATCCTAAAATTGGTTGTTCTTTCATACTCCTGCCTCCTTACTTATAACCCCATGATTTCTTTTACAATCCGGTCCGCTGCCTTAATTGCCCCTACCAATACTAATAGGTTAAAGATCAGCTCTGCCACATAATTCCATACAATATTCACCGCAGATAAACTGCTGTCTGCGATTGCCGGCGGACTGGCAGCAAATACAGAAAAAATAATGCAGGCAAGTGCAATGATTGCTCCTTCCATACAAACCCCTGCATAGGAACGGACAAAGTTCTTCCCTATGTTCTGTGTAGGCTCTCCTGCAAAAGTCGCAATGGGAATGGGTGCTATGGCTGTGTACATATACAGCTTGAACATCCTTCCATACACGGTCAAGATCATAATAAATGACAGGACTGTTATAAACAGACTGCCAAGCAGTGTAACAATCCAAAGAGGAATAGAATCTAATAATCCTACACTTTCAATCTTCTCCACCATTTCAGCCGGAAGTTCGATTACATCTGAATCCCCACCAAATCCTGAATTTTGCATGATTGTGGATACCATTCCCTGTATGACAGAAAAAAGTGCCATCATCAATTCCAGCCCATACCCTACTGCCCCTTTTGCCAGTGCAAACCGGATAAACAATTTCACCGCATGCTCTGGCTTTTTTACGTCCAGATAGCTGCTACAGGTTTTCACTACACTGATTGCAAAAAAAAGTACTAAAAGTCCATACCCGATTCCTTTTAGAGCATCATGAATGGTCAGCATCACACTCCAGATATCTCCGCCTTTAAAGGTTTCCGGGCTTTGCGTTAAAAGCTGCCAGATTTCTGACAGCTTAGAATTCCATGTTTCTAACGCATTGTTTAGATTTTGAACGATCCAGTTATCACTTTCCAAGTAGCATTTCACCTCCCTGTTGTTTCCATTTACAGACAGGGAGAACAGCACAGTGTCTGCTCTCCCGCTGTACTGCTGATATCAGATTACACCATGATCAAATCCAAAATCTCTTTTGCAAAGGTAATGATGACGCCGCCTGCTAAAGTCAAAAATCCATTTGCCCTCTGGCTTGGATCATGCGACTTTAAAGACAAGCCGATCTGCATCACACCAAATCCTAACAAGATCAAGCCAATCGCCCGGATCAAGGAAAAAATAAAATCAGACAAGTTATTCACCACTGCTAATGGATCTCCTGCAGCCAGAACAGGGGTTGTACACCACATCATGGCGAATACGATTACTGCATAGCTGACAAAAAATCGTTTTTGTACACCACTCATTCGCAAAGGCTTCGTCTTCGGATTCTTTTTCTTAAACAATTTCTGCATCATATGCACGATACACATTCCTCCCATCTAAAAAGGCTGCTCTTTGCCGAGGATGTCCTCTTCACAGAGCAGCTCATAATCATCTAAGCGTTCAATATCAATATTCAAATCATCATGTGACCTCGGAGCTTTCGCATAGTCATACGGGGGCGCACCGCCATCCTCTGTCCATTTCACATTTGGATGTTTCTTTAAATTATATTTGTCATCCAGCATGGGACGTTCCCCTCGGACAAACAGGATTGCTTTCCGGTTATCCAGTAAGCGGATCTCATCCGGTGTAAAAAGTTCCCGCCCTGTCTGCTGATAGTTCGTAGAATAACTTCCGTTTCGTCCTTTTGTCTGTCCATAAGTATTTGTATCTAAAGTTTCTTTTCCCAACAGTTCCGAAATATATTTATGTCCCTCTTTTTCGTTGCCTCCCAGATATAAAAGTTCATCATGAGGTAAGGTTCAGCTCATCCTTTGCAGGACTTGCGTCCCCTCCCTCCCAAACCGCACGTACACCTCTCGATGTATACGGCTTTCCGCTTATTATATTTACGGTATTAAGAATGAATCAGTTTATGACATTCAGGGCATACCACAAGAGTTTTCCGTCTCCTTTTGCGCATAAGGAGTACCCACTCCGCATTGCCCTTTAAGTCTTTTAGTTTCTTTACTTGATGGATTTCCAGATTTCTGCAATCCTTTCCACAAAGTTCACAGGTATGGCGTTCCACTCTCTGTTTCAGAGTGTTGGTTTTAGCGTATTTTGAGAACTGCGGAAGTTCGCTCACATTGTCAAACTTCGTAGCTGATTCTTTTCGCTTAAACCCGTCTCTGTAAAAGGTCGTGATTTTCCTTCCTGCTCTGGTATCGTATGCGATTGTAAACAGACCTCCAACACAATATCTGCGCTTGATTTCGTGAACATTTGTTTTATACTTACAGGCAAATGTCTTGTACATACTGTACTTCATAAGATTGGCAAATCTGCCTATCTTGAAGGAATCATTTGCTATGGCATAATAGTTGTAAAGTCCACGAACTTCCGCATTATATCTTGCCAGAATCTCTATATCGCTTTGATTTACCAGTTTTCCTCTGTGTAGGGCTACAAATCTTTCTTTTCCGTTTTCGTTAATCTTGATTTTGATTGCATGATATTCCAGTAACTTTCCCACCCATTTTTCTCTGGGTACAAGTAATTTCACCACTCCTGCATTGCTTCTGATTTTGTATCCTCCTGCGGATTTCTTTAAATCCTGACTTCTGGATACCGTAATGTCATAGCCTAAAAATCTGGCTCTGTCTCCTGTATGCGTAACTTTGGTTTTGGTTTCGGACATTTCCAAATCCAGTTCTTCCCTGAGAAATCTGCCGACGTCAGCTTTCATCTGTTCTGCGTCCGCTTTGCTCCCAATTACTCCAATGATGAAATCATCAGCGTATCGGGTGTACTGAATCCGTTTATACGTCTCATCCAAAGGTTCGGTCGGAGTTAGCTGTCGTGTTTGCTTTTCAAGCATTTTCAAATGTTTATTGCGTTCCCAGCGTTCTTCTGGAGATAAATCCGCCCACTTCTTTTTGCCCATACATCTATAATAGGATGCCTTTTTGACAACTTTCTTGTAGTCGGAGTTCATTTGTTTCTTCTTTCCTCGGTTATATTTCTGTGCATATTCCTCCATAAATTTATCTAATTCGTGAAGGTACACATTTGCAAGCACTGGACTGACACCTGAACCCTGCGGTACTCCGCTGTATGTCCGATTGTACGTCCATTGCTCCATATAGCCTGCTTTTAGAAATTTCCAGATGAGTTGTAGAAACATTTCATCATCAATACGTTTTCTCAGCAATCTGATGATTGTGTGGTGATTAAAACTGTCGAAGCAGGCGTGTATATCGCCCTCAACAAACCAGTTCGTTCCCGTAAAGGTTTTCTGTATCTGGTATAATGCTGTCTGACAGCTTTTGTTTGGTCTGAACCCATGAGATGTTTTCTTAAACACAGGCTCATAAATGCTTTCTAAAATCATCTTCACTACTTCCTGCACCAGTTTGTCATTGCCCGACTGGATTCCCAACGGACGCTTTTTATTACTGTTTTTCTTAGCAATATATTCCCTGCGTGCAGGTTTTGGCAGGTAACTTTTATCTCGCATGGATTCAATAATCCTTTGGATTCTTTCGTCACTCATGCCATCAATAGTAGTTCCATCTGCACCGGCAGTCATACTGCCTGTGTTTGCATATATGTTTTTATATGCAAGCCAATAGAACTCTGGATTGTACAGATTCCGATATAATCTTTGAAACCTGTAAGATTCATTCTTTGACTTTTCCGTCAAACTACTTAATACTTGGATTGGATTTCTCAATGCCTCTCGCACCGTCCTTTCATATCGTATTAGTAAATAAGCTGCTCCCCTTCGCCATGTGAACGTCATTAACGTCTCAGACTACTATGGGAGCTGTGTGACCATGCCCGTTACCAGGTTTAGGTCATCCCCAGTTAGTATTTATGGAATTAGCGTTTCGTGTTGTCGGCACCGACTTTCGCCATTTACCCGCTGTCTTGCGGTTGTCCTTCCATGAGTATCGCTTGCTTTCATAACTGCGAAATGAAACCAACATGGAATAGCATACGTTTCAATCCTTTTCGTATGCGGAGTGCGGATTCCCCCACTCTGGCTATCGTTCAGGCAGTTTAGCTTTGTACCTCATACACGAATTTTTATTCTTGAATTTTCAGATACACAGGATTAGTACCTTATCATTCAGGCTTTTATCCATTGACAAAAGCGACAACATGCTACACTCCCCTTCGGGTTTCCCCTCTCGGATAAGTTGTAGAATAATAGGCTGTGATTTTTCATCACTTGATACTTTTACCTACTGCTTGCTAAAGGCAGTATTCCATAAATACCACGCCGCCGAATTTATAATGCGCTGGCGACTTCTGGGCGCACGCAATTACCTACCAAGCTTTCCCATGAGTCCTTAAACAGGGCTTTCATTTGCGCCATATTCTGGATGATGATACTGCAGGAAATTGCACGTGACCGCATGGTAGCAAGGATCTTATCAAAATCATCCGGTAAGGCTACATTCGGCCACTCATCCATGATACAGTGGACGGGTACCGGCAATCTCCCTCCATATTTCCGATCTGCTACATAATATAGTGTCTGGAACAGATTGCTATAAATCATGCCTACCAGATAGTTCAAAGAAGTATCGGCATCGGGAATACAACAGAACAATGCCACTTTCTTTTCTCCGATGCTTGCCAGATCCAGCTCATCCGTACAGGTTAAATTTGCAATCTCTTTCAGATTAAATGCAGCCAGCCGGACACCAACAGAAATCAAGATAGACTTTGCTGTTTTTCCAGAGACAAAAAGTCAAGGACTTTTTCATCAAATTCAAAAAAAAAGTCACATTTTGCGGACTTCCTCACGGAGCAGACGCTTGATTTTGTCCTCCATCGTTTCTTTTGCAGTCTGGCTGAAATGCACACGGACGATATAGGTTGTTTTGCCGATCTGCTTTCTCACAGTCGGGCAAGGGGTACTGTTGGTTGCGGTATTGTTCATTCAAAATCCTCCTGTAAATGAAAAATGCCCGGT